>DASQAV010000137.1:0-42952 GCA_035635575.1 Candidatus Dormiibacterota bacterium | reverse complement strand
TGCATCCTCGCGCTCCACGGCTCCCACCTGGTAGCGCATCGCCTGCCCCAGCGCCATCTCGGCGGCGAGCGGCCGTTGGACGAGCACGTACCAGAGCGCGGCCGCGAGGACGAAGCCCGCCGCCAGGTTCCACCGCGAGCGCACCGGCGCGCCTTCGTGCGGCGTCTCGTGCTGGGTGCGGGCCGCCCACCCGGCCAGGGCCGCGGCGAGCGTGCTCGTGGCCACGGTGCCGAATCCAACGAAACTTGGAAGGACGTATCCCGCGAGGCAGGCACCCACCGCGACGGCGGCCCCGCGCGACTCCGGGCTCCCTCGGCGCGCGATGTGCCACACCGAGCGCGCGCATAGAATCAGGATGGCGAGCGCCGCGAGACCTCCCAGAAGCCCCTGGGTGGCGAGGATCTGGATCGCGTCGTTGTGCGCCTTCGCCGGCGTTCCTCCCCATTCGATCTCGGTCAGCGTGGCGGTTCGAAAGCGCGGAAACGCGGCCACATAGGCGTCGAGCCCGGCACCGGCTACGGGATGCTCGCGGAACATGCGGATTCCAGCCCGCCACAGCTCCACGCGGGTGCGGGTCGTTTCCGCGTTCAGGTCGGTCAGCTGTTGAACGCGCTCCAGAAGCTGCGTCCGCATCGGGGTCACGAGAGGCAGAAGGAGCGCCACGAGAGCGATCGCACCCGCGGCCATCACCCACCTTCGCGAGGGGCGGCGCCCCGACGCGAGAGAGAGAATCAGCGCGGCCACTGCCACCCCGGCGAGGCCGAGCCATGCGCCGCGCGAGAGGCTGACCATCGCTAGGAACACCGACACGGCACCAAGCGCGGCCCATCCGATCGCTCCCACGCGCGAGCGCGCCTTGGAAGCGAGCCAGACCACGAGCGGCAGGCACATGACGAGGTACGCGGAGAGGGTATTCGCGTGCCCCACCGTGCTGCCCGCGCGGATCAAGCCATTGAAGGAGCTCTGCCGCGACCAGGTGATCGGATCCAGATGCAGGATCTGCAAAAGTGCGTATGCAGCCGCGACCGCCGCACCAAAGCCCGCCGCCTGAGCGACGCGGCGGATCCAGAGCGGGTTCGATGCGAGGGAGCGCGAGGAGTAATAGAGCGCCGCCATCGCCACGATGGTCTCGAGCCCCGCGCGGCTCTGGGGCGCGCCGAAGAGGCTCAGTGCGGGGCGAATCGAAGTGATCGTGGACACGGTTGCCGAGAGGAGCATCAGCGCGACCGCGCCTCCCAGCGGGTCGCGCCGGATCGCGCCGGCCACGCGCCGCGGGAGTACGCGAAGCCAGGGGATGAAGCCCGACGATGCGATCCGCGAGCTCTCGCCGGCGATCCACCAGGCGGCGAGCACCAGGGCCCCGGTGACGAGAAGCATCACCTTCGTGAATTCGAATTCCTCGGCGAATCCCCAGGGGATGAAGAACACGGGCATCGCGAAGATGAGTGCCAGCGTGATAAAGGAGACGGGCGCGGTGGAGATTCCCTTGCGGCCCGCGGGCTCGCGGCGGGAAGGCCGTGAGCGGGAACGGGAGTGGCTCACAGGCTCACGCCGCCGTGCGGGGGAAGGTTATGGTCGAAGGGTCGCGGATGGGCTAGAGTATGCTTCGTGCGCTCTAGGAGGTGAAGCCCCAAGTTGTTACCCGACCATGGAGCGCCTGTAGCTCAGTTGGATAGAGCAACGGATTTCTAATCCGTCGGTCGGGGGTTCGATTCCCTCCAGGCGCGCACCAACCTGCCTGACCATGTGCGGTGGATGTAGCTCAATGGTAGAGCACTGGACTGTGGCTCCAGTGGTTGCGGGTTCGATCCCCGTCATCCACCCCAGCTTCACCCGCTGAGGCACTGCCGCCGAGGCGCCCGCCCACGAACGGGGGCGGGCACCCCTACTCACGCCTGCGCGGCGTGCAGGCGGGCGGCAATATCGCGGAGCATCGTGTCCAGCGCCCCGGGGTCGATCGGCTTCGTGAGATGCACGTCGAAGCCCGCCTCCCTGGATCGGCGGACATCCTCCTCACGCCCGTAGCCGGTCACCGCGACGAGATAGCTGCTGGCGCATTCCGGATCGGAGCGGAGCGCACGAGCCACGGCGTATCCATCCATTCCGTCTTCCAACCCGATATCGCAGAGCACCACGTCGGGGTGGAATTCATGGGCGAGCGTCATTCCTTCGTTCCCGGTGCAGGCGACCTTCACCACGTGACCGCTGAGCTCCAGCATCATCTCCATCGCAAGACCGGAATCTCGATTGTCCTCGATCACGAGCACGCGGGTGGGATTTCGAGCGGGGGCACCGGACATGATCGGAAACCTACTCTCCGTACTCCTACGCAGTCAATGCCCTGTATCGAGGATTTTTCGGAGGGCCAGTGCGGCGCGCCCCCGGTGGCCCAGGAGAGCCTTCCTCTCGCTCGTAAGTTCCGCGAACGTAAGCGTTTCCCCTTTTGGGACGAAGACGGGGTCGTAGCCGAAGCCGGCGGCGCCCCGAGGCTCGCCGAGGATCTTTCCCTCGCAGATTCCCTCGACCACGAGCGGCGTGTCGGAGGCGCCGACGAGCGCGAGCACGCAGCGGAATCGCGCGCTCCGTTCATGCGGTGGAGTGCCTTTCAGCGCAAGCAGCAGACGATCGACATTCGCGCGGTCGGTCGCGTTCGGGCCCGCGTAGCGCGCCGAGTGAAGTCCCGGCGCACCCTGCAGCGCGTCCACTTCCAGACCGGAATCATCTCCCAGCGCGGGAACACGAAGTGCGTCGTGCACCGAGCGCGCCTTCGCGAGCGCGTTTTCGCGGTAGGTGGATCCGGTTTCGGGAGGAAGCTCTATCTCCGGATGCGCGCGGAGGAATTCCAAGCGGCGGGCCAATCCGTGAAGCAGATTCGAGAGCTCTCGGGCCTTTCCTTCGTTCGATGTCGCGAGGACGATCAGGTCCAAGCTTTGGGAAGCTTTTTCAGCCCGAGTACCTTGCGCTGCGTCTGGATGAGCTTGCGCACCCCAGATTTCCCCAGCGTCATCATGGCGGCCATCTCGCGCTCGCTGAAAGCTTCCCCCTCCGCGGTCCCCTGGATCTCCACGATCCGGCCCGCGCCGGTCAGGACGAGATTCATGTCCACCTGAGCCTTCGAGTCCTCCGGGTAGTTGAGGTCGAGACACGGAACGCCGTCCACGATGCCCACCGAGACCGCGGCGACGAAGTCGCGCAATGGAGATGCCGCGAACGGCGTCTTCTTGGCGAGCCACCGGATCGCGTCGACGAGCGCGACGTACGCGCCCGTGATGGACGCGGTGCGCGTCCCGCCGTCCGCCTCGATCACGTCGCAGTCGATCAGGATCTGCCGCTCCCCCAGCGCCGTGAGATTCGTGACCGCGCGAAGCGAGCGCCCGATCAGCCGCTGGATCTCGTGCGTGCGGCCCCCGGGGTGCCCTCGATTCACCTCGCGCTGGATGCGGTCGGCCGAGGAGCGCGGAAGCATGCTGTATTCGGCGGTCACCCAGCCCCGTCCGGTGTTGCGCAAGAATGGCGGCACGCGCTCCTCCACGGTCGCCGCGCAGAGAACCGTCGTTCCCCCCATCTGGATCAGCGCCGAGCCCTCCGCGTTCTTGAGGTAGCCCCGCTTGATCGTGACGGGCCGGAGCTCCGTGGGGCGCCGGCCGTCCACGCGCTTCGCCACCTTCGTCGCCGCCGTCTTGGTCATGGAATTCCCTCGATGGGCGGACGCTGGAACCAGGGAAGGTCGTCCTGCGGAACCAGCCAGACCTTTCCCACCTTGGAGCCCAGAAACCGGCGGCCGATCGCCTCGAATTGCCGCGGAATATCGGACACGTAGCATCGGAGCGATCCCCGGCCTCGCGGGCCGGGGTTCTGGCGAAGCTCGCGGGCCAGGCCGCGCGCGGTCACCTCTCCGGAATCGATGAGGGTGACGCGGCGCCCGAGGATCGAGCGGATCGCGGGCTTGAAGGGCGGGTAGTGCGTGCATCCCAGGATCAGCGTGTCGATCTTGCGCGCGCGAAGCGGTCCCAGGTAATCGCGCAGCACCTCGCGCGCGGCTCGGCCTCCCACCAGCCCCTCCTCCGCGAGCGGCACGAGGAGCGGACAGGGATTCGTGAACACGCGCGTGGGCGTGCCGGCGTGGCGTGCCGCGATGGAGATCGCGTGTTCGTAGGCGCCGCTCGCGATGGTCGCGCGCGTGCCGATCACGCCGATCCTGCCGGAGCGCGTCGCCCTAACGGCGGCTTCCGCCCCGGGCTGGATCACGCCGTCCACGGGAAGCCCGCGGAAATTCCGCTCGAGCGCGCGGAGCGCCACGGCCGAGACGGTATTGCACGCCACAACGAGGTGGCTGACGCCGAACTGCGTGAGAAACCGGGCAGCCTCGCCGGCGAAACGCCGGACCGTGGCGTCCGATTTGGTTCCGTAGGGAACGCGCGCGGTGTCTCCGAAATACACGATGTCCCACGCGGGCAGAAGCCGGCGCAGGTGGCGCACCACCGTGAGCCCCCCGATCCCCGAGTCGAATACCCCCAGCGTGTGCTTCCGATCTCGCGTCATCGCCATTCGCTCACCTGTAACGGCGAGAGCACGTCGAAGTGCCCGCCGATCGTCGCGGCCGGTTCCCCCTCCACCAGGATCATCACGCGCTCGACGCCGGGCAGGTTCTCCCCCGCGGTGCGGACGATGGATGCAATCAACGCGTGCTCGCGCGCGCTTCCGCCGCGAAATCCCTGCGTGAGCGTGCGATTCCAGTCGAGATACAGGGTTCCCTTGTCGGTCCAGTATGCCTCGAGAAGCTCCGTTCCCTCGGGGAAGAGCGCCGTGTGCTCCTTCGAGGGCCCCGCGAGCAGCTCGCGGTAGATGGAACGGACCTGCTCCTGGGGCCGATCCTTCACCACGACGTCGCGGTATTCCGGGGAAAGGGTGTCCGACCCGGGCGTGCCGAAGTAGAGGTAGACCCCGCGGGTTCCCTCGAGCTCCGAGGCGAGCGGGACCAGGCGCGGCGCCTGATTGTCACTGTGCGTTCGCATGCGGCCGATGTAGAAGAAGGCGATCACGATGGCGAGGCTGCCGCCGATCCCGATGGCCCAGCGACGCTGAAGCCGGTTCACGCGTGCCCTCCGCGGGCCATCTCCTGGATGGATTGCGCGACGATCTTGGCAATCTCGCGAATCGTGTAGCCCTGAAGACTCATGGCCTGGGCGCCTCGAGGCGCCGGTCCGCACTCGAGCATCACCGCGGGCGCGGCCACCGGCTCGAGCACACTGATCCGGCCCGTGCGAAACGCGACCTTGGTCTGCGGAAAGTTCCGAGCCAGCGCGTCGGCGATCGTTTGCCCCAGCGCGATGCTCGTACCCGTCGACTGGGTCTGAGCCGAGTCCCAGGGATGCATCTCGGACCCGCTCTCGCCGCCGAGGGTGAGCGGGAGCCGGTCCGCGGCGTCCGGGGCCGGTGTCGCCGAGAGAGCGTAGATGCGGAACCCGCCCTCGCGGATCAGCCCGTCCGCGTCGAAGTGGATGCTGAGGAAGAGATCCGCGCCCAACTCGTTCGCGATCTCCGAGCGGCGCGAGACGGAGAGGTCCGCATCGCTGTCCCGCGTCAGGATCACCCGCGCGCCCACCATGTCTTGCAGCGCGCTCCGGAGTGCGCGCGCCAGATCGAGCGCGGCGTCCTTCTCGGCTCCGCCGCCCGGAAGAGCCGCGCCCAGATCCTTGCCGCCGTGCCCCGGGTCGATCACGATCGTGCGGAGCTTTCCGTCCGCCCCGCCCAGCGAGATCGGCTCGAGCTTGGAGAAAATTCCCTGCTGCACCAGATCCTTGTCGTCCGTGACCGCGAGCTTCAGGCGATTGGAGCTGACCGAAAGCGAGTATCCCTGGGCTCCCGGCGTCAGGACGAGACGGATCTCCACGCCGTCCGTCGTCTCCTGGATCGTGCCGCTCTGGACGGTGCCCCCGGAGAAGGCGCGCGCTGAATCGAGCGTTCCCTCCTCGAAGAGAAGCCGGAGCTCGTTCGGCGTCGCGTAGATGAGGCGGGGCGATAGGGTTTTCAGAAGCGTCGCCGAAACCTCGGTCACGCGCCCGCGAACCCAGAGCTGGGCCTGCCGAACCGTGTGGACCTGAGAGCGGAATCGGATGGAGCGCGACGGCTCGTCCCAGGTCGCGCTCTGGACGAATCCCCAGTCCATGAGACCGCGAAGCACCGATTCGGGGACGTAGACCTGGCCCTGAATCAGGCGCGGCGAGTCGATCAGGTTCTGCGCGACCTCATCGATGAGGACGATGGGCGCATCGACGGTGAATCGGATCGTGTGGTCGCCGAGGCGAAGGGAGAGCTTCCGCAGCTCGGGCCGCCAGTACTTGGTGGCGCGGAAGATCCGCGCGATGTCGTTCGTCGAAATGTAACGGGTGCCCTCGAGCATGATCGGGCGGATGCGCTCGGGGGGCTGAGGATCCGGGTAGAGCACGTCGATCGGCGGCGCGCCCTGCACGGCGAACGCCGCGGTGACGGCGAGGGTCAGGAGCGCGACCACGCAGAACGCAGCGCGCCTCACTCCGGCCGCTCCCCACGCATGATGCCCCGGATTTCCTTCCGGGCGCGCCGCTCGTCCAGCTTGTCGCGCTTGTCGAAGTTCTTCCTCCCCTTCACGACCGCCAGCTCCACCTTCACCTTGCCGTGCAGGAAATAGAGCGAGAGCGGCACCATGGTGAGGCCCGACTGGTTCAGCTGGACCTCCAGCTTCCGGATTTGCGCCTTGTGCATGAGCAGCCGGCGCGTGCGCGTGGGCTCATGGTTCGCGTAGCTGGCGGGGTCGTAGATCGAGATATGGGCGTTGCGCAGGTAGATTTGCCCGGATTCCACCGTGGCGTAGGCGTCGGTGAGCTGCGCCTTGGAATCGCGGAGGGACTTCACCTCCGTGCCGCGCAGCTCGATCCCCGCCTCGAAGGTCTCGATGATGGTGTACTCGTGGCGGGCCTTGCGGTTGGTGGTGATGACCTGGCGCTCTTCTTTGCCATCTTGAGCCTTAGCAGCGCCCGGCTTGGACGTCGGCCGCGGCATGATTCCTCCCTGGATGAGTCTTCGTGTTTACCACGGCGGGAGCGCTAAAGCAAGGCACGCCAAGCCGAAACGCCGCGCGGATTTGGGGGGCAACCGGGTTGAACGCCGGCTGATCCTAGTGTAGGTTAACGGGCTCTGCCGAAGAAATGTGCGGGAGTGGCGAAACTGGCAGACGCGCTGGGTTCAGGGTCCAGTGGGCGCAAGCTCGTGCAGGTTCAAGTCCTGTCTCCCGCACCATATCGCACCCCATCGTCGTAATCAGCGCGGGGGAAGCGAGAACATCAATCCAATCTGGGGCGTCCAGTCCGGAGCCTTGGAAGATACGCCGACCGAGTTGATCAGCTTCAAGAAGATCCCGTCCGCGAGGCGGCCCTGTAGCGCCGGGCGCAGCTCCCACTCGTCCGGCGCGCCACCCTCTCCACCTTCGAACGCGAGGCTGAACCGCCAGGACCGGGACAAGCGCCTCAGATATTCGATGCTGGTCTCCCCGATATCCACGTGTGCCGCCTCCTGGATCGCCGACTTCTCCCGGTTGTACTCGAACGTGGACCAGATCGTCATGGTTCCCCACGTGAAGCCGCGGATGAAACCGATGCCCGGCCTGGCGTCCCAGTCCTTGCGTCCGATCAGGAGCTTCTTCTTCTGCGTGGGCGCGGTCACTTCGACGAAGCCGAAAATCTCGGGGCGCCGCCCGCGCTCGTCGGCAAGACGAAGCCGGAGCTGTCCTTCGAGGTCCGAAAGTCCCGACTCTTCGATCCTGGACGGGGTGGCCGTAGGATCGGCGGGCGATTTTTCCAGGGACGCCCGCATGTGGGCGCTTTCGAATTCCAATGCGACCTTGTCGCTCAGGCCGTAGGCGATGAAGATCGCCTCGGAGGACGAGCGGAACTTCCCGCGAAAATCCTCGTTCAATCCGAATCCCAGGATGGCAGTGTTGTACTCCTGATTTCGATCCGAAACATGCTCGTAGAACGGGAGTACAAGAAGCTGATGCCGGTGAACATACGTGCCCAGCATCGAGGTCGGGATCCCGGCTTCCCGGTCTCTCAAATGCCGGGGGAGCGAATCCGGCTGCGCGAGCGCGGGCTTGGGGGCTGCCGCCAGCGCCAGACCGAGGCCAAGGACGACACCGAGAACGGAGCCCCGAAACCGTTTCATGGATGTTCCATCCTCCTTGGGGGACAGTCCACTCCTCCGCCATTTCCCCCTAGGAACAAACACGTCAAGCCGGATGTGACATCGGAAACGAAGAGCGGCCCAAACCGTTACGGTGAAGCCTTGCGGACCTCTTTCCTTTCGGCCACACGGGGGCACTTCGCGAACATTTTCGGGGACCTTCGAGGCGAGGTCTCGGGTAGCATGCAATAAGGGTCAGATCATCATGGGAGGCCTCTCATGAAACGGATTGCAGGCACAACCCTTCTCCTCGTTCTGGCATCGACACTCCTCGCCGCGGCGGTGCAGGACCAACCCGCCCATCCCTCGGTTCAGGGCACGATCCACGCGATCCAGCCGAAGAGCGGATCGCTCGATCTCGTGACCGGCGTCGGCATGGCGCTGCGGATCGTTCACGTCGCGGCTCCAACAACCGCGCGGCTCGCGCCTGCCGGTGCTCCGCTGAGCACGCTGAAGCGCGGCGACATCGTGCGCGTGCAGTGCCATTGGTCCGGCAAACAGCTCGTCGCGGATCGCATCGACAAGGTCGGTGCGCGATGAGAGCTTCGGTGCGCCTCTTCCTTCTGCTCGTCCTCGCCGCGAGCGGTTGCGCCAGGCCCACGCACCCCGGCGATCCGATCTCGGGCCTGACCCCGGAGCAGCTCGATCGATTCCGCCGTGGCCGGGCGGTCTTCGATAGTGTCTTCACGCCCGAAACCGGATTGGGTCCGCTCTTCAATTCCGCCGCCTGCCGGGAGTGCCACGAAGATCCCGTGTCGGGTGGAAGTGGCGATGAAATCGAGGTGCACGCCACGGCATTCCACCTCGACGGAATCTGCGATCCCCTCGCGGGCGAGGGCGGCCCCGTCATCCAGCAAAATGCGACGCCCGCGCTCAAGGCGGCGTTGGGAATCGACAAGGAGCCTCTGCCCAAGGACGCCACCGCGCGCGGCCTCCGAAGCTCCCTGGCGATCTTCGGACGCGGCATGCTCGATGCCGTGCCGGACTCGGACATCGCCTCCTACCAGGACCCCGACGACAAGAACCACGACGGGATCTCCGGCCGCGTGAACCGGTTCGTGGACGGGCGCATTGGACGGTTCGGGCGGAAAGCGTTCGTGCCGGCGCTTGACGAATTCAACGCGGGTGCGTTCACCATCGAGATGGGCATCACGAATCCGGCCGTGCCCACCGAGGAATCGATCGGCGGGAACTCGATTCCCGCGGGAGTCGATCCGGTCCCCGAGCCCGAGATCGACCAGCGGGCGCTGGATCTCGCGAACGACTTCGTGCGCTTCCTTGCCCCGCCTTCGCCCCTGCGGCAGACCGGGGCCGCCGGAGCGGGCCGTCATCTCTTCGATCGCATCGGATGCGCTTCGTGCCATTTCCCGACGCTTCGTACGGGAAGAAATTCCGTGCGTGCCCTCGATCGGAAACGGTTTTTCGCCTACACCGACCTTCTCCTCCACGACATGGGTCCGGATCTGGCGGACATCTGCCTGGGCCGCGCGGAGCCGTCCGAGTTCCGGACGGAGCCGCTCATCGGCTTGCGCCTCGCGCACCACTTCCTGCACGACGGCCGCGCCGACTCGCTCGAGCAGGCGATCGAGCTGCATGGGGGCGAGGGAACCGGGGCGCGCGATCGCTTCCGAGCCCTACCCCCAAAGAAGCGGGACGCGCTGCTCGCGTTTCTGAAAACCTTGTAGTCCCCCGCCAACTTTTCGGGTCCTCCGCCGGTACTGACTGTTGAAGCATGTGGGGAGGCCAGCACCGGAGGGGTTGGGCGGCGACATCGCCCATCGACGTCGCCGCCGACCACCGGCCAGCGTCTGGAGGCTGTACCCGGTTCCAGCAGCGGAGGAGCTCACAGTACCGCGATCCTTGGCGCGCGTAGCTCGATCCCGGATCGGAGTCGCCTTCTGGATGTTGACCCAGTTTCCGCGCCCCGGAACGAGCCGGTGAGTGACCTCCCCCCTTCTTGCTATCTCTTGTAGCGAGCCGCCTCGTCCGATCCCGCCGTGACGTTCCCCGCGCTGTACGAATGCGCGCCCGCGCCCGCCAGCTCCCCGCCGGACACGATCAGGTACTCCTCGCGAATCGGGCGCTTCTCGAACCAGCATTCCAGAATTTCGCGGACGCCCGCCGCGTAGCGCGCCTGGGCCGAGAGGCTGGTGCCGGACACGTGGGGCGTCATTCCGTGATTGGGCATCGAGCGCCAGGGGTGATCCTTGGGCGCGGGCTGCGGGAACCAGACATCCCCCGCGTACCCCGCGAGCTGCCCGCTCTTCAACGCGCGAGCCACCGCGTCCCGGTCGCAGATCTTGCCGCGGGCCGTGTTCACCAGATACGCGCCGCGCTTCATCTTCGAGATCATCGCGTCATCGAAGAGATGCTCCGTCTCGGGATGAAGCGGCGTGTTGATCGTCACGACGTCGCAGACACGCACGAGCGACTCGGCGTCGGGATGGTAGGTCAGGCCCAGCTCCCGCTCGACCTCGGCGGGCAGCCGGTGCCGATCCGTATAGTGCAGGTCCACGTCGAAGGCCTTGAGCCTGCGCAGCGCCGCGGTCCCGATTCGTCCGGCGCCGACCGTTCCGACCGACATGCCCTCCAGGTCATAGGAGCGCGACACGCAGTCCGCGATGTTCCAGCCACCGTTCACGACCCACTGATAGGACGGGATGTAGTTGCGCACCAGGGCAAGAACCATCATCACGATGTGCTCGGACACGCTGATGCTGTTGCAGTACGTGACCTCGGTGACCGTGAGCCCGCGATCCATCGCGGCCTGGAGGTCGACGTGATCCGACCCAATTCCGGCCGTGATCGCAAGCTTGAGCTTCTTCGCCTTGCCGATCCGCTCCTCGGTCAGGTAGGCAGGCCAGAACGGCTGGGAGATCACCACTTCGGCGTCCGGAAGCTCCCGCTCGAACGCGGAATTTGGACCGTCCTTGTCGGCGGTGACAATCAACGTGTGCCCCAGCGATTCGATGAACTGGCGCAGCCCCAGCTCTCCTGTAACGCTACCGAGCAGGGAGCCGGGCTTGAAATCGATCCGTTTCGGCGTGGGGACGGATTGACCGCCGGGGTACCGCTCGATGTCAGGGACGTCGGAACGGGGGTACGATTTGGGGTAGCCCGCAACGGGATCGTCGTACAGCACCAGGAGCACCTTGGCCATGGCCTTTCCTCCTTCATCCTGGAACTCGATGATCGGGACAGGGGTAGCTTCTTTTGTCGCGCACGCATTCCTCAAGCACGGAGGTCGCCGGTGAATCCGCATCGCTCCGTTCTCGTGGCTTTGGCCCCGATCATCCTCCTCATCGCACTGGGGTGCGACAAGAAAGCAACCTTTACCCTCGCGATCCCGGCGCCCCTCTCCCCGGGCACCCCCCGAACCTGGCAGGACCTCGGTCTCTCGCAAGGCTACGTCGGCGTGGAAGCGCTCACGAGCTGGAACGGGAAGCTGGTCGCGGGAGGGGACTTCTTCGACGTGAACGGCGCTCCCCTCACCCAGCTGGCCTATTGGAACGGGACCTCCTGGACACGAATGGGGCCCGTCTTGGGCTCGAGCGTCGAGGCACTCACGGTCCGGAACGGGAACCTCATCGTGGGCGGGTCCTTCCCCCACGTCAACGGAGACACGCTCCGATACGTGGCCGAGTGGGACGGCACGAAGTGGATTCCGCTCGGCTCGGGCTTCGATCGCAGCGTTCATGCGCTCGCGGTCTACAACGGCGACCTGATCGCAGGGGGCTATTTCGATCTCGCGGGAGGCGTTGCCGCGCGGAATATCGCGCGGTGGGACGGCACGTCGTGGCATCCGCTCGGGGCGGGAGTGGACAACACGGTGCAGGCACTCGCCATCTACAACGGGCAGTTGATCGCCGGCGGAGACTTTCTCAAGGCGGACGGCTCCCTTTCGCCGTACGTCGCGGCTTGGAATGGGGCCTACTGGTCCGCAGTAGGGGGAGGCATGGATGGACCTGTCTTTGCCTTGGGCCTGCACGGCAGCGCGCTCGTAGCCGGCGGGGCCTTCGCCACGGCGGGCGCGACACCTGCCCGTCACGTGGCGACCTGGAACGGCGCCCAGTGGGACTCCCTTGGCCATGGTCTGGGCCAGTTCTCCTACGAGTACGTGCAGGCGTTCGCGGAATACGGTGACACCTTGGTGGCGGGTGGCCACTTCCCCGGCTGTGTCCGCCGCTGGGATGGGAGCGCCTGGGTCCCCATGCAGGATCTCCATGGCATGGTGCAAGCGCTCGCCATGCACGACGGGTGGCTGATCGCGGGCGGGTGGTTCCCGAGGAGCGAGGGAAACAATTGCAACGGCATCGCGAGGTGGGTTCCCTAGCCACGCCACCTTCCTGGGACTGACGGCGCGCCGATAAGCACACGATGGCTCATGTCGTCTTCTTGCGTGCGGGAAACGTAGGCGGGAAGAATGTGTTCCGCCCTGCCCAGCTCGCTCTCGCGCTCTCTCACCTCGACGTCGTGAACGTCGGGGCCGCGGGGACGTTTCTCGTTCGCGCCAGAGCCTCTGCATCTTCGATCCGGCGCGAGATCCTTGCCCAGCTGCACTTCGAGCCCGAGATCGCCGTGGTCCCCGCCGGCGAGATCCAGGCACTCGTCGAGAGGAAGCCCTTCTCCGGAGCCAAGTTCACCAAGAAACAACGAGGCTGGGTCGCGGTGCTCTGCGGCAAGCCCAAGACGCTCGCTCAGCTTCCGATCACGATACCCGCCGGCAGATCGTGGAGCGTCCGCTTCGATCGCGTGGAGGGAGCCTTCGCGCTTGGCCTCTGGCGTCGACCCGTCGGAGGGTTCGTGTTTCCAAGTCTGGTCGTGGAGAAGGCGCTCGGCGTCAAGGCGACGACGCGCTGGTGGGAAACGATCGAGCGCGTCGCGAAGCTCATCGAATCCTGAGCGCCGGCCGCCCTCGCCCCCAGAACAGCGACATCGCCACACCGAGGAGCACGAGTGCCGCGCCGGCGTACGTTTCCGGAGCGGGTGATTCCTGCCGCACCAGCGCGCCCACGGTGACGGCGATCACCGGGATGATGAGCGCGCCGACGCTCAGGGTCGTGACGTTCCACTGCGTCATGAGCCAGGCATAGAGGACATACGCTCCGAGATTTCCCGCGATGGCCAGATAGACGATGGGCCACCACGCCGCGCCGGTGCGCGGGATCACGTGAGGCTCCCCAAGCAGAAGACTCGCCGCGAAGCACACGCAGGTGCCGATCGCGCAGCCAATGGCGTTCACGACGAAGGTCGAGTGTGGCGGCGCTTTCTTCAAGACCACGCCGGCGAGTGAGGCAAGGGTCGCGCCTGTGAACACGGCGAGCAGGGCGATCGGGGGGGCGCCCCATCGAAGCTCCCCCGAAAAGATGAGAACCACGCCCCCAAGCCCCACGGCGGCCGCGATCATTCTCGATCGCTCGATCGCTTGGACGCCGAGCATCCAGGCGAAGAGCGCCGTCGTGAGCGGAATCGTCGCGTAGAAGACCGCCGCGATGCCGCTCGGAACGGTCAGCTCTCCCCAGTAGAGCAGGGCGAAATTCAGGCCCAGATTGAGAAATCCAAAGAGAGCGATTCCGCGAAGGGCCGCGCCACGCGGCCAGGAGGCACGCGTGATCACCGCGACGCCCACGTTCAGGAGGGTCGCGAGGATCAGCCGGAGAGTGGCGCCCCAGAGCGGGGCAACCGCCTCCGAGCCGATCCGGATCGCGAGAAACGTGGTGCCCCAGATGAGGCACATGCCCGCGAACGCCGCGTACTGGGCCGGGCCGCGGATTTCGCGGGAGTCGATCACCCTTTGACGATCGTCTTGAATCCGCCCATGACCATCCGCTTCATGTCGAAGAGCATCGGCTCCTTCATCATCGCCTGCATCCTGGGATCCTTGAAGGCTTTCTTGTTCGCGCGATCGCGCTGGCCCTTGGACTTGAAGCCCACGACCGCGGTGATCATGACTTCTCCCCGCTTGAGCCGGAAGGGTTTCCCGAAAATGCTCTTGGGGTCGGCCTCGACGAACTCGCGGTACTCGAGGATCCCGTAATCGCGCATGATCTTTCCCCAGCGCTGGGCGATTCGCTTGTACTTGGCCACATTCTTCTTCGGAATCGGCACCGCGTAGACATCGACGTATCCAGCCATCGGATTCGATCTCCTCGGTTCAGGTTTCAGGCTCCGCGGCTCCCGACAGGTCTCGGGGCCGCATCGACGAACGCGGGCGGCGTGCTCTCCGGTTGCGGAACCAAGACGCGCTTGAGGACGAGCACCGCGACACCGATTGTAAGCGTTTGCGGGATCAGATTCGCAATCGCGAGAAGTCTCGGATCCACCGGCCAGTCGAGAGGCCAGATGATGTTCAGGGCTGCCCATCCCAGCAAGGTGACGAACAGGGTCTTGGTGCTGGGCGCGTGAACGGCCGCAACGAGCGTGAGCAGCCAGATCGCCGGTACCGCTCCGTAGCCCTGAGGAAGAAAGGGACTGCGCAGGGTCGCGAGAATGAGGATCGCGATCCACACGAGGGGCTTCTCTTCGCTCCGGACCTTTCGGAGGCCGGCGAGGACCACGACCCACAGGGCCACCAGCGTGTAGAGCCACCCGACGATCTTCGAGGCGGCGAAGGTCATCCCGGGCACACCGAAGAGCTTCAGCTTGAACACGAGGCCGGGGACCGAGTAGTTGATCGCCATCGCGGCCGGGTTCCGGAACGCGGGGAACGCCTCGCCCCCCATCAAGCCCGGCAAATGCACGAGGAAGGCCCGGTACTGGGTCCACCCCAGATCCAGAATGCTCAGCGCGACGAGAGCCACCGCGGCCCCGGCCGTCCAGGCAACCGCCCGCCACCGGCGCTGAGCCACCAGGTACACGAGGAGGAGACCGGGATAGAGCTTGCTCGCGGTGGCGAACGCCAGAAGCGCACCACCCGCGGCCCATCGGCGACGCTCGAACAGGAGCATGGCGAGCACGGATGCCGCGATGATCATGACCTGAGCGTTCCCCTTCTGCAGGCCGCTCATGGACGGAAACGCCAACCAGATCAGGGGCGACAACAAGATTGCGCGCGTACCCGCGGCCGGTCCGAGCATCCGCGCCACCAGGAGGATCGCGAGCAGGAGGACTCCGTTGTAGATCCCGAACCAGAGCATCCGGAAATGTAGGAACTCCGGAGCGACCAGGCGAAGCGCGCGAGGGAGGAGCAGGAACGGCGGCGGGTACTCGTACACGTCGATGTTGAATGGCCCGATCATCAGCGCCTTCCGAACCTTCGTCGGATCGTCGTCAGGGCTCGTGTACAACGAATCGGAGTAGATGTTCGAGGCCGACTTGGCCGCCCTGGCCGCGACGAAGTAGGCGGAGACGCAGGAGTGGCGAACCTCCCACTGGCTGGCGGGCACCGAGGAATACTCGGGATGGGAGGGCGCCACCATGAAGACGGCGAGCCGCGCGAGCACGACGAGCGCGAGAACGGCCGATACCCCCGACACGATCTTGAGCGCGCGAGGAGCGGCCGTTTCGTCGAGCGCCACGATCGGGCGCCGGTGCATCCAGAAGCCGAATCCCACGGCTCCCAGGACCGCGATCGCAGCCGCGGCGGGCATGGAATCGGTCAGGCCCAGCGCCGCCGGATAGAGGAAGATCCCCGCGGCGAGACCGAGCGAGATGGCGACGAGGAACCTCATGCTTTTCCTCCCAGGGCGTGCTTTGGCTTCACCGCACGCGGTGCATCATCTGGCGAATGGCGCCGAGATGGTAGGCCAGATGGGTGATCGCGCCGATGGCTCCCC
The DNA here is from genome assembly GCA_035635575.1 of Candidatus Dormiibacterota bacterium. Classification (GTDB taxonomy): domain Bacteria; phylum Eisenbacteria; class RBG-16-71-46; order SZUA-252; family SZUA-252; genus WS-7. The sequence continues at coordinate 26,960 of DASQAV010000137.1, read as the reverse complement.
CCTCTTCGGCGAACTTCTCAGGCGTGAGCGACTCGATCACCCGCACCAGCTCCCGGCGGGAAGCCTCGAGATCTTGCTGCAGCTGCTCCCACTCCTTTGCGTTCACCGTCTGCGGCTCGAAGCTCTGAACCCAGTCGCGCCGGCTGTGATCGCCCAGGATCCACTCGCTCGTCACGCGCAGGTGGAAGTTCATGTGCCGCACGTGCGCGGCGATGCTGGGATGTCCCTCGAGGCGCCGCGAAGCTTCCTCCGCGGTGAGACTCTGGAGCGTGCTTCGAATCCCGGAGCTGTGGTCGAGGTACTGGGTTCCCTGGCCGGGCAGCCCTCCCTCGAACGTTTCGCGAAGGAGATCGACGACCTGAGCGAGAAAGGTGTCCTTGAGGCTGGGGGTGCTCACTTCGGCTCCTTCTGTATGAGACGATCCCGCACCTCGGCGGCGCGAATGAGCAAGGAAGCGCCTCGAGCTTCATCCGGTTCCTGGGCCGCTTCTTCCTCGAGCAGCTGGGCATAGACCGACAGCCGCTCCGAGGACCCGACGAGGCGCATGGCCGTGGGGACGTCGACGCGCCGGATGAGGCCGGCCTGCGGGCCCAGCAGCTGCGTGTAGGCCTCCTCCAGCTCCGCCCTGGCCTTCTCGACCTCCCCTTCCAGCCGAAGCCCCATCATCCGGGCGATCATGGCGGCAATGGCCTCTACCTGTCGAAGCACGTAGTCGTCGCGCTGGAAGGGTGTCATCTCCGAAATCTACGTCAGGGACGCCATGCCGAGAACCTCAAAAATCGCTCAAGCAGCCCGTCCACGCAGCCGATCTTTCCCGATGTCCATTCAGCATGGAGCGCACGCTCCTGCACGAACAGCACATCGATTCAGGGGGTACTAGGCCATGAAGCTCCACCGCACCGATCGCGGGTTCACGCTGATCGAGCTCGTGATCGTCATCGTGATCCTGGGCATTCTCGCCGCCGTCGCCATTCCGAAGTATGAAGACATGCAGGAGCAGGCTCGCGTGGCCACGCTCAAGGGCCAGGTGGGATCGATACGCTCCGCGGTCGCGATCCAGTACGCACGGAGCGCGATGAGCGGCTCGCCGACCTTCCCCGTCATCGATGGGACGATCTTCGCGGACGGAAACGTCCCGAAGGACGTGGTGATGAGGTCCAACGCCGTGAAAACGACGCCCGGTGTGGACAATACGGGCGGATGGCAGTACACGCAGGCCACGGGCACGGTGAAGGTGAATCTGAGCGCCTACTCCTCGTACTGAGCCTGGCCTCGAGGCCAAGCAACCCTGAATCGTATGATGGAGGCGGGGGCTCTTCCCCGCCTCTTCTTTTTTCCGTTACGCTTCCGGGTCTCCCGTTCAGCGCTTCACGATCCCCATGGCGCGCCCGGTTCCGCACTCCACGAGGAGGAGCTCCCCGCTCCCCACGCCGTAGCGTCCCTGGGGAACACGGTAATAGCCGCGGCCCTCGGCGGTCCGTACCAGGATGATCTTGGCCTGGTCGCGGGGGTCGATGAGCGGATTCTTGCAGCTTCCCGGAATCGGCTCGACGGCGGCGCCGCCGGGCGTCAGGACCAGAAAATGGGTGGGCACGTCGATCGCGTCGCGCATCAGCTCCTTGCGGCCGCTCGGAGCCGTGGAGGAACAGCCGCCAACGAGAAGCGCCAGAAGCGCGGCCGCCACGAACGAACTCAGCACTCTCATGAACGGCCTCCGGATCGATCCGGCTCGCGAATCGCCGGCTCCGCGGCGAGGGCACGGCCGCGCTGCAGCACCTCGCGAACGAGAAGCTCGAGATCGTCGCGGCGGGTCCGGTGATTGCAGATGCAAACGCGCAGCGCGAATCTCCCATCCAGGACGGTCGAGCTGGGAACCGCCGTGCCGCTTTCCTGTAACGCGAACAGAATCTCCTCGTTCATCCCGTCCAGCCGCGTGGGCTCCATACCGCGGGGCGCAAAACGAAAACAAACGATGTTGAGGGAGACGGGCGCCATGAGCTCCAGCTCCGGATCCGCCTCCACGAGCGATTTCAGATAGGCCGCCTGCTCGCAATTCTGCTCCACGAGGCGCGCGTACTTCGAGACGCCGTGCTCCTTGATCGACATCCATACCTTGAGCGCGCGGAACCCGCGCGAGAGCTGCACGCCGTATTCGCTGAACCAGATCGGACCGGCCGGGAGGCCGCGCGTCAGATGCGCCAGGTAATCCGCCGGCGAGACGAACGTGGCTCGGTGCTGGTCGGGCCAGCGCACCAGCGCGCAGCCCACGTCGTAGGGCATGTACATCCATTTGTGGAGATCGAACGCCAGCGAATCGGCGCGGTCCATGGCGCGCACCAGCCCCCTCAAGCGCGGGGAGAGCGCGGCCAGCGCTCCGAACGCGCCGTCCACGTGAAACCAGAGGTTCTCCGCCTCACAGAGATCCGCCAGCACCGGGAGCGCGTCGAAGGCCGCCGTGTTCACGGTGCCGGCGTTCCCGACAACGCAGAAGGGATGAAATCCCGCCTTCCGGTCCTCCGCGATGAAGCGGCGAAGCGCTTTGACGTCGATCCGGAACGCGTCGTCCACCGGGATCTCACGGAGCGCGGACCTTCCCAGCCCCAGGAGCGAGACCGCCTTCCGCACCGAGTTGTGCGTCTCGGTCGAGGCATAGAGCGTCATTCGCCTTGGAGCCGCGGCGACGCCCTCCTGCGCGACGTCGATCTCGGCCTTGGCGTTCCTCGCGACCGCGAGCCCCACGAAGTTCGCCATCGAGCCCCCGGTGACCAGGAGGCCGCTCGAGTCGGAGGGGTAGCCGAGCATCTCCTTGAGCCAGCTCAACGTCTGAAGCTCGACGTAATTCGGACCCTGGTCCCCTCCCCCGATGTTCGGATTCATCGTGGAGGCGAGCAGGTCCGCGAGCGCGCCGAAGGGAGTCCCGGTGCCGATGACCCAGCCCCAGAAGCGCGGATGGATGTTCCCCATTCCGTTCGGGAAGACGTCGCGCCGGAAATCCTCGTACGTGGCCGCGGGGCCCTGAGGCTCCATCGGGAGCGGAGCCCGGAGCGCCGCTTTCGTCTCGTCCGGGACCGGCTGCCACACGGGCCGTTCGCGTACCCGTTCCAGGTACTCCATGACGTCGTCCACCATGCGGTGGCCGAGCCGGCGCATCTCGTTCCAGTCTTTGGGATCCAGGGATTCTTCCATGCCTGGGATTGTCAGCGATGCGAGAGGGTCTTGTCCAGCCAGGCGGTCTAGCGATCCGGCCAGATGCCCAGCCCGCGGCGCACCAGGACCAGCTGCCCCACGTGATAGGCGTTGTGGTCGGCCACGAGCAGGATCTCGCGAAGATAGGTCTGTCCCGAGCCATGCGGAATGCGGGCGAAGAGATCGAGCGAGTCATCCTCCGCCAGCTCTTGCAATGCCGCGCGGTCACGGCGAAACGCGGCGACGCTCTCCTCCCAAGCGGACGGGGTGGGGGGCTTGGGCGAGGAGGGCCAGTAGTCCTTGGGCCACACGCGCTCTTTGTATGCAGGGTTCCGGCAGAAGTCGAGGATGTCGGACTGGCAGATGCGCAGATGCTCGAGGAGCTGCCAGGGCGAGAACGGAAGCCCCGGCGGAGCCGTTCCCTGATGCGGGGGCCCCACGCCCTCCACGGCGGCGTCGAAGCCGGCGTGAGCGTCCTTCCAGCCGAGGAGCTTCTTCAGCTGCGCGCGAAGCGGCTTGTCCTTCTCGTCCTTCATGGGTTTCCTGCCTCGAGCAAACTCCAGCCGTCAGGGGCGCGGGAAGAAACGACCGGTCCGGATCATGTACGCCCGGTACTGGTTTCCGAATCGCGCCAGGAGCAGCTCCTCCTCTTTGCGTGTCCGCACCCAGATCAGCGCCAGCGTCGCAACCCCCGTAACGAGAAAATACGCGTTCGACGCGATCAGGAACACGGCGAGGATGAGAAGCGCCACGGCATCATAGAACGGATGTCGCACCCAGCGATACGGCCCGCGGATGACCAGGGTGTGGGCGCGGCGAGTCGCGACCGTATCGGTGAGGTTCTTGCCGAGAGCTCGCAGCGTCCAGACCAGGAGGAGGCCGCCCAGGAATCCCACGCCCACTCCGAGCACTCGCAGCTTGTCGGGAAGCGGCATGTGGGCCCACCACAGCTTCGCGGGATCGATCAGATAGACGACGAGGCCGGCCAGGAACGCCAATCCCACGGGCCGGAGCGTGAGGAGCACGAAGAGCCCTTCCTGGCGCCGGTCCAGCTTCTCGCCTGTCGCCTGGGAGCGAATCCGGTAATAGAGGAGAATCGGAACGAGAAAGAGAAATCCGACGAGGAGAAGCAGCCGGGAGGATCCGAGCTGGCTTATTGCCGGGTTGGTTCTCGGGTCGAGTTTCGCGACCCACTTCCTTCAGCGGCCTCGCAGGTCCTGGACGGCCGAGGGAGGGTTGCCATCCGGCCCGCCGGATCCGCTGCCGTATTCGAACGCGCCCACGTCCAGCGTCCCCAGTGCTGACCGCGGAGTTCCCTGCGCGTCGTAGACGTACTGCATCGTGGGCAGGAGGTTGTATCCGGTCGCCGACAGCCCAGGCAGACCCCCCGCGTCCACGATCGATGCCGGGGAGGCCGAGGTAGGGTGGTAATCGTAGGTCGAGGGGCTCACGAACCTCGCTCCGTTTCCGCGCGAGCCCTCGAAGTAGTTATTGCTCGCGTTGACCGTTCCTCCCGACCAATTGGTGCCCGGGCCGTAGAAGATGTTGTTCATCACCTTGGCGGTCGTGCCGGAGCGCAGAGAGAGGAAATTCCCGCTTCCCGCGTCGTTGACCAGCGTGTTGTTGATCAGGTAGAGATCCTGATTCCCGTTCTGGCTGCTCTCGGCTCCGTACGCGATGATGGTCGAATTCTGCGAGTTGGGACCCTGCTCGATCACGTTCCCGATGATGTACGAGCGGCCGCAGTCCGGAATGTCGATGGAGTAGCTTGCGGTTCCATCGGATTCGTCCATGATGCGGTTATAGAGGATGTAGTTGTTCTGGAACCGGGACTTCACTTCGTGGCCGACACTGGCACGATGCGAATAGCTGTAGCGCAGCGTGAACGTGTTGCCCCAGACGTACAGGTTGTGCGACTGCCCGTCCCCGTAACCGTTGTGTTCGAAGATGCTGCTCTCGATGAGGAGGTTGTTGCACCCACCCAGGATGCCGTCCTGGTTGTCATGGAAGTAGCAGTTCCGGATGGTGATGTCGCCCGAAATGTCGAACCGCATTCCCGCGCCGTTCTGGTCGACCGAGTATCCGCCCGAGAACTCGATGTCCTCGGCCGTGAAATTGTTTCCGGCGATGACCCAGTTGCCCTTTTGTCCGTAGGTTGTGCCGTTCGTGGCCTTGATGTACGCCCTTCCGCCGCCCACGCCGCGCACGGTGAGATTGCTGGCGTTCCAGATGCAGACGTCGTCCAGGTACGTCCCGGCGTCGATGAGGACCAGATCGCCGTCTTGCGCCGCCGCGGCTGCGGCGCGGACCATCGAAAACATCTTGCCTGGCCCTACGGTCAGCGTGGCGGCCAGCGACAGGTTGGGGAACGACGCGAGGGCCAGGATCGCGCCGGTGAGGCAGGGCACGAGGAAGCGGGAACTCCTTGCACGTCTCATGATGGGGTCTCCAGGATGAAATGCCGGGTTCGCGCCCCCCGGTCGTTGCCGGCTGCCAAGCAGATTATAGATAATGAATCGGCTTGGTCGCCCCAAAACTTACCCCTGCCCCGACAAGGGGTTCCGAACTCCCTGACAACCGTAAGTGAATCCCCTACCAGGGGCACGGAGGCCCGAAAACCGGGCATTTTGCCTTAGACGCCGCTAGCCTGTGAATAGGATGCCCGAAATCTTCGCTGTAGCTCGGCGTCCGGAACGTCCTCCTTGTGGGTCGCGATCCACCAGACGTTGCCCGCCGAGTCCCGGACCCCGGCGCTCCGGTCCCCGTAGAACTGGTCCCTGGGGTCGACGACGGACGTGGCACCCGCCCGAAGGGCTCGCTGGTAGGTGCTGTCCACGTCCTCCACATAGACGTAGAGACAAGCCGGCATCGGGCGGTATTCGCTGGTCGCCTCTCCCATCATGATCACCGAGTCTCCCACTCTCATCTCGACATGCATGATGGTCCCGTCCGGGCGTTTCATGGGCGGGTACTTCTCCGCGGCGCCGAAGGCCTGCCTCAGAAAATGGATCACCTTCTCGACCCCCTCGTTGATGAGATAGGGAGTCACGTTTCGATACCCTTCCGGAATTCTCCTGACCATGGTGGTCCCTCCTTCCCTGCGCCCGGAACGAACCAGGCCGACAACGCAGCGTGAAAACGTACTGCGGAAAGAGATCTCGTTTCGAGGTACGACGCCACACGTGGAAGAACCCCGACAGCTTACTCCGGTGCCCATCGTGAACGCGAAGCGAAAAGTCCTGACCGAATAGCCGGGGACGCCCCCACACGAGAAAATTCGTATCGTACCTCTGGGGTCACACCGCCCCCGAAGCGCGCCGCGACCTACAATTGCGGCGTGGCCAAAAGATCACGCCCTCCTGCTCGGATGATTCGCTAGATCCCTTCTGCGTGCTCAGTTCCGGGTCCTGCACCCGCGAGCGACGCGGTTTGGCACGAGCCCTGCGATAGCACCGGAGCGGGCCGCCTGATGAAGGCGCCCCAAGGCGTCCGGCGACGGTCCACGGGTCAGCTGCCATGTGAGCGGACTCACGGGACGGCTGCCATGTGTACCGAGCCGGCTTTGACATAGATGCTCTCGGCTTCAGGAGAGCCGCTTGAAGTGCCTGATGTGCCCCTGGGTTCGAGAGAGGGAGTGCTTGCAGCAACCGCTCTCGACTCGGGGGCGAAAGCAGGGAAGCCCCACCGAAAGGTGGGGCGGATGATGCCCCGCCCAAAGAGGGGGGCAATAGATGCCCCATCGACAGATGGGGCGCTGAAGAGCCCCACCGGGCAGCAGAAACGGTGGGGCGCAAAGAGGGCGCCGCTGGAAACGCAGGTTGCATCCAGACCGCGCCCCCTGTTTTCCCGGAGCCCGTCCTTACTCGCTCGGCGAGCGGGCTAGCGCGATTTGGCTTCCGAGGGCTCTTCTTCGACCTCCTCCAGCGAAACGAGGAGCAGCATGGAGTCGGTCGCGATCGGCACCCGGCTGGCGCCGACGCTGAGCCTCTTCCCGGCCGAGGGCGCCGGGATCCGATAGTCGCGCAACACCTCGCCGCTCTGCAGCGTCTTCTCTAGGTGCTCCCGGAGCTTCGTTCCCATCCAAAGAGGGTCGTTGGGGTTGGGAAAGACGTGCCCGATCGTCTCGTCGGGCACGACCTGGTAGCGCTGGTAGTAGCTCTCGTTGGCCCAGGCGATCCGAAGCTTGCCGTCCAGCATGAGCAGAGGCTGCTGGATCGCGCTCAGAAACTTGGCCGCATACTGCCCGACGTCACGCGTCACCGCCGCAGCCCGTTTTCGGACATCGATGTCCACGAGCGACACGACGGCCCCCCGGATCGCGTGATCGAGCGTCTTGTAGGGGGTGATCCGCAGCTGATACCAGCGCTGATTCCGGCAGGTGATCTCTTCCTCGACGATCGAGAGCGTGTCGATCACCCGGCGCACCTTGACCGTCATGTCGCTGCCGACGAAGCCATCGAGGTAGCTGATGGACCGCCCCACGTCGACGGGAAGGAGATTGAGAAGGCGCTCCGCCGCGCTCGTGAAGCGCCGGATCCGCATGTCGATGCCCACGATGATGACCGGGTTGTCCAGGCCAACCAGCACGTTGTGAAGGTCATCATTGGATTGACCGAGCTCCACCATGCGGTTCTGAAGCTCCTCGTTGACGGTCGTCAGCTCCTCGTTGGTGGACTGCATCTCCTCGCGCGACGTCTCCAACTCTTCGTTCGTGCTCTGAAGCTCCTCGTTCGAGGATTGAAGCTCCTCGTTCGCCGATTTCAGCTCCTCGTTGGCGCTCTCCTTGTCCTCGATGGTGGACTGGAGGTACTCCCGGGCGATCATGATCTCCTGTTCCAGCTCGGCCACCCGCTTTCCCAGAGCGGACGTGCGTTCGTCTCCCTTCGAATTCTCGGGCTCCGGAGGGGGCTCTTCTTCCGGAATCTGCGGCTTCAGGAAGGAAACGAGGAGGCAGCGCGTCTTGGTCTCCGGCTCCTGCATGGGAACGAGGTCCAGCGTGATCACGTTCGCCTTCCCGCTCTCGTAGAACTTCACGTCCACGCAGACGCGCTTGTTCTGCGAGAGCGCCTCTTCGATGTTTCGCTTCAGCTCGATGTGAAGCTCCGGACGGGCCAGCTTCAAGATGTTGAAGCTGGCCGCCCCCGGTGAGGGATTGAGATAGGGCCCCGTGTGCCCTCGAAAATGGAGAATGTCCAGGTTCTCGTTGATCAGGACGCCGGGCGGTCCATACACCTCGAGAATCTTGCGATCGGCGAGGGCCTGGAGATTGGCGATGGGACGCGCGCCGGATCCCGGCTGGATCCGCTCCATCCCTCCCCGCGGCGACAGCATCTCGTCCAGCGTGGGCACGCTCGCGAAATGTTTCTTGGAATAGATCTTGTGCTTCCGGTCCACCAGGGAGAAGAGCTCCGGCGCGTCCCCAATCCCCTCGGAGGTCCCCAGGAGCAGGTAGCCCGAGGGGACCAGGGCGTAGTGAAGGACGCTCAATACCTTCTTCTGCGAGGAGGGCTGGAGGTAGATGAGGAGGTTCCGGCAGCTCACCAGATCCATTCGCGAGAAGGGCGCGTCGCGCAGGATGTTCTGTTTCGAGAACACGACCATGTCCCGGACCCGGCGGGACACCTGGTAACCGTTGTCCTTCTTCACGAAGTACCGGCTGAGCCGGTCCTTGGAAACGTCGAGCTCGATGTTGGGAGGATAGACGCCGCGTCGGGCGTGCTGAATGGATTCCTCGTCCACGTCCGTTCCGAAGATCTGAATTCGGTTCTCGAGCGCCCTTCCTGCCATGAATTCGAGCAGGCTGATCGTGATGGAGTAGGCCTCCTCCCCGGTGGCGCAGGCGGGCACCCAGATCCGGATCGGGGCGCCGCGTTCTTTTTCCGCCAGGATCTTGGGGAAGATCTTCTTCTCGAGCACCTCGAAGGTCTCCAGATCGCGGAAGAAGTTCGTCACCGTGATGAGCATGTCGCGGTACAGAGCCTGGAGCTCCACGGAGCTGGACTGTACGAATCGAACGTACTCTTCCAGAGTTCCGATTCGGTTCAAGGTCATCCGGCGCTCGATTCTCCGCTCCACGGTCGTGGCCTTGTACAGGCTGAGGTCGTTTCCGAACCGGGAACGCACGAGAAGGAAGAGCCTCGCGATCTGCTCCTGCATCTGCGGGACGCGCACGGCAGCCTTGGGGTTCGACCGGGCCCGGCGGTGCTCCGCGATGCGAGCCAGCTCTTCGCCGATCTCCTTCGGAGTCAGACAGAAGTCCGCGAAGCCGCTGGAGAGCGCGCTCCGCGGCATTCCGTCGTATTTGGCGGAAGAAGGATTCTGGACGAAGGAGATGCCCCCCGCCTCCTTGATGGCGCGAAGTCCCATCGTGCCGTCCGTGCCGGTGCCCGAAAGGATGATCCCAATCGCGGAAGAGCCCTGGTCCTGCGCGAGGGACCGGAAGAAGGAATCGATGGGCTGCTGCGGCCGGTCCCCTCCCTTGGGCGGGATCAGGTGGAGGACGCCTTGCAAGATCCCGAGGTCGGTGTTGGGGGGAATGACGTACACGTGATGGGGCGCCACCATCGTGCCGTCGGTGACGGTCTGGACCTGGATCTTGCTGGTACGGGACAGGAGCTGGGTGAGGAAGCTTTCGTGGTGGGGTGCCAGATGCTGGACGACCACGAACGCCATGTGATCCATGGGAACGTGCTTCACCAACTCCCCGAGCGCCTCGAGGCCGCCCGCGGACGCGCCGATCCCGGCGACGAACAGTTTGTCGGTGTCCCGGTCCCGCTCCTCCTCGAGCAGGACGCCCGGGTCGTCCCCCGCCTTGGTCTCCAGATCGGCCTCGGCTTCCTTCGTGTCGGTCTTTCTCTTGGGATGTTCAGCCACGAGTCCTCACGGCTCCTGGTTCAAAGGAGCTCCCGAAGACTCGAGAGGCACGATTCCGCGCTGGAACGCGAAGCGCACGAGGTCGGTGCGGCTCCTGAGCCCCAGCTTCCGCATGAGATTCGCCCGGTGGCTCTCCGCCGTGCGCGGGCTGATGAACAGGCGTGCCGCGATCTCGCTCGAGGTGAGCCCTTCGGCGACGAGATGCAGCACTTCCCGCTCGCGAGGCGTGAGGGTCTCGTAGGGGTCCGTGCCGCCGGGCCGCTTGAGGTAGCTCTCGATGAGGTCGCTGGAAAACGGGGAGCTCAGGAAGCGGCGTCCCGCGGCCGCCTCGCGGATGGCCGTCACCAGCTCCTCGGCGCTCGCGTCCTTTACGACGTACGCCATGGCGCCGCTCCGCAGCGCCTCGATCACGTGCGGCTCGCTCGAGTACATGGTCAGGATGACCACGCGGGTCTTCGGGAGACGCTTCGTGACGCGCCGGGTCACGTCGAACCCACTGAGACCCGGCATCATGAGATCCAGGACCAGAACGTCAGGCTTCAGCTTCTCCACCAGGGCCGCGACCTTGAGGCCGTCGGAAGCCTCGCCGATCACGGCGAACCCGGGCTGAGCTTCGAGAACCGCGCGGAGTCCGCGCAGGATGACTTTGTGATCGTCGCCGAGGACGATGGAGATAGGTGGTTCCGAGGTTGCATTCATGGTTGGTTCCATTTGGTAACCGTGCCCCGAAGCGGGAGCTCCACGAGAATTCGCGTGCCCGAGCTGGGAGCCGATTCGATGGTGAGTTGCCCTCCGATGAGGAGCGCCCGCTCCTTCATTCCGGTGAGCCCCGTGGAATGGCCCACGGGCGCCACATCGGGATTGAATCCATGGCCCAGGTCCTCGATCCGAACTCGGAGATATTTCGGATCGGCCTCGAGCCCGACGGTAACGTCCTGCACCTCCGCGTGACGGGCCGCGTTGGTCAATGCTTCCTGAATGATGCGGAATGCCGCGATCTCCACGTCGGCGGGGAACCGCCTCCCCGCGAGCGCATGGGGAAAGGACACCCGGATCCCTCCTCGTTTGGTGAACCGCTCGAAATGCCACTGCAGCGCCGACACCAGCCCCATCTCGTCCAGCATGGGTGGACGCAGATTCATCGAGAGGTCGCGCACGCGTCCGATCAGCTCGCTCACCACCTGGACCATCTCGGGGACGCTGGCGGCGAGGGGCGAGCGGCCGTTCGCTCCATCTCCTTTCGGCCCCGGCGAGGTCATCATCAGCTTGAGCCCGGTGAGGAGCTGTCCGATCTCGTCGTGAAGCTCCCGGGCGATTTCCGCGCGCTCCGCCTCCTGGATCCCCACGAGGCGTCTGGAGAGAGCCTCGAGCCGAGTTCGGCCTTCTTCCGTCTCGGCCACGAGCCGATTCCAGCTGGGATCAGTCGCGGGGGTGGTGATCAGGATTGCCGGAACGCGGTTGAAGGGAACGGGCCGCCAGGAAACGTGGGCGTGAATGAGCTCGCCTCGCCGGGTCTTGATTCGCATGTGGAACGGACCCCGGGAGGAGCCCTGCTGAACGAGCCTCCGATTCAACGAGATGGCTTCTTCCGGAGCGAGGAGGTCGAGATAGGTGATGTCGAGAAGCTCATCGACCCGGCAGCCGAGCTGGTCCGCGGCAGCGGCGTTGACCGCCAGAACGCGGAACGTGGCGCGATCCACGATCCACGAGGGATGGGGGTGCCGGTCGAAGATGACGCGGAACTGTACATCCGGGCCGCTCGCGGCGAGGCGCGGATTCAAGAATTTCCCTTGCACCAACATGAAAGCCCCAGGGCGGAGTGTACCCAAGCTACGGCCCTCATACGTGGAGCCTTGGCTTCAGGCCCACACGTAATGGCGATTACGGATGAGATACCCCGAACCACTGAGACGATGGGACCGTTGTCGCCGGCCAAGCCCCTCGAATCCTGGCCCTTGGTACGCTCAGAACTCGAACAGACGGCACAAGTTACCTGCAAAGCACGAGTCAAGGCATCAGACCTATCTTCACGGTACGCCCATCAGGGCTGCTCGTCAAGTTCCGCAGGGGGAAATACGCAGGATCCCCAGGGATCGCAGAGAAGTACGCAGGCGGGACGCCTGCGAGCCGTCATCCCTATTTGTAGAGCCGCTTGATGGCCCCCCAGGTGGTGCCGGTCACGTCGGTCGTGCAACCGTTGATGCCCCCCGGAGTCGGGGCGCACCCGGTGCCGGGAGGCGTGCCGCTTCCCGTGTAGCGATTGAGAGAGTCGAACAGGATCCAGTCCTCCCCGATGCTCGACGAGCGTCCGACCGAGCGGTCGCTCCCGCCCTCGATGCTCCCGTAGGCATGCGAGTCCACCGTGGTCGTGTCCGGTCCGCTGATGCGCAGAAGGTAGACCGTGTCTCCGGAGTTGTTGAGGCTCAGCCCGGCCGCGGTCAGGCCCTGTGCTCGCTGCCATGCGACCGCGGCGCTCCCGGTGACGAGCCTCACTTCTCCGGGCGCGAGCGTGCCGGTGAACGCGAAGCGCACCGTGCGGTCCGCGTCGGTGATCCGGTACTCCTCCAGCGTGACCGGTCCGACGTCCTGGTTCTGCACCTCCAGCCATTCGTCACTTCTGGAATCGTAGAGGCCGTCCCCATCCCAGTCTTGGGATGGCCCCGCCAGGATTTCATTGAGACGAAGCCCCGTCACCTGGGCGCGACCGGCCGAGACGGCGCTCCCTCCCGCGGCGTCCCGAATGAGCAGCGCTTCCACAGCGACCGCCGCGGCGATCGCCCCCACCAGAGCCCAGACAATGGTTCCCCACGTGCGGATCATCGAGCTTCTCCTTTGCGCGCGAGCGCGGTTTCGTCGGAGAGATTCCAATGCGCGAGGGGGCGGCGCGGGGGTCGTTTCGGTTATCTCGAGCCGGGGTGAAGCGGGGTCAGTACGTTTCGCGGTGCCGGGTGCGCCACACGGCGCGTGGGGCTCCTTGATCGGGGTGGAGACGGGGCAGCGTCCAGAGAACGGGGATCACGAGCAGCGCGGCGATGAGGGTCGAGAGGCCGGGATCCGAGAGAACCACCGCCGTGCCGGGCTCATGAAGCCACACGGCGAAGAAGATCGAGGAGAGAAACAGGCCCCGGACGCTTCCGAGCCCGAAGACGGCGATCGTGATGCCCGCGAAGGCGAGCGGAAGCGGCCAATAGAGGACGGTCGAAGCCTGGGTCGTGAGGCCAAGCGCCCCCACGATGCCGGCACAGGCGCCCCCTGAAGCGAGCGTCCAGAGCTGCACCGCGTCCACGTTCACGCCCGCGGCCACCGCGGCGAGCGGATTCCGGCCCACCACTCTGAGGTCCAGCCCGGGCGCCGAGGCGCGCAGAAAATGCGCGAACACCAGGGAGAGGAACACTCCCAGGATGAGAAGGATGATTCCCCAGGCCAGGACCGACTGCGGCCCGACCCCGAGCGCGGGAGCGGGCATCTCGCGCGCGAGAGGAAGGAGCGCTCCGCCGAAGAGGAGGCCGCTGAGCACTTCGTGCACCGCGAAGGTCCTCTTCATCCACACCATGAGGGAGCCCACCAGAGCACCCGCCATGGCCCCCCCGAGCACCGCCAGAAGCGCCCGGACCGGCGGATCGATCGAGGCGACGCTTCCGATGACCGAGGCGACCGTGAGGCCGGCAAGGAATTCGGCGTACACGCCCAGGTTCAGGACCCCGCCGTGAAGCGGCACCACGAAGGCAAGACCCAGGAACAGGAGATTCACGAGGACGAGAATTCCCTCACTCCACGACCAGGACCAGGTGGTGGGGTCCCAGCTCACGGGCCCCGGCGCCAAGAGCTGCGATCCCGCCGCGAGCAGGAGAAACACCGCCACGTTGCCGAGGAGCGGGCCCCATCCCGCGCGGACGCGCCCGGGGATCACGCGGCGTGCCCCGACATCTCGTCGATGATCGCCTCGCGCGTGAGCGTTTCCGTCACGGGAAGCCACACCAGCCTCCCCGCGGCGAGCACCGCGAGCCGGTCCGCGACGCGCAGCGCCTCCTCCGGGTCCTCGGTCAGCCAGAGGAGGCCGCTCCCCCGCTCGCACTGGAGCACGAGCGCCTTCCTCACGTATTCCTGCGCCTCGAGGCCCAATCCCTGGACGGGAGAGCGCGCCACGAGGAGGACGGGATTGCGCAGAACTTCGCGCGCGATCACGATCCGCTGGCGGAAACCGAGACCCAGGAGGTCGAATCGATCGCGCGGCCTCGCCTCGGGGATCTCGAAATCCGCGAGCGAGCGAACGGCGTTGCCCCGGATCGATTCGAATTTCAGCCAGCCGCGGCGGCTGAAGGGACCGCGGCGCGTTTGGCCTAGAATCAGGTTCTCCTCCACGGTGAAGTGGGAGAGCGACTGATCCCGCGCGTGGGGCGGATTCACGAAGCTGATCCCCGCGTCCACGCGCTGACGGCGATCGGTCGCCGCCATTTCCTTTCCGAGGAATTGGATCGAGCCCCGCGACGGAGCCCGCTGCCCCAACAGCACCTCGTGGAGGAGACTCAGCCCGTCCGCCGGAGCGCCGACGATCACCAGCACCTCTCCCGATCGCACCTCGAACGCGGCTCCCGCGAGCGAGGTCTCCCGGCCGCGCCCCTCGAGCACGATGTCCTCGACCCGGAGAAGGGAGTCCCCGGGCGCATGGGGTCCCGTGGGCGAGCGCCGCGGCGAGCCTCCCGTCCATCGCTCGATCAACGCGGACTCGGTGACCTGGGCGGCATCGACGGTGACGGGGTCCTGGCCGCGCCAGAGGATGGTGATCTGATCCGCGTCGGGATAGGCATCGCGGGCCCACGTGCTCGTGAACACGATCGGGATCCGGTCCTCGCGAGCGACCGCCTTCATCACGTGGAGGAGATGGCGCGCCTCGTGCGGACCGAGCTCGCTCGTGGGCTCGTCCAGGAAGAGCGCGCGCGGCGAATCATCCAGAGCCGCCGCCAGGTCGAGGAGCCTCCGCTCCAGGGGGCGAAGCGCTTCGACCGGCGCCTCGAGGAGCCCCTCCAGGCCCACACGCTTCGCGAGGGCCAGGGCGTGCTCCAGGCCACGGCGCCCGTGGATCAGCATCCCGAGCCGGCGAGGCGGGCGCGCCAGCAGGAGGCGCGAGAGAAGGGAGAGGTGGGTCAGGCCGCGCTCGTGGGTGATGAATCGAGCGGCGCGCCTCCGCACTCTGGGACCGGCATCGACGGCATCGCCGAGAGAAATGGAGCCCCGTTCCTCGCGGGCGAGCCCCGCCAGCGTCCGGAGGAGCGCCGTCTTTCCGGAGTCGCGCTCGCCGAGGATCATGTGGACGGCCCCGGGCTTCACTTCCAGGTCGAAATCCCGCGCGACCCACCGCGGACCATCCGCGACGCTGAGCCCCTTCACCCGGAGCGCCCCGCCGACCATGCCCTTCCCGCTCACTCGCCCCCCTTCCCGACTCCTCACTCCCCGACGATCGTGGTCCCCGCTCGCCCTTCCAGGCCTTCCCGGATCTTCGATGGCGAGGTGATCGACACGTAGCGCCCTCCGCTCCGGATGAATTCGATGGCCGCCTGGATCTTGGGCCCCATGCTTCCCGGAGGAAAATGCCCTCTCTCTTGCAAACGTTCAAGCTCCGATGCGGTGGCGGAGCGGATGTCCTTCTGGTCGGGTTTGCCGAAATTCACCGATACCCGATCCACGCCCGTCACCATGACGAGCGCCTCCGCGCCGAGAGCCTTGCCCAGGAGCGCGCTCGCCAGATCCTTGTCGATCACGGCTTCCACGCCATGAAGGGATCCGTCCCACTGCCGCGAGACCGGGATTCCTCCTCCTCCCGCCGCGATCACCACCGTGCCGTCGCGGACGAGTCCCCGGATCGCCTCGATCTCCACGATCTCGAGCGGCCGCGGGGATGGAACGACCCGGCGGTATCCACGCCCCGCGTCCTCCACCACGGTCCAGCCTTTCTCCTTCGCGAGCGTACGGGCGCGGTCCTGGGTATAGAAAGGCCCGATGGGCTTCGTCGGACGGCGAAACGCCGGATCCCGCTCGTCCACGATGACCTGCGTGACCACCGTCGCCACCTGGCGCGGATGACCGATGCGCGAGAGCTCGTTCTGGAGCGCCTGCTGCATCATGTAGCCGATGCCTCCCTGCGAGTCCGCACCGCACACGTCGAGGGGCATGGGCGGGATCTGGTCGCGCACCGCCTCGTTCCGGATCAGGATGTTCCCCACGATGGGGCCGTTGCCGTGGCTCAGCACTACCGTCACGCCGTCCTTCACCAGGCGCGCGATCGGCTCCATCGTCGCCCGGGTGATCGCGAGCTGCTCCTCGAAGGTGCCCGTGCCCCGGGCGGGGAGAATGGAGTTTCCGCCGAGGGTGATCACGGCGCATCGGGGGAGTCCGCTCAGCGCGCGGCCCGAACCTGGCTTCCGACCAGGGAGCCGATGCGCCGCAGCGCCTCGCGGATGTTCTCGATGGAGTTCGCGTAGGAGAGGCGGATGTAGCCCTCCCCGCGCGGGCCGAAGGCCGTTCCGGAGAGCACGGCCACGCCCGCTTCCTCGAGGAACATCCGCTCGGCGTCCTGGCTCTTCATGTGCAGCGCCTGGATGTTGGGAAAGACGTAGAAGGCGCCCGCGGGCTCGAGGCAGGTCAGCCCCGGGATCGCGTTCAGTCCCGAAACGATCTCGTCCCGGCGCGTATGGAACTCCGCGATCATAGCGCGGATGGGCTCCTGGGATCCCCCGAGCGCCGCGATGGCCGCGCGCTGCACGAAGGAGGTGGCGCAGGAGTACACGTTGGTCGCCAGCCTCGCGACGTGCTTCGCCAGCGTCGGATTCATGACGCCGTATCCCAGGCGCCACCCGGTCATCGCGTACGTCTTCGAGAAGCCGTCCAGGAGAATGGTCTTCTCCGCCATGCCGGGGCGCGTGGCGATCGATTCGTGGACGCCTTCGTAGAGAATCTTCGAGTAGATCTCGTCCGAGAGCACGAAGATCTCGCGGTCGCGCAGGAGCGTGGCGATCTCGTCGAGATCCTTGGGAGTCAGGACCGAGCCGGTCGGGTTGTGGGGCGAGTTGAGCACCACCATGCGCGTCTTCGGCGTGAGGAGCGCCTCGAGATCCTGGGCCCCGAAGCGAAACCCGCGATCCTCGCGCAGCACCAGCGGCACCGGCTTGGCACCCGCGAAACGCACCACCGATTCATAGATGGGGAATCCCGGGTCCGGCACGATGACCTCGTCGCCGGGATTCACGCATGCCAGGATCGCGAAGGTGAGCACGGGCTTTCCGCCGGGAGTGACGACGACCTGGTCGGGGGCCACGGGGAGCCGGCGGTCCTTGCTGATGTAGGCGGCGATGGCCTCCCGGACTTCGGGCAGGCCGGCCGAGGGCCCGTAGTGCGTGAACCCTTCGTCGAGCGCGCGGACGGCGGCCTGGCGGATGTGCTGAGGCGTGTCGAAATCGGGCTCCCCGATCTCGAGATGCACGATGGAGCGGCCCTTCGCCTCCAGCGCGCGCGCTTTCGCGAGTACCTCGAATGCCGTTTCCGTTCCAAGCTGACTCATCCGGTCCGCGTATCTCATCGCTTCTCCGATCTCGCTATCGCCGAAGCCCCAGCCATACCGTTCCGCTCCACGGGCGCGGACCCTCCGCGTCCTCTCCACGCTCCAGCGCATACCCCAGACGCCACGGGCGGCTGCCGATCCCACCGCGCGCGGTGACCCACATCCCGGGCTTGGATCGCGCACGGAGGGTCGTCATTCCCGACGCCGTGAGCTCCACCCCCCAGGCCGGCGCCCCTTTACGAACGCGTGTCGACTCGATGAGGATCGTGTGCTCCCCCATCCGGCCGGTGCGGACGTCGAGTCTCGTCCCCACGGTGGTGCTCATGGCACTCCGGCCGAGGGCCGACGAGCCGCGCCGCACCAGGTGGATCCCGAGGCTCCTGCCCGCGTCCTGAGCAATCGTCGCGTCCAGGATCCCATACGCTTCCCCCCGGGCCGCGCGATCTCTATCGCTTCCAAGCCCGGCCGCGCCCAGGCGCACGCGGAAGGGCGATCGCGCGCGTCCCGCCGGCGGCACCGAAGCCTCGATCTCGAGGATCCCGTCGTCCCAGGACGCGTCGCTAGCCCAGGAACGCCAGGTGAGCCGCGCCTTTGGCCCTCGTCCCAGAGTCTCCGCGCTGAGCTCGCCGGCGACGCGCCCCGGCATCCAGGAACGGTACCGCCACCGCGCCGTGACGAGCATCTCCTCGCCGCGGCTCGTCACCTCCGCGAGGACCGCGCGTCCTTCGCCGCACGTCAAAGCCTCGGCCGCCATGCTGCGGCCCCGGACCCGGCGCTGGATCGTGAGCGAAGCCACCCGCGATCCACGATCGGTCGCGCCGGCGGAGGCCGAAACGCGCGTCGCGCGGCCGGCGAAGCCGAGACCGGCGCCCGCGACCCGCTCGCGGCTCTCGGGCCGGATCCCCACGAAGGACCAGGCCGAAGCGCCGCCTCGAAGCACGATCGCCGCCCCATCCACAGCACCCGACGAGGCTCCGAGCGAAGGGGCCGCCGCGATCACCCCCGACCGCGGACCCGGCACACGCTGGCCGGATCTCGTGATGCCCAGCACCTCGGCAAGGAGCGGCGGAGCTTTGGAGATGCTCACGCGTCCACCCGCCACGAACACGCGCCGGGCCTCCAGGCGCACGCCGGGCCGGATCTTCCTGCCGCCGGCCCCTTCGACGAGAACTCCCAGATCGGTTCGGATTCCGCGCGAAGCTCCCTCGAGCGCCATCCGACGGAGACCGAACCGGCCCCGGCTGATCCCGCCCCGAACGAGGACGCTGCTGTCACCGGATGGCCCTTCCTCCAGCAGCGCTTCCGGAACCTCCACGTCCTCCTCCGGAATCGGCAGCCAAACGTCCTGGCTCTCGGCCGAATCGGGCTCCGCCGGCGGCCGATCCCGCGCTTCCACCGAATCCGCCGCCACTCCAGCCGCCGCATACCCGGCGAGCGGCGGAGAGCTGAAGAGAACCGAGGCGATGAGCGCGATCGCCACCGACGAGGGAGGACATCGCATGATAGCAAAGGGCTTTGGGGCCAACAACGTCGCCCTGATTTCCCTCGAAAAGAGAGGCGATTTCGGGTATAATGGATGGTACCGCTGCCAGAAAACCGACCCACAGGCGAAGCGGGCGCCGCAATCATCCAGCATGAGAGGGCTTCTCGAGGCGATGTCCCTGGCCTGCGCCGGATTCGTTTCAGCCTTCACGCCACGTCCGGGCCTTCGTTCGCTTCGCGCCCGTCTTCTCGACCTTCGCTTCACCGACCTTCGCTTCACGACATGAGCGCCATGAACCCCAGGAATCCACGCGGAAGGAGTTTCCTCATGCGCCGTCGCGCGATCGTGCCGTTTTCCATCCTCCTCGCATCGGCCCTCTGCTTCGGCAGCGCCGCTGCTTCCTCCAATGTGTCGGCGGCGCGACCCGCGGACCCGGTGCCTGCCGGCGTCGTCCGAACTCAGGTCCCCGTGGGGGACCCGAGCTCCGGCGCCCCGGCGCGCGCGGGAAGGTCCCTTCGCACGGCCACAGTGGGTGAGACCGTCTGGGTGTTCGTGGACAGCATGGAAACCCGGACGAGCCCGAACAACGAAGGCGGTTGGACGCACTACGACGCTTCCTTCAAGCCCACGGCGTGGCACATCGACACGGTCCTGGGCTGTCAGAATCATTCCTGGTGGTGCGGCATGGTCGATTCCACGTGGACGTTCGATTCGAACCGCGCCGGCTACGACAACGACTGGATCCAGACGCTCCAGAACTCGTTCCCCACGGCGGGCATTCCGCCCGGCACTCCCGTCACGCTCGGGTTCCGGCATCATTTCAACGCGGAGCCGCAATACGACTTCGGGTACATCGAGGTCTTCGATTTCGCCGAGGGCTGGACGGCGATCTCGCAATTCACCGGCATGGTGCCCGCTTCGGGACTCTGCGACACGTTCACCGTCACGATCCCGGACTCGGTCGTCTCCAAGATGCGCGCCGGAAATCCTAACGACTCGACCCACACGCCACTTCCCGTGCAGTTCCGGTTCAAGTTCACGAGCGACGTCGCCTACTCCTCCGCGGACGGCCTCTACGACGGCGACGGTTGGGTCATCGACAACGTCACCGTCAAGGCGGGAGCGAACGTCATCTTCTCCGATGACGCCGAGGGAGGCATGGGGTCCTGGACCCGGTCGACGACGCCGGGCGTGGGGGACTACTTCTTCCTGAGGCGGAACGTCCTCACGGAGGACTTCTGCGTCGCGAACCAATCCAACGTCTGGACCGACTGGAACGCGATCTTCCAGTCGCTGGTGCCGGGATTGGACAATTTCGTCGTGACGCCCCCGATCGCCACGAACCGGTCGAGCTCGGTGTTCCTGAGCTTCGACGTGTACCGGAACCTTCCGCTGAACTCGTGCTTCTACTACCACACCAACTTCCGCACCAAGAACGTCGGGGACGCGTTCTGGTCGACGTGGATCGATCCGACCTTCTTCGTGTACTACGGAGGCAGCAAGGACTGGGCGCGCCAGCTGATTCCTCTGGCCGGGGCCGTGGGCAAGGACTCGGTGCAGGTGGAGCTGGGACTGCGCGACTATTCGCTGGTCTTCTGCGACGGCGTCTCCTCGCCCGCCAATACCTACGCTCTGTTCGACAACGTCGCGGTGGGAGTGGTCGGTCAGGCGGGCCCCAGCTTCATCGTTCGGGACCTCGATCTCTTCAACGACACCTTCCAGACCACGCCATTCTTCCGGGACGACAACTTCAACACGCCCCTCGGAGACACGGCGGTGGTGCAGGTCAGCGCGTCCCGGGGGCTCAAGAATAGCTTCATGTTCTACCGTCTGAACGGCGGGTCCTTCAACTCGGTCGCGCTTCAGAAATGCCTGCCCGGGCTCCCGACCCACTTCTTCGCGGACGTTCCGCCTGGGAGCTACGCGGCGAACACCACGATGGAATACTACTTCGCCGCGACCGACAGCCAGAACGCGACGGTGTACTTCCCCTTGGACGCGATCACGAACCAGAGATACCGTTCGGTGTCGATTCTGCCGACGAAGCATCCCATCAACCTTCCGCTTCAATGCTCGGACAGCCTGGCTACGATCCTGTTCGTGAACCATGTCTCGGGGCGCGAGGCGCAGACGTATCTGACCCAGGCCATGGATCAGCTGGGGATGAAGTACGACACGTGGGAGGTGAATGGACCCACGAGCGGGATCGGGAATTGCCTCGGAGGGTCCGATCCCGCCGCCGTGCCGACCTACCACTGGCCGGCCACCGACGTGGGGAAGCTCGTGCAATATTCCACGATCATCTGGAACTCGGGCGATCTCCAGGCGTTCACGATCACGAGGCAGGATCAGGCGGTGATCCAGACGTGGGTCCAGCAGGCCGGGAAGAACCGGAACTTCTGGATCACGGGGGACGACGTCGCGACCGATCTCATGGCCGGCAACCAGGCCAACAACTACAACTCGTTCCTTCAGTTCACCTGCGGCACACTCTGGCTTCGGAGCCTGTGGGAGAATCCGCCACAAGATACGCTGCATCCCGTCGTCAAGGGCGTGAACGGCGGGCCCGCCGCGGGCAGGTTCCTGCACCTGAACGGGGGCTGTCCGATCCTGAATACGTTCGATCTCCTCACGCTCTCTTCCTTCGCGAACTCCGGGAAGGCGGGGCTTCTCCTCACCTATCCGAACAACTTCGGGGCGGCGCTCCGCTACGCGACCGACTACAACACCTTCAGCCCGACCGACAGCGCGCGGGTGGTCTTCGGGGGCTTCGGATTCAACGCGATCGAGGAGGGGGGCGAGCGGCTCCAGTTCACCAAGAACGTCGTCCAGACGTACTTCAAGGAGCCGAACTGCTACCTGGCGAGCGCGGTCGAGGAGGGAGGAGGGCCGGAGGCGCCCTCGTTCCGCAACACCCTCGGCCAGAACATGCCCAACCCGTTCAATCCGGAGACGGCCATCAAGTTCTCGGTCGCGCAGACGGGGCCGGTTGTTCTCCGTATCTACAACGTGAACGGTGCGCTGGTGCGGACGCTGGTGAATCGGGTCGTGCAGGCGGGTGAGCATCTCGAGCGCTGGAACGGCCTGGACGACGGCGGCAGAACGCTCCCGAGCGGCGCCTACTTCTACCGGCTCGAGTCGAAGGGCTTCCTGGATTCGCGGAAGCTGATCCTGCTCCGTTAGCGGGTACGCGCTCCCCACATTCCGGACGGTGTCTTGGCGGCCCGCCTTCCCGGCGGGCCGCTTTGTTCCGTGGCCCGAGACCCCGATGCGAAGTGCTACGACTTTCCCTCCGAACGCGTAGTCGAGACGCCCCCACGAGGCTTCCAGGCTCCCGATCCGGACCGTGAAGGAGGCGCCGATCCTGCCCGGCGCGCTTCCGCGCCCCAGCCTCACGCTCGCGGCGCCGCCCAGGGGAACGTCCAGAACGACGCGTGGGCTGTGACGGGCGTCGGGCTCCATGCGGTCGAGCACGCCGAGCGCCGTCCCGCGCGCATGGACCGCGGCGCCGAGCTCGAAGGAGCCGGAGAGTCCCGTCAGCCCCCGCGACACCAGGATTCGGTCCCCTCCGATCCAGGCTTCGATCCGCTGCCCCAGCCGGCCCCGCGCACGAGCGCCGAGCGCCCATCCGCCCCGGCGCGGCCCGTCTTCGGCGGAAGCGTCGAGGCGCTCCCCCGTCACGGTGAGCGACACGGCTCGCACCGCGCGCTCGCCGACCGTGAGCCGCGCCGTGGACTCACGCGAGCCGGGGTTGGAAACGGACATGTAGTCGAGGCGCGACCAGAAGCGGCGGAGCCGGACCTCGAGATCCAGCTGGCCCTGCTCCAGATCCTCGACGTCGAAGAGCGAGGCGCGGCTTCCGCCCGCGCGCCAGGAGAACCGTGCATCGTCCGCGCCGGACGAATCCACATCACCCGCGAGCGTCCGCCCCGCGTCGAGGGGCAGCGAGGCGCCGTCGGGCGATGCCGCGCCCAGCGCCGCGGGACCGGCGTCGCGGAGCTCGAACGCGCCTCGCGCGCTCTGGGGCACGGTCGCCGCGAGAAGGAGCGAAAAGGCCAGGACTCTCAGCGCGGCCATCGGTCCACCACCGTCAGCGCGAGACTTCCGCTGGTCGCCGGAGCGCCGCCCTCGGGAATCGTCTCCCCCCGCACGACGTAGATCCCGGCCGGGACCGGCGCTCCCTCGTCGTCCTTGCCGTCCCAGACGAACGCGACATCCGAGAGAACCCGCTGGCCATCCATGAGGCGTCTTCGCACGCGGCCCAGGAGGTCGTGCACCACGACGCGGACCTTCCTTCCGCGCGCGGATTCGCCGAACGCGAGCACGACGGGTGCCTGGGCTTCCGCGGACCGCCGCACGAGACGCGAGCTGGCGACGAGGAGCGCCCCCTTGGGGCGCCCTTCTCCTTTCGGCGCCGAGAGCGAGTTGGGTCGTCCGGGGGTGCCCGCGTGCGGGTCGACGGTTTCGGCCCAGGTGTTCGGCGACGCGGAGGGGAGGCCGATTCCCAGCCTCTCGATGGAAGCGCGGCGTTCCGCGTACTCCGAGCGGTAGGGAACGGCATCGCAGGGGATCCCGAGCGAATCCACGACGCGGACGCGATCGGCGAATCCATCGTCTCCGTCGGTGTCGTTCAGGGACGGCCAGCCGCCGTGAAGGCCAAGGACGGCGCTGTCCGGAAGGGAGTACGCCGAGCGAAGGAGCGCCGGGGATTGCGCCACGACGAGAATCTCTCCCGCGCGCACGGGCCGCGCCAGGGGCCCGCGGTCGATCGCGTACGCCCGCGTGCCCGCGTCCGTGAGCGCGAAGGCGCCAAGATCGGGAATCGCGTCGCGCGCGAGGAGCTCGACCCATTCTCCGGCGCCACGATCTCGGAAGGCGATCTCCTGGATCACGAGCGGCGCGGCGGTGGATCGGGAGCCCACCTGAATCGTGTCCGCGATCGCGGCCCCGCGCAGCGTGGCGCGCACGTCGAAGCGTCCCGGCGAGGGCGTGGTGATCTCGCACCGAACCGCGGTGCTTTCTCCGGGAGCGAGCGCCGCGCCGGCCCCAAGCCCCTGGTCCCCTTCCGGGAGCGCGGTCCAGTCTCCGCCGCCCTCGAGCACCTGGCGCAACGCGACCTCGATCCCCCATCGCAACGCCGGCACCTCGAGCCGCCCCACGTTTCGCACCGTGAGGCGGAGGACGGCGGTCTCTCCCGGCCACGGGACCTCAGGCTGGATCGAGGCGCTTCCGCGCACGATGCGGAGCCTGACGTCGGGATGGTTCGGAGATCCCGGCGTGGGATCCGGCTCGATGCCCCAGTCCGCCGCGTTCCGTCCCGTGTCGCGGCCGTCCTCGACGCGGGCGAGGCTCATTCCGGAGGGAGCGTCCTCGGCGGGCGCTTCCTCGTAGAGCTCCGGTGCTGCGAGCGCGCCGTATCCCAGGAGATCGAGCACGGAGCCTCCGCGGCTCATGCGGATCGCGTCCGGTCCGTTCTGAAGCGTCGCCGTCAGCGCGGATCCCGGAATGAGGAACGCGCGCCGGGGCCCGACCGAATCCGCGGCGGCGCCCGCGTACACGGCGGTCCAGACGCCCGGGCGCGCCCCGTCCCCGGCCTCGAGGAGGATTCCCGCGAGCGAGACGGCAACGGTGTCGGGGTTCCAGAGCTCGACGAACTCCAGCCCTTCGTCCGGACCCGCCGGGTCGTAGAGCACCTCGTTCAGGACGAGCTCGGCATTCGCCTGCGGCGTGGACGGAAAGACGAGAAGAGAGACTGCGGTCAGGAGCGCGGACGCGCGGACTTTGGACATGGTTTCCCCCCGGTGGCGAGGCAGGGGGAAAGAACGGGCGACGCGTCGGGATGGCCGGGGTTGGTGGATCGAAGACGAGCTACAACAAGTGCCACCTCTTCCGCAGAACCCACTCGGTCGTGGCTCCCAGGATGAGCACCACGAAGATCCAGGTGTTGTGGAAGAGATCCAGCTCCACGATCCTCGCCTTGGCGATCTCGGGGGAGCGTAGCCTCGCCAGCACGGGCGTCGGCCGGTCCATGGGAGCGGAAGCTCCTCCGGATCGCGAGGCCAGCCGCTCGAGGACACCGGAATCGGCGTTCAGGGATTCGAACTCCACTCCCTGCTCGCCCACCGCGACCCGCACGCTGTCGGTTCCGAGCGTCCGTCCTCCGCGATCCACGCGCCCCTGCAGCGCATAGATTCCCTCCGGAAGCTCGATCGAGCCCGCGAAGTCCCCCTGCGCCGAGGTGCTGAGGGCGACCGTCTTCCCGCCGCGGCCAGGTACCGTCACGACGGCACGGGCTCCCTTCGCGAGTGCGGGATTGGAAAGCGCCAGGCGGACCGGAATGGGACGCTCGGCGGGGGTCAGGTCGGGTGCCGTGATTCGAACCAAGCGATCGTCCTCGCTTTGCGCGAGCCACGTCGTGAGCCCGCCAAAGAACGAGGGCTCGATGCCCGCGCCACCCGCGAGACCCGACGCGGTCAAGCCCCATCGGTACACGCCCGTCGCATTCAGGACCGCGACACGCCCCTGGCCGATCCTCCCGGCGAGCAGCACCGGGGTGGCTTCGTTCCCGAACCGCACGAGAAGGAGCGGGGCGAGGCGGGGCTCGCGCAGGCTCAGGACCAGAGGAACCTGCACGGGCGGGAGCGAGCGCCAGGCCGCGGTCGCGCTTGCCGCGTCGCCGCCCAGAAGCGTGACCTCATGGGAACGTCCTTCCGGAGTGAGCTCGAGCGAAGTGCCCGAGGGAATCGGGCGGCCGAAGTCGCGCCACTGGAGTCCGAGCGCCTGCGTGAGGGCACCTTCCGCCGGCGGCCGGTTCAAAGGATCAGCCCAGAAGAGGACCCCGCCGCCTCGCTCCAGGAAACGCAGGATCTCGGCGCTCCGCTCCGGGGTGAGGGTTCGGGAATCGTACCGGACCGCGGCGACATGGGCATCCCGGAGGGCCGTAGCCAGGCTCTGCGGGCCCGAGTGCGCCGCCGCGCCGGTGACGCCGAACGGGACGACTCCGGACGATCCCGAAGGCACGAGCCTCATCACGGCCCAGGAAGTGTCCGCCTCGACGCCTCGCGAGAAGGACCGGAGATCCCAGTCCCACGCCGAGGCCAGGAGCGGGACGGCGCGCTTCGCCGGTCTCGCGCTCACCGCGACCAACCGGCGTTTGTTCTTCACGATCGGGTCTCCGGGCAGACTGTCGAGCCTCACGGTGAGAAAGTGTTTTCCGCGCTCCTGGATCGTGAACGGGATGGGCACGCGCGTCGTCGAGCCCGGATGCGGGAGCGCGAAGGCCGCCCGGCCCAGCTCGCGCGGCCCTTCGCTCAGGCGCGCCACGCCGCGCGTGGCGGGACGCGATCCCTGACGGACGGTCACCGTGAGAACCGCGGGCTGGCCCATCACCACCTCGGCCGGAACGTCGATGCCGCCGATCCCCGTGGTGGGAGGATCGCTCGCCGAGCCCGTGACGAGCCCGAACGTGGGCACGGACGATCCCAGAGCGCGCTGCGGATCCTCGCCCCGGTTCACGGCGCCGTCGCTCAGAATCAGGAGCGCCGCCAGCGAATCGGGGTCGATGCGGTCCAGCGCCTCGCGCAGCGCGTCCCCCAGCGCGGTCTCGCCCGCGCCGCGCGCGGACGCCGCTCCCTTCCAGGCCCCCGGCGTCATGATGGGTCCGAGGGAAGCATCGAAGGGAGCGATGCGCACGTCATAGCGCCCCTGGAGGTCGCTGGCGATGGCACCGGCGGCGCTGTCGGCGACCTCGCGCCGCGTGCGCCCGGACGCATCCCCATCCCGCACCTCCATGCTGCCGGAGTGATCCACCAGGACGAGCATCCGGTTTCGCTCGCGGGACGCCGTGGAATACCGCACGACCGG
>DASQAV010000136.1:0-13427 GCA_035635575.1 Candidatus Dormiibacterota bacterium | reverse complement strand
TACTTCGAGCAGACCTGGAAGGCGCGGGAGAAGCTGCTCGACGCCGCCGAGAAGCTCACGCCCGAGGAATGGGCGCGAGAGTTCGAATTCTCGTGGAAATCGATGCAGCTCCTCTTCGCGCACATCATCGAGGTGGAGCGCTCGTGGATGCTCGAGGATATCCGGGGCAAGAAATACGAGCCGGAAAGCCAGGCCGTGATCCGGACCCGCTACGCCACCCCCGCCCTGACGCGCACGCAGGGGCGCGAGGTCGCGGACATCACGCGCTCGGTGCTCGCCGAGTACGCGTCGGCGGCAAAATTGCAGGAGACGCGCGAAGCAGGCGGGGCCGAGCCCGGCACCCGGGTCCAGCTCACCGTCGAGCAGATCCTCACCCACGTCTTCACCCACGAGCTGCGCCACCAGGGCCAGTTGCAAGTAATCCTGCGCCTGCTGAGCAAGAAAGCCCCGAACGCGGACTGGTTCTAGCGGCCCTGTTTCAGGTCCTGAAAATCCGCGCCTCGCGTACTGCGACCCCCAGGTTTCCTTCGGGGTATGCCTAGGTAGCACCAACCCGCGGACCCTTGTAAACTCAACGCTTCCAAGCGAGAATGGCGCGCCGGTAGAGGAGCCGGACAACTGCATATGCGCTTTCTGGTCCCACTCTTAACCACATTATTGCCAGTGGCTTACGCGCTCGCTGTCGCGGCCTATGCCCGCGCCTACGCGCGCGAGGGAGGCGTTTCGGACCGCCTGGGACCGGTCGCGCTCCGGGTGGCCGTCCTCCTCCATATTTTCTACCTCTCGGTCCGGGGCGTGCTGGAAGGTCATCTGCCCCTCGCCTCGGTCTACGACTTCCTCTCCGCCACGGGCCTTTCGATGGCGATCGTCTACCTCTACATCGAGTCGCGTGAGGGGATCCGCACGACGGGCGTCTTCGTGCTGCCCTTCATCTTCGCGATCCAGATCGTCTCCTCGGCCTACGGAAACCAGGTCACGCCCGAACCGGTGCCGCTCCGGCCGTTCTGGTTCGAGCTCCACACGCTGACCGCCGTGCTTGGCTACAGCGCCTTCGCGGTCTCGGCGATCTACGGCGTCCTCTTCCTCCTCCTCTACCGCGACATCAAGGCGAACCGCTTCTCGTTCTTCTTTCGCCGCATGCCGCCGCTCGAGGCGCTGGGCCAGATGAACATCCGCGCGGCGGGCGGAGGGTTGGCGCTCCTCACGCTCGCGATCATCCTGGGCGTGGGCTGGGTCCAGCGATCGGGCACGGGAACGCTGACCGATCCCAAGGTCTGGCTCACGCTCTTCGTCTGGTGCATCTTCGCCGCCTGCGTCCTGGGGTACCACCGGCTCGGCTGGCGGGGACCGCGCGCCATCTACGTCTCGCTCGCCGGATTCACCACGCTGCTCCTGAGCAGGGTCGCGGTGGATCTCTTCTTCCATTCCTTCCACTCGTTCCGGTAACCCGCGTGTCCACGAATCTCGCCGAAGCCTCCCTCGATTTCCTCTGCGTCGGGCTGAACCACGAGACCTCGCCGCTCGAGATCCGGGACGCGCTCGTCATGAACGAGGAGGAGGTGGAGCGCGCGATCCAGGCGCTGCGCGGCCGCGGGGGCGCGGAGGAAGCAATCGTCCTGTCGACCTGTAATCGCACGGAGATCTACGCGCGCGGCGCTTCCGTGGCCGATCTTCCGCTCTTCGTGAACGATCTCCTCCGGGAGATCAAGGGAATGGATCTCGGAGAGCGGGGGCACCGCCTCTACGCGTACCGCGATCCCGCCTCGGTCCGGCATCTCTTCCGGGTGGCGTGCGGGCTCAATTCCCAGGTCCTGGGCGAGCCGCAGATCGTGGGCCAGGTGAAGGACGCGCTCACGCTCGCCGCCCGGGCGGGCGGCTCCGGGCCCGTGACGGAGCGATTGCTGGACGCGGCGCTCCGATGCGCCAAGCGCGCTCGGACGGAGACGTCCATCGGGCGCGGCCCCATCTCCTCGGTCTACGCCGCGGTGAGCCTGGCATCGAAAGTCCTCGGGAGCCTGAGCCAGAAGCGCGCGCTCCTGGTCGGCTCCGGCGAGATGGCCGGGCTCTCGATGTGCCACCTCATGGATTCGGGTGTCTCGCAGTTCACGATCGCCGCGAGAAACCGCGAGCGCGCCGAGGCCCTGGCCCGGCGCGCCGGAAGCGCCGCCGTGCGCGTCGTGACCCTCGAGGCGCTCCCCGTCGTGCTTCCCGGCGCCGATATCGTCGTGAGCGCCACCTCAGCGCCCGGCTTCGTGCTGCACGAGCCCGCCGTTCGCGGAGCGATGAAAATCAGGAAGAACCGCCCCCTGCTCCTCATCGATCTCGCGGTGCCCCGGGACATCGACCCGGCCGCTGCCCGGCTCCCCAACGTGTTCCTGCACGATCTCGACGCTCTGGCCGCGATCGTGGCGCAGAGCCTGGAGCAGCGCCGCGCCGAAGTGCCCGGCGTGGAGCGGATCGTCGACGAAGAGGTGATCCGGTTCATGCGGTGGTACCGCTCGCTCCTCCTGAAGCCCACCGTGACGGCGTTCCGGAGCCATTTCGAGCGAATCGCGGAGGAGGAGCTGGAGCGCCACCGCACGCGATTTCGGCCGGAGGATCAGCCGGCCGTGGAGTCGCTCACCCGCTCCATCGTCCGGAAGCTCCTCCATATCCCCACGACGCGGCTGAACCGCGCCGGAGAGGACGGCAGCACGGGAATCCGGCGCATCGACGCGGTGCGGGATCTGTTCGGGATCGAGCGGGAGGAGGGCGCCGATGAGGATCGGGACCCGCGGTAGCGCGCTGGCGCTCGCGCAGAGCGAGCGCGTTCGGGACACGCTTCCCGGAGGGGCGCGCGAGCATCGGCTGATCGTGATCAAGACGACCGGAGACCTGAATCCCACGGCGTCGCTCGCGCGGATCGGGGGCAAGGGAATCTTCACGAAGGAGATCGAGGAGGCGCTGTTGCGGAACGAGATCGACATGGCGGTGCATTCGCTCAAGGACCTCCCCACGGACGAGCGTCCGGGCCTCCGGCTCGGGGCGCTGCTCCGCCGGGAAGATCCCCGGGACGCGTTCGTGAGCCGCGACGGCACGACCTTCGAGAAGCTCCGCTCCGGAGCGACGATCGGAACCTCCTCGCTCCGGCGCCGGTCCCAGGTGCTGGCGAAGCGGCCCGACCTCAAGGTGGAG
The DNA here is from genome assembly GCA_035635575.1 of Candidatus Dormiibacterota bacterium. GTDB lineage: Bacteria > Eisenbacteria > RBG-16-71-46 > SZUA-252 > SZUA-252 > WS-7. The sequence goes on along the minus strand of DASQAV010000136.1, from coordinate 10,253 downwards.
GACCTGCGCGGGAACGTGCCGACCCGCCTCACCAAGCTCACGGAGGGAGACCTGGACGCGATCATCGTCGCCGCCGCGGGATTGATCCGCCTCCGTCTCCTCGATCGGGCGACGCAGGTGTTCGATGAGTCGGTGATGCTCCCCGCACCGGGCCAGGGGATCCTCGCAATCCAGATCCGCACGGGAGATGCCGCGGCCGCGGCCGCCGTCGCGTCCATGAATGATGTGATCGCCGCGGCGGAAGCCGCGGCGGAGCGCGCGCTCTTGGAGGGCCTGGGCGGGGGATGCCTGGTCCCGGTGGGCGCCCTTGCCCGCGCCCAGGGCGGAGCGATCCAGCTGACCGGCTATGTCGGCCACCCCGAGGGCCGCCCCTCCATGCGCATGACCGCCTCCGGAAGCGCGGACAAGGCCGCCGATGTGGGACGCGCGCTCGCCATCACGATGATCGGGCAGGGGGCGCGTCCCATCCTGGACGAGGTCCGGAGCATGGAGCGCTTCCCATGAAGCCACTCCTCTTTCTGACGCGGCTGGATCCGCTGGACGACGCCCTTGCGGCGAAGGCATCTGGGCTCGGCTATTCGGTGCTGCGTATTCCGGTCCTGGCCACCGATCCCGGATCGGACGGCCCTTCGCTGGTGGACCGTATCGCGACGCTCGATGAAGAAACGGCGATCGTCTGGACCAGCCGTCGCGCCGCGGAGCATCTGGCTCATGCGCTCACAGCCGGCGGCGCCAAGGGACCCTTCCCGCGCATGTACACGCTTGGGGACGAGAGCGCGGCGCAGGTCCGCGATCTGGGATTCACGCCGTTCACTCCCGCAACCCCTGCGCGCGCCGTGGACCTGGCCCGCTTCATCGCCGGGCGCGCCGCGAAGGATGGGATCCGGCGCGTGCTCTTTCTCCGAGGCGACCGCTCCCTTCCCGACCTTCCGATGGGGCTCGAGAGCGCGGGGATCGAAGTCACTTCACTCGAGGTCTATCGCACGCGGTTCCTCGAGGCCGACGTGGACGGGCTCCTTACCGCTCTCCAGAGCGAGGACGCGATCGTGGGCGCGTTCTTCAGCCCCTCCACCGTGACCGGGCTCGAGCAGCTCTTGCCTGCCGCGGCGCGTGAGCGCCTCCACGCCCGCGCAACGGTTCTTGCGCGCGGGGCGACCACCGCGTCGGAGCTCACGGCGCGGGGCTACCGGAACATCTTCCACCCCGACGCAGAGACTGGATTCGAGCCAATCGCCCTCAGCGTGCTCGAGTCGGCGGGGGTAAGCCGATGAGCTTCCCCGCCACCCGCATGCGCCGCCTCCGCGCGACCGAATCCCTGCGCGCCCTGGTTCGCGAGACTTCCCTCACACCCGCGTCCCTCGTGGCGCCGCTCTTCGTCTGCCACGGCGAGCGCGTGAGCCGGCCGATCGCCTCCATGCCGGGGCACGCACAGCTGTCGGTCGACCTCGTGGTGGAGAAGGCAAAGAAGCTCGCGTCCCTTGGAGTGGGAGGTCTCATTCTCTTCGGCATCCCCGCGAGGAAGGACCCCGAAGGGAGCGAAGCCTACGACCCGCAGGGAATCGTGGCGCGCGCGTTCCGGGCCATCAAGGCCGCGGAGTCCGAGCTTCTCCTCTGGGCGGACGTCTGTCTCTGCGAGTACACGGATCACGGCCATTGCGGCGTCATCCGGGACGGCTCCGTCGACAACGACCGCACGCTGCCGCTCCTCGCGCGCGCCGCGGTCGTGTACGCCGAGGCGGGGGCCGACGTCATCGCCCCGAGCGACATGATGGACGGCCGCGTGGGCGCGATCCGGAAAGCGCTGGATGAGGCGGGGCGGTTGGAGACGCCGATCGTCGCCTACTCCGCCAAGTACGCGAGCAGCTTCTACGGCCCTTTCCGGGAGGCGGCGGAGTCGGCTCCCCAGTTCGGGGACCGCCGCGGATATCAGATGGATCCCGCCAACTCCGACGAGGCGCTCCGCGAGGTCGCGCTGGATCTCGAGGAAGGCGCGGACCTGGTCATGGTCAAGCCGGCGCTTCCCTACCTCGACGTCATCCGGCGCGTGAAGGACCGCTTCCAGGTCCCGGTGGTCGCCTACAACGTCTCCGGGGAATTCGCGATGATCCAGGCGGCCGCGCAGCTGGGGTGGCTCGACGGAGAGCGTGCCGCTCTGGAATCGCTCACCTCCATCCGCCGCGCCGGCGCCGACGTCATCATCACGTATTTCGCGGAGTCGATCGCCCCGCTCCTGGGAACGAAGAAGCCATGAAGGGAACGCGCGCACTCCCCGACACCCGGAAAAGCGAAGCGCTCCACGAGCGCGCGCTGGATCTCTTCCCCGGCGGGGTCAATTCCCCCGTGCGCGCCTTCCGCGCGGTGGGCGGCACACCACGCCACATCGTCTCGGCCCGCGGCGCGATCCTCACGGACGCGGACGGGAACGAGCTTCTGGATTACGTGCTGGGCTGGGGACCCATGCTCCTGGGACACGCGAATCCCAGTGTCGTCGAGGCCGTGGAGCGCCAGCTCCGAAATGGATTCCTCTACGGCTTGTCGAACCCCCTCGAGGTGGAGCTGGCGGAGCGGGTGCGGCGCTTCTACCCGGCGGCGGAGCGGCTGCGTTTCGTGGCCTCCGGCACCGAAGCGACCATGGCCGCGATCCGCGTCGCGCGCGCCGCGACGGGGCGCGACGACATCGTGAAATTGGACGGCTGCTATCATGGCCATGCGGACGGCTTTCTCATCAAGGCCGGCTCCGGGCTTCAGACGTTTGGGATCCCCGACTCGGCCGGCGTTCCCACGGCGGTCGCGGCCGGCACGCGCGTGGCGAAGTTCAACGATCTCGATTCGGTGAAGGCGGCCTTCGAGCTCCGGCCCGGTTCGCCTCCGGCCGCGCTGATCCTCGAGCCGGTCATCGGGAACATGGGGGTGATCGCCCCTGAGCCGGAATTCCTCTCGAGCCTCCGCGCACTCTGCGACCGCCATGGCACCCTCCTCGTCTTCGACGAGGTGATGACGGGATTCCGCATCGCGCGAGGCGGCGCCGCGGAGCGCTTCGGCGTGAGGCCCGATCTGGTCACGCTGGGCAAGGTGATCGGAGGCGGGCTCCCGGTCGCGGCCTTCGGCGGCCGGGCCGACCTCATGAAGCTCGTGGCGCCGGAGGGTCCCGTGTACCAGGCGGGCACCTACGCGGGCCATCCGCTCGCGATGGCCGCGGGCAACGCGACGCTCGCGATTCTGGAATCCGATTCCGCGATCTTCCGGCGGGTCGAAGCGCGGACCGGCCTCCTGGCTGCGGGGCTCCGCGAGATCCTCGCGCGCCGCAACGTGCGGGGGGTCGTGAATAGCCTCGGGTCCATGTGGACCCTCTTCTTCGGCGTGGACCAGGTGGCCTCCGCCGACGAGGCGCGCCGCGCGGATTCCAAGCGATATGCCACGGTCTTCCAGGGCCTCCTGGAGCGAGGCGTCCTTCTTCCGCCCTCCGCCTTCGAGAGCGCCTTTCTCTCGGACGCGCATACCGAGACCGAGATCGACCGCACGCTCGAAGCCGCCGACGAGGCGATGGAGGACCTCGCGTGACGCAAGGACCGTCCCTGGCCCCGGCCTACTCCTTCCTCCGCGCGTGTCGTAACGAGCCCATCGGCGAGATTCCGATCTGGATCATGCGGCAGGCGGGCCGCTACCTGCCCGAGTACCGCGCCGTGCGCGAGAAGCACGGCTTTCTCGAGATCTGCCGCACGCCCGAGCTCTGCGCCGAGGTCACCGCGCAGCCCATCGAGCGGTTCGGATTCGACGCCGCGATTCTCTTCTCCGACATCCTGATTCCTCTGATCGCGATGGGCGTTCCCATCGAGTTCGATCCGGGACCCAAGCTGGAACGGCGCATCGCGAGCCGCAAGGAGATCGCTTCCCTGGAGTGGAAGGGCCCGGGCTCGCTGCCGCACGTCCGCCCCGTGATCCGCGCGGTGAAAGAGCGGCTCCAGGGGCGGGTGCCCTTGATCGGCTTCGCGGGAGCTCCGTTCACGCTCGCCTCCTACCTCGTGGACGGGGGCGGCTCGAAAGACCTCATGCTCACCCGCAGCTTCCTGGCCCGCGACGACGCGGGATTCGCCGAGCTGCTCGACCTTCTCGCCACCGCGACGATCGACTACCTCAAGGAGCAGATCGCGGCGGGCGTGGACGCGGTGATGCTCTTCGACACGCAGGCGGGCTGGCTGCCTCCCGTTGAGTTCGGACGCTTCGCGGTGGCCTTCGCGGACCGGGTGCTTCGCTCCATTCCGAAGTCGACCCCCACGATCTACTTCGCACTCGCCTCCTCCAACGGACAGCTCGACGCCATGCGCGCCATCCATTCCGACGTGATCGGACTGGACTACCGCGTCTCCCTGAGCCAGGCGCGCGCCATCCTGGGAAGCGCGCGCTGCGTGCAGGGGAATCTGGACCCCGCGGCCCTCATGGGTCCTCCGGAGCAGGTCGTGAAGCGGGCCGAGGCGGTCCTGCGCGAGAACGGCGGACGTCCCGGCTTCATCTTCAACCTGGGTCACGGCATCTATCCCGAGACCCCGGTGGAGAACGTGGCGCTTCTCGTGGAGACGGTGAGACGGCACGGCGATCCCGTGAAGCGGATCGTATGAACACCGCGGAGCTTCTCGCCAAGTACGATCGCCCCGGCCCGCGCTATACGTCCTATCCCACCGCGGTCGAGTTCCACGAGGGATTCAACGCGGAGCGCTACCTCGAGAAGCTGGACGAGGCCTCAGGCAAGTCCGAGGAACCGCTATCGGCCTATGTGCACCTGCCCTTCTGCCGCGAGCGCTGCAGCTTCTGTGGGTGCAACGTCATCATCACGCAGAAGCCGGGTGTGGCGGCCGCGTACATCGAGGATCTCGAGCGCGAGGTGGAGCTCGTCGCCAACCGTTTGAAGAAGCGCACGCGCCTCGTCCAGTACCACTGGGGAGGCGGCACGCCGACCTACCTCACGGAAGAGGAGATTCAGCGCGTCTTCCGGGCGTTCACCGACCGCTTCACGTTCGAGCCGAACGCGGAGATCGCGATCGAGGTGGATCCGCGCGTGACCACACACCGCCAAGGCGACCTCTTGAAGCGCCTGGGGTTCAATCGAATCTCGATGGGCGTGCAGGATTTCGACCCCGACGTCCAGGAAGCGATCAATCGATACCAGACCTTCAACCAGACGAAGGATCTCCACGAGCACCTTCGCGGGCTCGGCATCGAGTCCATCAACTTCGATTTCATCTACGGGCTCCCGCACCAGACGCCGGAGTCCTTCCGGAAGACGATCCAGCTGGCGCTGGAGCTGCGCCCCGACCGCGTGGCGGTCTATTCCTACGCGTTCGTGCCCTGGATCAAGGCGCACCAGAAGGCGATCCGGCTCGAGGACCTTCCGCCGCGCGAGGTGAAGCTGGAGCTCTTCGGCATTGCGCACGCGCTCTTCACCGGAGCCGGATACCAGCAGATCGGGATGGACCACTTCGCGCTGGAGGGCGATTCCCTGGCCCGGGCCGCGCGCGAGCACACGCTCCAGCGGAATTTCATGGGATACACCACGCATCCCGCCAAGGACTCGGTCGGTTTCGGCGTCTCGGCCATCGGGGATCTGGGCGGGGCGTTCGCGCAGAACACGAAGAAGCTGAACCGCTACAAGGACGCGCTGGACGCGGAGCTCCCTCCGATCGAGCGTGGGTTCTTGCGCAGCAAGGACGACGAGATCCGCCGCGACGTAATCCAGGGCCTCATGTGCAACTTCTACCTCGACGTCCACGCGATCGAGCGCGCGCACGGGATCCGGTTCGCGGAGTACTTCGCGGACTCCCTCTGCGAGCTGGACGAGGGGCCCGCGAAGAACGGATTCGTGACGCGAGACCCGGGCCACATCCAGGTCACCGACCCGGGCCGCCTCTTCGTCCGGAACATCTGCATGGCGTTCGACGCCTACCAGAAGCGCCATGAGGGCGAGAAGCCTGTGTTCTCGCGCACGGTCTGAAGACCGGGATCCTCCTCCTCAACCTTGGCGGCCCGGACACCCTGGACGCGGTCCGTCCGTTCCTCACCCGCATCTTCACCGACCGCGAGATCATCCGCCTTCCAGGGGGAGCCATCGGGCAGGCGGTGATCGGCAGGATGATCGCCAACAAACGGACGCCCGAGGTGCAGGAGAACTATCGAAAGATCGGAGGCGGCTCGCCGATCGTGCGCTGGACCACGCTCCAGGCCCGAGGCATCACGGAGCGGCTTCGCGAGCGCGGCCACGACGTCGTGGCGGCGATGGCCATGCGGTACTGGAATCCGACCACGGAGCAGGCGCTGGACGAGCTCCTGGGCGAAGGCGTGGATCGGCTGCTGGCCCTCACCCTCTACCCGCACTACTCCATGGCCACGACCGGCTCGAGCGTGGCGGAGCTTCAGCGCGTGATGAGGCGGCGCGGGATCCGGCTCCCGCTCGACCGCATCGACCAGTGGTACGACCATCCCGGATATCTCGACGCGTTGGCCCATCGCGTGCGCGTGGCGCTGGAGGTCCATTTCCAGGGAAAGCGGCCCACGCTCCTCGTGAGCGCGCACGGCCTGCCGAAGCACTTCATCGACGCGGGCGATCCGTACTGCGAGCATATCCGGATCACGATGGAGTGCGTCCTGCGCCGCCTGCCCCCGATGCCGCACGTCCTCGGATATCAGAGCATCGTGGGACCGGTCGAGTGGATCGGGCCGAGCACCGACCAGGTGATCCGCGATCTCGCGCGGGATCAAGTGAAGGACGTGCTGGTGCTCCCGATCAGCTTCGTGTCCGACCACGTGGAGACTCTCTACGAGGTCGATCTTCTCTACGGGGACCAGGCGCGCGCCCTCGGGATCACGAACTTCCGCCGCGTCCAGTCGCTCAATGATTTTCCGCCCTTCCTGGACGCGCTCGCGGATCTGGTCGAGACCAGGCTGCGCACTCCGGCCGCTCGTTCCGCTTGAGTTCTCGGCTCCACCGATGAAGGTCGCGGTCCTCGGCGCCGGATTCGCCGGACTCACGGTCGCCCACGCGTTGAAGCGCGACGCGTCGCGGCGGGGCGTGGATCTCACGGTCGAGGTATTCGAGGCGGGGGCGCGTGCGGGCGGGCGGATCCGCACGACGAATGCCGAGGGATTTCTGGTGGAGTGGGCGGCCGATGCCTTTCAGACGGGGCCCGGGCCGGCCCAGACCCTGATCCAGGATCTCGGGCTTGCGGGCGAGCGGGTCGAGGCGTCGCCCCAGGCGGCACGCCGGTACGTGTTCTCGCGGGGCAAGCTCCACCGCTTCCCCAGCGGGCCCGGCTCTCTTCTCCACTTCTCGGCGATCTCTCCCAAGGGGCGCCTGCGCGTCCTCGCCGAGCCCCTGGTGGCGAGCCGTGTCGCCCACGAGGAGTCAGTTCTAGACTTCGCCGCCCGGCACATGGGCGAGGAGGCCGCGCGCGTCGTCGCCGGCTCGTTCGTCCGCGGTGTCTACGCGGGCGACGCGGCGAAGCTCTCCCTGGATGCGTCCTTCCCCAAGCTGCGGGAGCTGGAGAAGAAACACCGCTCGCTCCTCCTGGCCATGGGCAAATATGGAGGGACGAAGAATCGATCCGGTGCGAAGAGCAATGCGGGACCGCGCTCCCTCTGGTCCCTGAAGCGAGGCATGGGCTCTTTGGTGGAGCGCTTGGCGGAATCATTGGGCGCGGCGATCCACCTCGAGATGCCCGCGCTCCGGCTTAGCCGAGCGCCGGAGTACGCCGCCACGACACCCTTCACGATCCGGTTCGCGAGCGGCGAATCGCGGAGCTTCGACTCGGTCATCGTGGCGACCCCGGCCTCCGATGCCGCGGCGCTCCTGCGCGGGCTCGACATCGAAGCCGCCAACGCACTCACCGACATTCCCCACTCCGGCCTCGCCGTCGTGGCGCTCGCCATCCGCGACGAAGCCTTCCGCACGAAGCCCGACGGCTATGGATTCCTGGTCGCGCCCGGAGAGGCGCTTCCCGCGCTGGGCGTGCTCTTCGAATCCAATCTCTTCCCCGGACGCGCGCCCGAGGGGTTCACGCTCGTGCGCGCCTTCCTCGGCGGCGTGGACCGCCCGGAGCTGATCACGCTCCCGGACGCGAAGCTCATCGGGCTGGCGTGCGAGTCGCTGGACCGGGCGCTGGGCCTGAAGGGCGGGCCCGAGCGGACGTGGGTGATGCGGCAGGAGCGCGCCATTCCCCAGTACACGCTGGGACACCGCGAGCGGATCGCGTCGGTGATGAAGCGGATCGGCGCCTTCCCGGGCCTCTACGTGGCGGGGAACGCGTATCGCGGGGTCTCGGTGGGCTCCTTGGTGGAGGACGCGGACCGCGTCGCGGGCTGGCTCCTCCACGCCGCGCGGTAGGAGTTGCGTCTACCTGCGGATCGAGGAGAGTAATGCCGCGGCAAAGATCAGGATCGATCTCGCACGACTAGCGGTTCAGTGGGTGGCACTCGCGCGATTTTGGGAGGGATTTTACTTCCTCAGACGCGACATGAAGTGATTTGTCCGCGAGAGCGGCGAGCGCCACCCTGTCACCAGAATTGAGCACAGGGCGATCCCTGCGGCAATGCAAGCTAGGGCCCTAGCGATTCTCGTCATGCCTCAAACTCCTCTCCGACCCGGCTTGTACCGACATATGAGAAGGTAAGGGCACTCATAAGAGAATCTACTGCCCGTTGAAACGTTTGCTCGTCAGTTTTCGTTTCGCTGAAGTTTGCCACTACCCTATCTCTTATTGCTATTGCGAGATCCGGGCGTGCTGGTTGCCAACCCTCCAAGACATAGTCATCCAATCGAATGGGAATAAGGATCGTTTCCCCACCTTCGCGGGCCTCGCGAGCCAAGGTCTCCTCAATCTCATTCAACACGCCTGGTCGGTTGAGAGACTCGCGGGAACACACCAGTACGACTCTCTCGTGCGTGTTGACCCCCGCACGCATCACTCGGTGGAGCTTGGCACCCGGTATAGCATCCTCGCAGAAGAGGAACGCGTCTACGCCCCTTCTCTTGAGCTCCGCCTTCAGCATGGACCCGAAATCCTCGTCCGGCTTTCCGCAAATGATGAACATCGATGGGCGATCCTCCGCGATCGATCTGTCTGTTACTTCGCGGAATGCTGCTGCACGCTGCTGTCGACTCAGCAAGACAAGATTCGATATGCGAAGCACGAGATCATCGGAAGACCAGGGCACTGTGATGTAGTCGTGTGCTCCGACTTGGAGACCCCTCGTACGATCGTCCCATCCAGCTGATGCTGTCAGAAAGATGATCGGGATATGTGCTCTGAGGCTGTCCGCTCGTACACGAGCGCAGAAATCGAAGCCGTTTCCGTCAGGCTGCTTCGTGTCCAGCAGAATAAGATCCGGCGTAATCGATCTCAGGGCGGATAGAGCGACGCTTGTTCCAAGGATTTCGGTCGTTTCGAAGCCGGCATGCTGAAGGCTCACGGCTGCGAGGGAGGACAGTCTAGTATCTCCTAGAACTATTAGGACATGCCCTTTTGTGGAGCTATCACCGCGTAGACCTCGCTGTATGGCATCAAGCTCTTGTCGCTCAGTATCGGTGATGGCTAGGGGCTCAGTGCGCATCGCTTTCCGCACCGTTGCTATTAAGTCAGGAATGGACCCCGGAATGTTGTACGGATACACGGCTTCCATCCGGAGCATATCCTCCGGGATGTCCTCCCATTCGCTGTACCACACGATGATCGGCACATCGCGAGTGGCGGCAAGATTGCGGATGGCGCGGACAAGTTCAGTGTTCTCTTTGATCCGGGACGGGCTCCAGTCAATGACAATGAGGCGAGGAGCAGACTGGACCACGCTCTGGATCGATGAGTGCTTCGGAACAATTGGTTCAAGACCCAACTCCTCAACTGCCTGAGCGGCAGCGGGGTGTTCGTCTTCGCTGATGATGACAGTGCGAAACCCCGTCGGCGATCCCCCCTTCGTACGGAAGCTCATACTGTGCAGGCCGTCGCTTCTGGCGGAGTGACCTTCACTTCCCCTCGTACTCGCAGCGCGCTTCGCAGGTCTCGTGGACGGTGATCTTCGCGAGTGAAGGAAGCGAGGGCCGTAACCGCTCCCAGATCCACGCCGCCAGATTCTCAGAAGTCGCGTTCGAGAGCCCGTTCACCTCGTTCAGGTAGTAGTGATCGAGCTGGGCGCGCAGAGGCTCGATCAGCCGCTTGATCTCCCCGTAGTCCAGGAGCCAGCCAGTCGTGGGATCCACCTCTCCTTCAACG
>DASQAV010000135.1:0-29098 GCA_035635575.1 Candidatus Dormiibacterota bacterium | reverse complement strand
GACCACCGCTTTCATGATGAAGGGCATGTAGGTCAGGTTCATGCCGTAGGTCGATTTCACCCGCTCCTTCATCCTGGAGCGAAGCTCCACCAGCCTCGTCATGTCCACTTCGTCCCAGGTCGAGCAGTGCGCCGCCATGTGGCGCGAGCGGAGCATGTTCTCGGCGATCTTCTTCCGGACGTTCGTGGCCTGGACGACCTCTTCCTCGCGCGCCCCCGGAGCCGTGAAGGACGGAGCGGGGATGGGCTTCGTGGGCTGGGGCGCTGCGGCCGCCCCGGAAGGGGCGCGCCCGGGCTGCATGCCCGGCACGGCGGCGGGCGCCTGCGTCCCCGCGGAGGCGGCGACGCGGCTTCCCTCGATGTGATTCAGGACGTCCTCGCGCGTCACGCGCCCGCCCATTCCGCTGCCGCGGATGCCCGAGACGTCGAGATTGTGTTCCTTGAGGAGCTTTCGAACGGCGGGGGAGACGCGCTGGTCTTCTCCCGAGGGAGCTTCCGCGACCGCGGCGCCCGCGCGCGCCGGCTCAGGCTGGCGCGAAGGACCGCCGCCTTGAGGAGGCGCCTGGGGACGCTGAGGCTGCTGAGCCTGCGCTGGAGCGGGTGCGCCCGTACCCGCAGGGAGCGACTCGCCTGGACCCAGGATCACCCCCAGCTGCTGGCCCACCACGGCGACGGTCCCTTCCGGCACCGTGATCTTTCCTAGCGTGCCCGCGGAGGGCGCGGGAAGCTCGATATTGATCTTGTCGGTGATGATCTCGACGATCGGCTCGTCCTTGGCGATGGGATCGCCTTCCTTCTTGAGCCACTTGCCGACCGTCCCCTCGACCACGCTTTCGCCCAGCTGCGGCACTACGATCGTGACCGGCATCCCTTCCCTCCACCAGAGCCCGGGGCGGCCGGGCTAGTACGCTACGGTTTCGCGAATCGCCTGGGCGATCCGGTTCGCGTCGGGCAGATAGGCTTCCGCGAGCGTGGGCGCGAATGGCTCTTGAGGCGCGTCCGGCGGGGACACACGCCGCACGGGAGCGTCGAGGAAGGAGAAGCCATCCTCGGCGATCATCGCGCCGATCTCGGCGCCGACGCCCATCGTCTTGCTGCTCTCGTAGACCACGACCGCGCGCGCCGTCTTCTCCACCGAGTGGAGGATCGTCTCCTTGTCGTAGGGAAGGAGCGTGCGCAGGTCGATCACCTCGACGTCGATGCCCTCCGCCGCCAGCTTCTCGGCGGCCTCGAGCGAGCGGTGCAGCATGAGCGCGTAGGAGATCACCGTGACGTGCTTTCCCTCGCGCACCACGGCCGCCTTGCCGAGCGGCACCGTGTAGTCGTGCGTCGGCACCGGCCCCTTGATGGTCCGGTACAGACGCTTGTGCTCGTAGTAGAGCACCGGGTTCTGGCCCCGGAACGCGGACTTGAGAAGACCCTTCGCGTCGTAGGGGGTCGCGGGCGTCACGACCACGAGCCCGGGGCAGTGCATGAACCAGGACTGGTTCGCCTGCGAGTGGAAGAGACCTCCGCCCACGGCACCGCCGTAGCAGCAGCGGATGACCATCGGGCAGGTGAACATTCCGCCCGAGCGGTAGCGCATCTTCGCCGCGTGCTCCACGATCGCGTCCACGGCGAGCGAGATGAAATCGTCGAACTGGATCTCGGGGGAGGGAATGAGCCCCGCGATCGCGGCCCCCACCGCGCCCTGGACCAGGAAGTTCTCCGAGATCGGGCTGTCGATGACGCGCATCGGTCCGAACTTCTCGTAGAGCCCCTTTGTCGCCTTGAACACGCCGCCGTAGCTGGCGATGTCCTCGCCGATGAGGAAGATGCGCTCGTCGCGCTCCATCTCCTCGCGGAGGCCGTCGGTGATGGCCTCGATGTACGTACTCGTCTTCACGTCGGAGGCGATCGCCCCTGCCTTTTCCTGCACGTCCATCTTCATCGCTGCGGAATCTCCCCTGGTGTTTCGAGCCCCCGGCTCTGCAGCCGTTTCGCGCGGCGTGCCTGGGCCGCGCGGGCCTCGCGTTTCTCCTCTTCGGTTTCGTACAGGAGCGGCGGCACTTCCGTCGGCTGGCCGGCCTTGTCGACCGCCACGAACGTCAGGTACGCGGTGCTCGTCTGCCGGCGCTCTCCGGACAGTAGATCCTCACTCTGCACGTCGACCCGGATCTCCATCGAGCTCCGGCCGACGAAGGTCATGCGTGCCGCGATCACCGCCAGCTGCCCCACCCGGATCGGACCGAGGAACGACACCTCGTCCATGGACGCGGTCACGGCCTCGGTGCGGCTGTGGCGGTGGGCCACGATGGCCGCCGCCAGGTCGATCCAGTGCAGCACGCGGCCCCCGAGCACGTTTCCCATGGTGTTGGCGTCGTTCGGCAGCACCAGCTCCACCATCTCCACCCGGGTCTCCTGCGGACTCTTGCCCCGGGGCTCGCTAGAGCGGGAGGGCGTACACGTCCTCCAGGATCTCGTGCGGCTCGGGATGCGGGCTCTTCTCCGCGAACTCGATGGCTTCCTCGATCTCGCGCTCGATGCGCTGGAGCGTGGCCTGCTTGTACGACTCGTCGATCACCCCGCGCTCCATGAGTATCTTCTCATAGCGGGGGAGCGGGTCGCGCTTCTTCCAGTACTCCAGCTCTTCCTGCGTGCGGTAGTTCGCGGGATCGATCTCGGAATGGCCGTACCAGCGGTACGTCTTCATCTCGATCAGGGTCGGGCCCTCGCCGCGGCGGGCGCGGCGGATCGCCTCCTGCGACGTCTCGTACGTGGCGAAGAGATCGTTCCCGTCGATCGTGACGCCGGGGAATCCATAGGCCTTCGCGCGCTCGGAGACGTGCTCCACGGGAACGCCCAGCGCCGCGGGCACCGATTCGGCCCAGAGGTTGTTCTGGCACACGAAGACGCAGTTCAGCTTGTGGACGCCCGCGAAATTCAGGGCCTCGTGCCACACGCCGTTCGACGTGGCACCTTCGCCCGCGAAGCAGACCGCCACGTTGTCCTTCTTCTGGATCTTGTATGCGAGCGCGCAGCCGGTCGCGATCACGGTCTGGGCGGCGATGGTCGAGGCAGGGGTGATGATTCCGAGCGGCTTCCATCCGTAATGACACGGATGCGACTTGCCGCGGTCGGGGCTGTCCTGGCGCGCGAAGAGCTCCGCCATGATGTACTTGAGCGGCATTCCCTTGGTGATGGCCGCCCCCAGCTCGCGGTGCTGGATTCCGATCGTGTCCTCCGGCCGGAGTCCATAGCAGGGGCCGACGACGGTGGCCTCCTGACCCACGGCGCTGAAGTAAGTGCCGTGGAAGCGCCCTTGCTTGAACAGGTTTCGGCAGCGCTCGTCGGTGATTCGGACGAGGTTCAGGTAGTAGTAGAGTCCCTTCAGCTCATCGTTCGATACAGCCATCGATCCTCCTCAGGAAATTGCGGGCGCTTTCCCTCGCGAAAGCGCCGAACACCAGCCGCTTACGGTAACACACCGAGATTCTCCTTCCAATGGGCATCGAACCCGCCTCCAGGAGCATCGTAAGAGTACGTAAGAGGGTATTTTCATTTCGATTCCGGAGACCGGCTGCTATGATCCGGCGTCCCACCCCGCGGGCCGTTCCGTCTGGCCAGACCCAATGGAGCTTAGATGACGCAAACGCTCATAACGGAGTCCAAGGTCTTGGACGCCCTTCGCTCGGTAATGGATCCCGATCTCCACCGGGACATCGTTTCCCTCAACTTCATTCGCAACATGAAAATCGATGGCGAGAGCGTGTCCTTCGACGTGAACCTCACCACGCCCGCCTGCCCGGTGAAGGAACGCCTGCGCGAGCAATCCCGGCAGGCGGTGATCGCGGCCATCCCGGGCGTGAAGGACGTTCGCGTGAACATGACCGCCGAGGTGCGCCGGCCCCCGGCGCCGGAGACGAGCCGCATCAAGGGCGTGAAGAACATCATCGCGGTCGGGAGCGGGAAGGGCGGGGTCGGCAAGTCCACGGTCGCGTCGAACATCGCTGTCTCGCTGGCGAAGAGCGGGGCGGCGGTGGGACTCCTCGACGCCGACATCTACGGCCCGAGCATCCCCATCATGATGGCCTCCTCGGGGGAGCCCGAGGTATCGAATCAGATCATCCAGCCGGTGACGGCGCACGGCGTGAAGCTCATGTCTATGGGCTACCTGAGCGGGGAGATGCCGCTCATCTGGCGCGGGCCGATGGCGCACAAGGCCCTTCAGCAGAGTCTCCTCGGCGTGAACTGGGGGGAGCTGGATTACCTGATCGTGGATCTGCCTCCCGGCACCGGGGACGTGCACCTCACCTTGGTGCAGACGGTGCCGGTGACCGGAGCGGTCATCGTCTCGACGCCGCAGGATGTGGGGCTCCAGATCTCCATGAAGACCCTGCGCATGTTCCAGCAGACCAAGGTTCCGGTGCTGGGAATCGTCGAGAACATGAGCACCTACGTCTGTCCCCATTGCGGCGGGCGTGACGATATCTTCGGTCACGGGGGCGCCAGGAAGGCGGCGGAGACGCTGGGGATTCCGTTCCTCGGCGAGATCCCGCTGGATCCCGCGATCCGGAAGCACAGCGACGGCGGAAGACCGGTCGTGCTCGCGGAGCCCGACTCGGCCTCGGCGCGCGCTCTGTCAGAGATGACGGGTGCCTTGGCCCAGCAGATCAGCATCCAGGCGTTCCGTACCATTCCACTCTCGATCATCGAGGAATAGCGTGCTCACGACTCCGGAGGAGCGGGCGACCCCCGCCGAGATCAGGAAGAAGAGCGGCGAGAGGATCGCGATCCGCTGGCAGGACGGACACGAGAGCGCCTTGGGCGCGCGCTACCTCCGCGGCCTTTGTCCCTGCGCCCAATGCGTCAGCGAGGTCACGGGCCAGAGGATGGTCTCCGAGGAGCACATCGCCCCGGAGGTCTCGATCGAGGCGGCGCGGACGGTCGGGAACTACGCGCTCCACTTTTCCTTCAGCGACGGTCACACCACGGGGATCTACTCCTTCGACTATCTGCGCCGCATCTGTCCTTGCCCCGCTTGCTCCGCGGCCGGGCACGGGTTGGGCGCATAGAAGCCCGCGCGTCCAAGGTAACCTTCGCCCCCAGCACGGGCCTCCTCTTCGTCACCGACGTCAAGGAGGGGGTCGACCACTATTTCCGGTCGCGCGCGATCTCTCCGGCCGCAAATGCGGAGATGGTCTTGAAGACCTTCCTGATGCTCGCCATCACCGCATCCGCGTACGCTCTGATCCTCAGCAACCGGCTCACGGCCTGGCCGATGCTGGGGCTCTGCATCGTCATGGGACTGGGATTCGCGGGGATCGGATTCAATATCGCGCACGACGCGCTTCACGGCGCCTACACGTCCAGCCGTCGAATCAACCGGATTCTCGGGTTCACGTTCGAGCTGGTCGGCGCCAGCGGCTACATGTGGAAGATCACGCACAACGTGATTCACCACACCTACCCGAACGTCCATGGCCTGGACGAGGACCTGGAAGTCACCCCGCTGCTACGCCTCTCGCCCGAGGCGAAGCACCTTCCGATCCATCGATTCCAGCACTGGTACGCCTTCGCCGCCTACAGCGCGACCACGCTCTTCTGGGTGTTCCTGAAGGATTACCAGTACTTCATCAAGCGCGACCTCGGACCCCTTCGAGACAGGAAGCATTCGGGCTCCGAGGTCATGACGCTCATCGGGACCAAGCTCTTCTACTACGCCTATACGATCGTGATCCCTCTCCTCGTCGTGGACGTCCCCTGGTGGCAATTCGTCATCGGCTTCGTGGCGGTGCATCTCACGGCCGGACTGGCACTGGGCATCGTCTTCCAGCTGGCGCACGTCGTCGAGGAGACGGACCATCCCGTGGCGGGAGTCGACGGATCCATGGAGAACGCCTGGATGATCCATCAGATGGAGACGACGTCGAACTTCGCGAATCGGAACCGGCTCCTCACCTGGTACGTGGGCGGCCTGAACCATCAGGTGGAGCACCACCTGTTTCCCAAGATCTGCAGTGTCCACTATCCCGCTCTCAGTCGGATCGTCCGCCTGGCCGCGGAGAAGCACGGCGTTCCCTATCACCACCACGAAACGTTCCGCTCGGCCGTCCTATCCCATCTCCGAACCCTGAAGCGCCTCGGGAACCCCCCACGCAGGCTCGAGGAATCCCCCGCGCAGGCTTGAGGCGGTATACCCGGTCTGTTACCCTCCAAGGTTCACGGAACGCCCATGGATCGAGGTGACTTCGCATGAAGATCGAGACCACGCTGTCGGGAAGCTTCCCCAAGCTGCCCCTGGAGCCCGGAGCGCCCAACGTCAGGGTGATCCGGAACCGCATGGATCAGGGGAAGGCGACCGAGAAGGATCTGCGGGACGCCACGCGGGAGACCACGCGGCGCATCGTCGCGCTGCAAGAGAGCGCCGGGGTCGACATCCCGGTGGACGGCCAGGTGGCCTGGGACGATGCGCAGACGTACTTCGCGCGCGGCGTACCGGGATTCACGATCGCGGGCCTGATCCGCTACCTGGACACCAACACCTATTACCGCCAGCCCGAGATCACGGGCCCGGTGTCCTGGACGCGCCCCGTCACGGTGGAGGATTTCAAGACCGCGCAGTCGATGGCGCACCGGCCGCTCAAGGCCGTGCTTCCCGGACCGTATTCCCTGTACCGCTTCTCGCGCGACCGCCACTACAAGGATCCCAAGGAAGCGCTCCGCGCCGTCGGGGAGGCGGTCTCCCGCGAGGCCAAGGCGCTCGAGGATCAGGGCGCGACGTGGATCCACTTCGAGGAGCCCTGGCTCGGCCGGGCGCGCGCGGAGGACGCGCCGCTCGTCAAGGCGGCGCTCGAGCCTCTCTTCCGCGGACGCAAGGCGAAGACCGTGCTCCACGTTCCCTTCCGCTCTCCGCGGCCGGTGTTCGGCGCGATCCGCGATCTCGGGTGGAACGTGCTCGGGCTGGATTTCGTGGAAGCGCCCGAATCCTGGGATTTGCTTCCGGAGGTTCCGGCGGGTCGCACCGTCGGGCTGGGGCTGGTCGATGCGCGCAACACGAAGCTCGAGGATCCGGCGCGGATCGCCGAGGGAGTGCACCGGGCGCGCTCCATGCGCTCCGATCTCTCCTGGCAGCTCTGTCCCACCGCCAGTCTCGAATACCTGCCCGTCGATCGTGCGGCGATGAAGGTCGCGCGTCTCACCGAGGCCGCGCGCCTCGCATCGTCGAACGGAGGATGATCATGCCGCGTGGCCTCTGGACCACGACCGTCGGAAGCTTCCCCAAGCCGCCGCACCTCGAGAAGGCGCGAAATCAATTCGCCCGCGGCGAGATCTCGGCCGACGATCTGAACAAGCTGGAGCGTGAGGCCACGATCGAGGTGATCCGCTCGCAGGAGGAGATCGGGCTGGACATCCTCGTGGACGGGGAGCTCTACCGTGGCGACATGACCACCTACTTCGCCGAGCTCATGGAAGGGTTCGAGATCAGCAATCCGGTCCGCTCCTACGGGAACCGCTACTACCGGAAGCCGGTCGCGACGGGGCGCGTGCGCCGCACCAAGCCCTGGACCGTGGACTGGTGGAAGTTCGCGCAGAGCCAGACCCAGAAGCCGGTGAAGGGAATGCTCACCGGCCCGTACACGATGATGGACTGGTCCTTCAACGAGCACTATCCCTCCCGCGAGGCGCTGGCGATGGACCTCGCCGAGGCGATCCGCGAGGAGGCGATGGCCCTCGCGGAGGCGGGCGCCACGTTCATCCAGGTGGACGAGCCCGCCATCTCGGTCCGTCCGGAGGAGCTGAAGCTGGCCGTGAAGGCGCTGGGCCGCGCGGTCGAGGGAGTGAAGGCGAAGACGATCACGCACATCTGCTACGGCGATTTCGACGTGATCTACCCCGCGCTCCTGGATCTGCCCGTGGACATGATCGATCTCGAGATGGCGAACAGCCGCTACGACCTCCTGGACCGCTTCCGCCAGCACCGCTTCACGAAAGAGATCGGGTACGGGGTGCTGGACGTGCACTCGCACCGGATCGAGACGAAGGAAGAGATCAAAGAGGGCATCCGGCGCGGTCTCGAGCTCCTGAAGCCCGAGCAGATGTACATCGATCCCGACTGCGGCCTGAAGACCCGCACCGTGGAAGAGGCGAAGGAGAAGCTCGCCGTGATGGTCGCGGCCGTGCGGGAGGTGCGGGAGGAGCGGGGCATCACGGCGTGACCGCCGAGACTCCTTCCGATCTTTCCGGGCTCCGGATCGATCGCGACGCTCCTTCACCCCAATCCAGCCCCACCCGCCGCATCGCGCTCCTGAGCGCGGCCGCGCTTGCCCTTCTCGCGGCCGCGTTTTTCATGTACCGCGCCGCGCATCCTCCGGCGCTGAGCGTCCAGGTGGCGCGCGCCGAGTCGATGGGCGGCACTCCCGGCGCGAACGCCGCGGAGATCCTCACCGCGAACGGCTACGTGGTCGCCCGCCAGCGCGCCTCCGTGTCGACCGAGGTCGCGGGAAGGCTAAACCGGCTCCTGGTCGAGGAGGGGAGCCGCGTGAAGCAGGGCCAGGTCCTGGGTATTCTCCAGAACGCGGATCAGCGCTCGGCGCTCGAGAGCGCCCGCGCCGCCCTGGCGTCCGCGGAGGCCGGCCTGGCGGAGGCGGCGGCCTCGGCGAAAGAGGCCGCGCTCGCGCGGGGACGCTCGGAGCAGCTCCATGCGAAGGGGCTCGTGAGCCAGGCGGAGCTGGATCGCGCGACCGCGGCGGACGACATGGCCCGCGCCCGCGTGAAGAGCGCGGATGCGGCGGTGAAGAACGCGCACGCCCGGGTGCAGTCGGCGCAGGTGGAATACGAGAAGACCTTCGTCCGGGCGCCCTTCGACGGGGCCGTGCTGCGGAAGGAGGCGGACGTCGGCGAGATCGTGAGCCCCGTGCCCTCCTCGGGCGGGCTCACGCGCGGGGCCATCGTGACCATGGCGAATCTCGCGACCCTGGAGGTCGAGGCGGACGTGAACGAGGGATACGTGTCGCGGGTGCACGAGGGCATGCGCGCGGAGATCGTTCTGGACGCCTACCCCGACGATCGTTTTCCGGCGCACGTGAGGCAGATCGTGCCGACCGCGGACCGGCAAAAGGCGACGGTGCTCGTGAAGGTCGCCTTCGACCGGCTGGACCCGCGCGTGCTCCCGGAGATGGGGGTGAGGACGACCTTTCTCGCCGACCCGGTCTCGCCCGGGGGGACGGGGACGGCCACGATTCCGGCCGCGGTCTCGATCCCGAAGGGAGCGATCCGAGAATCGCAGGGCCGGGCGGTGGTGTATGTGCTCGAAGGAGATCGCGCGGTGATGCGCGGCGTCTCCCCGCGCCCGCTGGGGCAGGACCGCGTGATCGTGAGCGGGGGGCTGGCCCCCGGAGAGATGGTGATCGTGGAAGCGCCCGCCGGGCTCAGCGACAAGACCCGGGTGAAGGTGAAGTAGGGATCGGGAGGGCTCGTGGAATCCAGGAACGGCGATCTCGTAGAGCTTCGAAACGTGCACAAGGTCTACTTCCGCGACCGCATCGAGGTCCCGGTGCTGCAGGGGATCGATCTCACGATCCGCGAGGGGGAGTTCGTGGCGCTCATGGGCCCCAGCGGCTCGGGGAAATCCACGCTCCTGAACCTGATCGCGGGCATCGACTCGCCGACCGGCGGCGAGGTCAGGGTCGCGGGCGAATCGCTGGGGAAGCTCAAGCCCAGCAGGCTCGCCGCCTGGCGCGCGCGCCACATCGGATTCATCTTCCAGCTCTACAACCTGATTCCGGTCCTCACGGCGTATCAGAACGTCGAGCTTCCGCTCCTCCTCACCAAGCTCTCGGCCAAGGAGCGCAAGAAGCGGGTGCTCTTCGTGCTGGGGCTCGTGGGGCTCGAGGCGCGCGCGAAGCACTTCCCGCGGCAGCTTTCGGGAGGGGAGGAGCAGCGCGTGGCCATCGCCCGCGCCATCGTGGCCGATCCGACGCTCCTCGTCGCCGATGAGCCCACGGGCGACCTGGACGCGAAGAACGCGGCGGAGATCCTGACCCTGCTCCAGCGCCTCCACGCGGAGCTCCGCAAGACGATCCTCATGGTCACGCACGACCCGCACGCCGCCGAGCGCGCCCAGAAGACGCTCCATCTCGACAAGGGCGTCCTCCAGCTGTGAGGTATTTCCGGCTCATCTGGGCGAATCTGCTCCGCGCCAAGCGGCGGACGTTCCTCACGGTCTTCTCCATCGCGATCGCGCTCTTCCTGTTCTGCACCCTGCGCACCGTGATCACCTCGTTCGAGGCTTCGCTCCGCGCCTCCGAGGCCACGCGCCTCGTGGTCCGTCACGGCGCCTCGCTGGTCTTCCCGCTGCCGCTCGCCTACCGGGAGCGGCTGGTCCAGGTGCCGGGGATCACCGGGGTCTCTTACGGCAACTGGTTCGGGGGCTTCTACCAGGATCCCAAGAACCAGTTCGCGCAGTTCGCGATGGACGTGCCCACGATGTTCGATCTCTTTCCCGAGGTGCTGGTGCCGGCCGATCAGATCCAGGCGTTCCGGTCGGAGCGCACCGCGGCCATCATCGGCAAAGCGCTCGCCAAGAAGTACGGCTGGAAGCTGGGCGATCCGGTTCCGATCGTCGGCACGATCTATCCCGGCGACTGGCGCTTCGTCGTGCGCGGCATCTACGAGGGGAAGACCAAGGACGTCGACGAGAGCAGCCTCTTCTTCCACTGGGATTACCTGAACGAGTCGATGCCCGAAGGCAGGAAGAATCAGGTGGGGATCTACTGGATCCGGGTCCAATCCCCCGACATGGCCGCGGACGTGAGCCGCCGCGTGGACGCGATGTTCGAGAACAGCCCCCAGCCCACGAAGACCGAGACGGAGAAGGCCTTCCAGGCCGGGTTCATCTCCATGATCGGAAACGTCCAGCTCCTGCTCACCATCATCGGCTCGGCGATCGTCTTCGCGATCATGCTGGTCACGATCAACACGATGATGATGGCCGCGCGCGAGCGCACCACCGAGATCGCCGTGTTGAAGACGCTCGGGTACTCGGATGGACTGATCCTGCGTCTGGTCGGGGGGGAGGCGCTCCTGGTCTCGCTCCTGGGGGGCATCCTCGGCTGCGGGCTGGCGGCCCTGGTCTTCCGCGAATCCGACTTCACCGCCGGCGGGTTCTTTCCGAACTTCCGCGTGCTCCCCGAGACGATCCTGGCGGGGCTCCTGCTCGCGGTGCTCATGGGGATCCTGAGCGGGATCGTTCCCGCCGTCACCGCCGCGCGGCTCCAGGTGGCCTCGGCGCTCCGAAAGGTGGCCTGACGCCATGGCGATCCCGCTCCAGTACAACATCCGCAATCTCTTCGCGCGCAAGGGGAGCACCCTCCTCACCGCGGTGGGGATCGGGCTCGTGTCGTGGGTGTTCATCTTCACGCTCGCGCTCGCGGGCGGATTCCAGGCCGCGCTCCAGGAGACGGGCTCCCACGAGAACGCGATCGTGGTCCGGAACGGATCCACGGCGGAGCTGACGAGCATCCTCCCCCGCGACGTGGCCGCGGCGATCGAGAGCCAGCCCGAGATCGCGCGGGCGCCGGATGGAACGCCGCTCGTGGCACACGAGCTGGTGGTGGTCTGGAACCTGGAGCGAAAGAACGGAACGTCCACGAACGTCGTCGTGCGCGGCGTGACCCCGAAGTCCTTCGTGCTTCATTCCAAGGTCCGCCTCGTGGAGGGGCGCATGTTCCGCCCGGGCCTCGAGGAGGTCGTGGTCGGGAAGCTGGCCAACGCGCGGATCGCGCACCTGGGCGTGGGCGACAAGATCAAGCTCGCGGGACACGCATGGTCGGTGGTGGGGGTCTTCGACGCCCAGGGAACGTCCTTCGATTCGGAGATCTGGGGCGACGTGGAGCTCTTCATGCCGGTCTTCGACCGTCCCGTGTATCAAAGTGTCACCTTCCGCCTGGACGATCCCTCGCACTTCGCCGCGATCCAGAAGCGGCTCGAGTCGGATCCGCGCATGAGCGTTCAGGTGAAGCACGAGGACGACTTCTACGCCGCGCAGTCGGCCACGCTGGCCGGGCTCCTTCGCGGACTGGGACTCTTCGTGACGCTGATCATGGCGCTCGGCGCCGTGTTCGGCGCGCTGAACACGATGTACGCCGCCGTGGGCGCGCGAACCCGGGAGATCGGGACCCTGCTCGCGCTGGGATTCTCGCGCGGCGCGATCCTGACCTCGTTCCTGATCGAGTCGGTGCTGCTCGCGACGCTGGGCGGGCTCCTCGGCTGCCTTCTCGTGCTGCCGGTGAACGGAATCACGACGAGCACCACGAATTTCGCCTCCTTCAGCGAGATCGCCTTCCGGTTCCAGGTCACGCCCATGATGCTTCTCTCGGGGATGATCTTTGCTTCCGTGATGGGCGCGCTCGGCGGCTGGTTCCCCTCGCGGAACGCCGCACGCCGCGTGATCGTCGAAGCGCTACGGCAAGCTTGAGACGAGCCTGCCCGCGTTGATTCCCTCTGACGCGTGTGTTAGCGTCGGTGCCCCATGACCAAGCGCAAGATCAAAATCGGCTTTCGCGACAATCGTCTTGGACGCATCCTCGGCGAGCAGATCGCCGAGCTTCTCAAGCCGCACCTGAGCGCCGCGTCGTTCGCGCTCGTCCCGGTCGCGGACCCGCGCGGACGCGGCCACGCCACGCAGTGGCCCGGGCAGCCGCTCGAGGAGGCGCTCCTTCAAGGGGAGATCGATCTCGCCGTGCAGAACATGAAGGACCTCGCCCCGGAGCCTCTGGCCGGAATCCTCCTCGCAGCGGTCACCGAGCGCTTCACTCCCTTCGACGTGCTGATCGCGAGAGACGGAACGATCGTGGACGAGCTTCCGGAGGGATCCGCGATCAGCGCGCACACGCCCATCCGCCGCGCCCAGCTGCTCCACTACCGGGACGATCTCTCGATCCTGGATTTCTCGGGCAGTCTCGAGGAGCGCATGCGCAAGCTCGAGATGGGAGAGGTGGACGGGCTGGTGGTCTCGGCTTCCGCGGTCGAGCACCTGGGATACCAGGATCGCGTGACGGAGGTCTTCACGACCGAGGTGGTGGTGCCGGCGCCGGGACAGGGCGCCCTGGGCATCCAGGTGCTGAAGAACGGGAAGGATCTCCTCAAGGCGGTGAGACACCTCGATGATCCCGTCGCGCGGGTCGAGATCGACGCGGAGCGCGCGTTCCAGCGCGAGATCACGTCCGATCCCACGGTGCCGATCGGGGCCCTCGCCAAGCTCGACGGAACGTCGCTCCGGCTGGAGGGCGTGATCGCCGACCGCGAAGGGCTGAAGATCTACCGCGACGAAGAAGAGGGAAAGGCCGGGGACGAGGAGCAGATCGGAGCGCGCCTCGCGCGCCGCCTCCTGCTCGACGGGGCTCGCGCCCTCCTCACCCCGGCGGAAAGCTCCCACTAGAAGGTATGCTCGACCTCAAGCGAATCCGCACCGAGACGGATCGAGTGCGGGAAGCGATCGCGCTCAAGAAAACGCAGGCGGACCTGGATCGCTACCTCGCGATGGACGAGGAGCGCCGCGGATTGCTCGTGCAGGCGGAGGGACTGAAGCACGAGCGGAACGCGGTCTCCGAGGAGATCGGGAAGCTCAAGAAGGCGGGAAACGACGCGGCGGAGAAGATCGCGGCCATGAAGGAGGTCGGCGACCAGATCCGGCTGCTCGACGCCCGCATCGCGGAGCTGGAAGCGGAGCTGACCGCCATCCTCCATTGGATCCCCAACGTCCCCCATCCCAGCGTTCCCAAGGCCGAGGACGCCACGGGGAACGTAGTGGTGCGCGTGGCGGGGAAGCCGCGCGAGCTCGGGTTCCAGCCCAAGCCTCACTGGGAGCTGGCCGAATCGCTGGGCCTTCTCGACTTCGACCGGGCCCCGAAGATCGCGGGCGCGGGCTTTCTGCTCTTCACGGCCCGAGGCGCCCGGCTGGAGCGCGCCCTGATCCGGTTCATGATCGATTCCGCGGTCCGCCGCGGATACTCCGAGGTCTGGGCGCCCCACCTGGTACGCCGCGAATGCCTCTTCGGCACCGGACAGATTCCCAAGCTCGAGGAGGACATGTACCGGATCGAAGGCACCGACCTCTTCCTGAATCCCACGGCCGAGGTGCCGATCACGAACATCTATCGCGACGAGATCCTCGACGGCGGGAAGCTTCCGATCTTCCACGTGGGCTACTGCGCGAGCTACCGCAAGGAGTCGGGCTCGTACGGCCGCGAGACGCGCGGCATGATCCGCGTCCATCAGTTCGACAAGGTGGAGCTGGTGAAGTTCGTCCGTCCCGAGACCTCCTACGAGGAGCACGAGAAGCTGTTGCTCGATGCCGAGGCGGTGCTGGATGCCCTCGAGCTTCCGCACCGCGTCGTGCTTCTCGCCGCGGGCGACCTGAGCTTTGCCGGCGCGAAATGCTACGACCTGGAAACGTGGGCGCCCGGGGAAGGGGGACGCTGGCTCGAGGTTTCCTCGTGCACCAACTTCGAGGACTTCCAGGCGAGGCGCGCCGGGATCCGGTTCCGGCCGGAGGCGGGCGCCAAGGTGGAATACGTGCACACCCTGAACGCGTCGGGGCTGGCGCTTCCGAGGACGTACGCCACGCTCCTCGAGTACCACCAGACCGAGCGGGGAACCGTGCGCCTTCCGGAGGCGCTCCTCCCGTACTGGGACGACGATCGAGAGATCGGGCCCCTCTGAGGCCACGGCCCATGGCGGAACCGCGCACGCCCGTGCCCGGAGCGGCGCGGCCGATGTCCTACAGGATGTCCTACAAGATGTACCTCTTCCTCGCCATCGTCGCGCTCATGGCGGCGCTGGTCCTCCACTCCAATTTCCTGATCTCGCGGCTCAACGCGGAGACCCAGACCCTCTGCACCGTGCTCGCGCGGTTCTTCGCGGTCTCCACCTTCCGGGCCGCGGAAGATCCGACCCTGCGACCGATCTTTCGCGAGGTGGTCGGGAGCATCAACTTTCCGATCATCCTGACCGACACCCGCAGCATTCCGCGCGCGTGGAAGCTCATTGGGATCGAGCCTTCGGCGGTGCCCGACTCCCTCCTCCAGCAGGCCGCGCAGACCGGCGTCGTACCGCCCGTGGTGAAGCGGATCCAGGAGAAGGCCCGGGAATTGGATCGCCGCCATGCGCCGATCAAGGTCGAGCGGCTGGGAAATCCCGGTATCCTGGGCTACGTGCACTACGGCGAGCCGCCGCTCGTGAGCCAGCTCCGCTGGGTTCCCTACATCGAATTCGCGGTCATCCTGGCCCTCCTGGTCTTCGGGTTCGTGGGATTCCGCACCTTGATGACGGGGGAGCAGCGCTCGCTCTGGGCCGCGCTGGCCAAGGAGACCGCGCACCAGCTGGGGACGCCCCTCTCCTCGCTCCACGGATGGTCCGCGCACCTGCGCGAGGCCGCGGCGGAGCAGCCCCCGGCTCCGGAGCGGCTCGAGGCGATCGCGGGGGAGATCGATCTCGATCTCGAGCGCCTGAACAAGATCGCCTCGCGATTCGGGCAGGTGGGCTCGATCCCCGTGCTTCGGGAAGGAGATCTGACGGAGACCGTCGCGGGCGTGGCCCGCTACTTCCGCCACCGGCTGCCGCACCTCGGCAGGGAGACGCAGATCGTGGAGCGCTACGAGCCCGTTCCCAAGGTCGCGTTTCATCCCGAGCTCATGGGGTGGGTCGTGGAGAACCTGATCCGGAACGCGATCGACGCGGGAGACAAGGACCACGGAGAGATCGTGATCTCCACGGTCTGGGTCCCCGAGAGGCACGAGGTGGAGATCCGGGTCCGCGACAACGGCCGCGGGATGACCGCGTCGGAGCGGCGGAAGGCGTTCACGCCGGGCTTCACCACCAAGCGGCGCGGCTGGGGGCTGGGGCTCGCGCTTGCGAGGCGTGTGGTCCATGAGTATCATCGGGGCAGAATCGCCATCGTGGAATCCGTTCCCGGCCAGGGCACTACCGTTTGCGTGGCGCTGCCGGTCGCACCTTCCCCCCGGATGACCGGAGTCACGTAATCCCGACCAGGACGATGCCCGCCCAAGACCGAAAGATTCTCTGGGCCGACGACGAGATCGACCTCCTCAAGCCGCATATTCTCTTGCTGGAGTCGAAGGGGTATCACGTCACGTCGGTCTCGAACGGGACCGACGCGGTCGCGTGCGCCGCGCGGGAGAAGTTCGACGTGGTCCTCCTCGACGACTCCATGCCGGGGCTGGGGGGGCTGGCGACCCTCGAGGCGATCAAGGAGCGCGACCCTCTGGTGCCGGTGGTCCTCGTCACCAAGAACGAGGCCGAATCGCTCATGGACGAGGCGATCGGGAAGCGCATCGACGACTACCTCATCAAGCCGGTGCGTCCGACGCAGATCTTCCTCGCGCTGAAGCGCCTCCTCGAGGCGGACCGACTCCAAGATGGCCAGCGGGCCCGGGGCTACGTGGCGGAGCTGGCGCGCTTACGCACCGAGCCCACGGGAGGGCTGGACTGGCGAGGCTGGACCGAGCTCTACGCGCGGAGCGCGCAGTGGGACGTGGAGCTGGACAAGGTCGAGGACGCGGGGCTCCGGCAGGCGCACCAGGATCAACGACGCGAGCTGAACGTGGAGTTCGGGCAGTACGTGGACGCGTCGTACGCCTCCTGGCTCAGGCCGGACGCGGACCCCGGCGGGCGGACGCCGCCGCTCTCGGTGCACGTGATGGACCGATGGGTGGCGCCGATTCTCCGCGAGAAACGCCGCGTGTACTTCATCCTGGTGGACTGCATGCGCCTGGATCAGTGGCTCACCATCGAGCCTCTGGTCCGTGAGTTCTTCGACGTCACCGTGGACCATCACATCTCGATCCTTCCCACGGCGACCCCGTACTCGCGCAATGCGATCTTCGCGGGGCAATATCCGGACGAGATCAAGCGCCAGCACCCCGAGTACTGGCACGAGGGTCCGGGGGACGAGCGCAGCAAGAACCGCTTCGAGCGGCAGCTTCTCGAGCTGAACTTGAAACGGCTCGGGATCGAGCTTCCGACCCCGCCCAAGTACATCAAGATCTACAACGCCGAGGAAGCGAACAATGTTCGCCGGAACGTCGTCACGTTCCAGAACATCCCGCTCGTGGCGCTGGTCTTCAATTTTCTGGACATGCTGACGCACGGGCGCTCGGAGTCGGATCTCCTGAAAGAGCTGGCGCCCGACGAGTCGGCGTTCCGATCGGTGATGCGCTCCTGGTTCGTTCACTCCTCGCTCTTCGACGCGCTGAAATGGATGTCGAAGCAGGACTGCACGGTGATCCTCACGACGGATCACGGCGCCATCCTGAGCCGCCGCTCCGCCCTCGTGTACGGGACCCGGGAGACGTCCACGAATCTCCGGTTCA
This sequence comes from Candidatus Dormiibacterota bacterium, assembly GCA_035635575.1. Classification (GTDB taxonomy): domain Bacteria; phylum Eisenbacteria; class RBG-16-71-46; order SZUA-252; family SZUA-252; genus WS-7. The sequence goes on along the minus strand of DASQAV010000135.1, from coordinate 11,727 downwards.
AGTTCGGCGCCAATCTGGCCTGCGATCCGAAGTACGCGGTTCCGGTGAAGGACCCGAGCCGCTTCCACCTTCCCGCAGACTCCATGAACAAGAGCTACATCATCGCGAAGGAAGATTTCTATTTCGTGTATCCGACCAACTTCCACGAATACGAGAACAAGTACCGTGGGAGCTTTCAGCACGGCGGTATCTCCCTCGAGGAGATGATCCTCCCCACGGCCACCCTCACGCCTCGGGGCTGATCCTTGGATCTCGATCGCCGCTCGCTCCTCCGTGGAGCCCAGGAAACGATTGCGCTCGGCAAGCGTTTGGGGCGGCTCCTCCAACCCGGCGACTGGGTGGCGCTCACGGGGGACCTGGGCGCGGGCAAGACCACGCTCGTCCAGGGCATCGTGGAGGGAATCCACCCCGGTCAGAAGAGCAAGAGCCCCACGTACGTGCGGGTCGAGGTCTACGGGAGCCGTCCCGCGATCGTGCACGCGGATCTCTATCGTCTGGAAGCGGCCGAGGAGTGGGACACCCTGGGAATCGAGGATCTGGCGCGCGCGGAGGGCGGGGCGGTCGTGGTCGTGGAATGGGCCGACCGCGCCCCCGGCCGTTTCCCCTCGGACCGGCTGCTCGTTTCGCTCCGGTACGCGGGCCCGGACGCGCGCGAAGCGCGGATCGAGGCGCGCGGGGAGCGGTGGGAGCGCCTTCTCTCCGGGGCGCTGGAGGGTGAGGGTTGAGCGCCTTGCGCCTCGTGCTGGGGATCGATACCGCGCAGCGCCAGGGCTCGATCGCCCTCGCGGAGAATGGCGTGGCCATCGCGTGGGAGGCGCTCTCCCCGGGCATGCACTCGAGCGGGCTCACGGACGCCGCGGCGCGGATCCTCTCGGGGCGGAATCTGGATCTCGGTGGCCTCGCGGGGATCGCCGTATCGAGCGGCCCCGGCTCCTTCACGGGGCTAAGGATCGGGCTCGCCTGGGCAAAGGGCGCCTGCATGGGCCGTTCCCTCAGGCTCGCGCTCGTGTCCGAGCACGAGGTGAGCGCGTACCGTCACCGCCGGCTCGGGGGGCGGATCGCCACGGTGCTCCAGGGAGAGCGCGGTGAGGTTCAGGCAGCGTTGTGGTCCGCAGGGGACGCCGTCCTCTGCCTGTGGGGCCCGGAGCGGATCCACGAGACGGAGCTCGTCCCGGCGCTGCGCGAGGCCGCGGCCGACACCTCCTCGGTCACCGTCGCGGGGCCGGACCTCGGGGTCCCGATCCTGGCTTCGCTCATCGGGGCGGGCTTCCGGCTGGCCTCGGAGGATTCCCTTCCGCCCAGCGCGGCCGCCGTCGCGGAGCTGGGGGACCGGAACCTGATCCTGGGACGCGCCGAGGATCTGGCCCAGGCCGCTCCCTCTTACGGCCGCGCCCCCAACGCGCGAAAGCCCAGCCCTTCACCATGAACGAACACGATTCCCTGGAGGGCGTCACGCTCTCGCGGGAGCACCTGGACCAGATCCTCCCCATCGAGCGGGCCTCCTTCACCGATCCCTGGACGCGCGGCATGTTCGAGTCGGAGCTGGATCAGGAGGCGCGGGGCTATGCCCGCGGCATGCTGCGGCGCGGAATCCTGGTCGGATACGTGTTCGCGGTGTTCATTCCGGATGAGGCGCACGTGGGAAATCTCGCCGTGGCGCCCTGGGAAAGGCGGAACGGGATCGCGCAGAGGCTTCTGGACCAGCTGGTGCTGGACGCATCCAAAGAGAGGATCAAGCGCGTCACTCTGGAGGTGCGCGCGTCCAATCATGGAGCGCGTAAGTTCTATTACAAGAATGGCTTCATCGACATCGCGATCCGAAAGAACTACTACCGGAGCCCTGTGGAGGATGCTATCGTGATGTTTCGCGTCCTCCCGGAGGATCCGAGCGCATGAGCTGGCTGAAGAAGTCCAAAGAAGGGCTCAAAACGCAGCAGAGGAAACGGGAGCTTCCGGACGGGCTCTGGACCAAATGTGAGGAATGCGGCGAGATCCTCCACCAGAAGGAGCTCGAGCGGAACCTCTGGACCTGCACCAAGTGCTCCTACCACTTCCGGATCCCGGCGCGCACCTACGTCAAGATCCTCCTCGATGAGGGATCCTTCGTCGAGCGCTTCTCCGAGGTCGTCTCCACCGATCCCCTCAAATTTCGCGACACCAAGCGCTACACCGATCGCCTGAAGAAGGCGCGCGAGGAGACGGGACTCAGCGAGGCGATCCTGGTCGGGGAAGGGATGATCGAGGGGCGCCCCCTCGTGATCGGGGTCATGGACTTCGCGTTTCTCGGAGGGAGCATGGCCTCCGCCGCGGGGGAGCGGATCGCGCGGGGAATCCTGCTCGCGCTCGAGAAGCGCCATCCACTCGTGCTCCTCTCCTCCTCCGGCGGCGCCCGCATGTTCGAGGGAATCCTCTCGCTCATGCAGATGGCCAAGGCGAACGCGCTCCTCGCCCGCCTCTCCGACGCCGGGGTGCCCTACATCTCGATCATGACGCACCCGACCACCGGCGGCGTGACCGCCAGCTTCGCCTCGGTCGGCGACGTGATCCTGGCGGAGCCGAAGGCACTCATCGGCTTCGCCGGCCCGCGCGTGATCAAGCAGACCATCAACCAGGAGCTTCCGGAGGGGTTTCAGCGGTCCGAGTTCCTTCTCGCGAAGGGAATGATCGACCGGATCGTGCACCGGAACGAGCTCCGGAAGACGCTCTCCTGGCTGCTCCAGTTCTTCGCGGCCGCGGCGATGCTTCCCCAGAAGCCGCGCCGCCGTGCCGGCGAGACCCTCGCCCGCTTCCGCGCGGTCGGAGGTCCCATCGCGCAGACGGCGCCTCCTCCGCCGAAGGCGCCCGAGGAGGTGCCCGCTCCCGCACCGCCGCTCCGCGAGTTCCAGCCCACGGGGACTCAGGGACCGAACGGTGTTCCGGCTCCGATGCCGGCCCAGACGTCCGGTGAACCGCCTGCCGAGCCGACGCAGGAATCGCCCGAGTCTCCGCCGGGCGGCTCCGCCGCATTCCCCGCCGACCGAGAGATCCCCATAAAAAAATGACGGCGCCCTCAAGCGCCACGCTGACGAGGCGCCTCGATGATATGTATCGCTTCGAGAGGTCCGGGATGCGCCCGGGCCTCGTCGGGATCGAGCGTTTGCTCGAGACGGCCGGCCGGCCGGACCGCGCCTTCGCCTCGATCCTGATCGCGGGGACGAACGGCAAGGGCTCGACGGCGGCGCACCTCGATTCGTGCCTCCGGGCCGCGGGACTCAGGACGGGCCTCTACACCTCGCCGCATCTCCTTCGCTTCCACGAGCGGATCCGCGTCCAGGGGCACGAGATCGAGGATCTGCCCCTGGAATCCTTGCTCGAGCGCTGGTGGCCCCGGTTCGAGGAACAGAAGCCCTCCTTCTTCGAGGCGGCCACCGCCCTCGGCTTCGACCACTTCGCCGCATCGGGGATCGACGTGGCCGTGGTCGAGGTGGGACTGGGAGGACGGCTCGACGCGACCAACATCCTCTCGCCGCGGATTTCCGTGATCACGACCATCAGCAGCGACCACAGCGAGATCCTGGGCAACACACTCCGGAGCATTGCCACGGAGAAGGCGGGCATCGTGAAGGAGGGTGGAACGCTGGTCTGCGGCGTGCGGGGGCGGGAGGCGCGGTCGGCCATCACCGCCGCGGCCCTGGAGCGTGGGTCCGCCGTGCGATGGCTCGGCGTGGACGCGCGCTACAAGACGCGTGGCATGAGCCTTCACGGTGGAACCGAGCTTCATCTGGAAACATCCTCGTTCTCAGGGAGGCTCCGCACGAATCTCCTGGGAACGCATCAGGCGCGCAACGCGGCGCTGGCGGCGCTCGCCGCCGAGACCTGGCTACTGGGCCGGCCCGCAGCCGAGATCGCGACCGCGATCGAGCGCGGCATTGCCCGGACGCACTGGCCCGCGCGTGCGGAGCTGGTGCGCGAGGATCCGCCGGTGCTGGTCGACGTGGCGCACAACGTGGAGGGGGCTCTGGCCCTGGCCGAGACCGTGAAGGCGCTCTTTCCCGGGCGCGGCGTGGCCTTCGTGGTCGCGCTCTCGCGCGACAAGGCGCACGCGGAGTTTCTGAAGCGCCTGGGCCGCGTGGCCTCGCGCTTCTACCTGACCGAGTTCGAGGGAGAGCGCGCGACCCCGGCGTCGGTTCTCTTGCAAGCGGCTCCATGCCGTCATCTTTCCTGTAATGCGATCCCATCGATTCCCGAGGCGCTGGACCGGGCGCTCCTCTGGGCCCGGGAGACCGGGAGCGTCGTCGTGGTTGCCGGGTCCTTCTTCCTCCTCGCCCAAGCCCTGCCGCATCTCGAGGTGCGCGTCCCCGATGCGCTTTGACGGCCGGCTCGCCGGCCCGGTTGCCTTGCTCCTCTGCGCGCTCTCGCTCTCCACGGCTGCCTGCCCGGGCACCGCGCACGCGCAGGCGCGCCCGGGCGACGATACCTACCACCTGAAGGCGGATCGGCTCTCCGGGTCCGCGACCTCCGACGAGGACGTGTACACCGCGATCCACGTCACGGTCGAGCACGGCCCCACCACCGTGATCGGTGATTCCGCGCACGTCTATCGGCACCGCGAGCTGGTCGAGGTCATGGGGAACGTGGAGATCGTGGACGGGAAGACGCGGATGTGGGGAAACCAGGCCACCTACGACCGGAAATCGCGCCTCGCCATCCTGCGCGGGAACGTCCGGATCGAGGAGGGCACGGCCAAGATCACGGGGAACGAGGCGCGCTTCTACCGGAGAGAGAACCGCTCCGTCATCGTCGGTAATCCCGTGATGCAGGACTCCACGCGCACGCTGACCGCGAACCAGATCGACTACGACCGCGCGAGGGACGTGGTGCTGGCCACGGGTAACGTGGTCGCGGTGGACCGCGCCGAGAGCACCACAGTCCACGCCGGGCGCATCCGGTACGACCGCGCGAAGAACCTCGCCTGGGCCACCGAGAGTCCGGTGCTCACGATCGAGGAAGCGGGGGGGAAGGCGACGGTGGTCCGGGGGACGACGCTCGAGTTCGACAATGAGAAGCGCGCGGTCGTGGCGACCGGAGACGTCCAGGTGGAGCGCGACAAGCTCCGCGCCACGGGGGAGCGCGGAGAATTCTACCAGCGGGAGAACCACGCGCTTCTCGTCGGAAAACCCCGGGCCTGGGACGACGAGGGAGAAGTCCGGGGGGATACGCTGGAGATTCACTTCGAGCAGCGCCGGGTCTCCTCCGTTCAGGTGCGCCCCCACGCCACGGTTCGCTACGAAGGGAAGACGGAGCGAGGACGAGGCGAGCGGACCGAAGCCTTCGGGGACACGGTGACGCTCGTGAACCCGGACGAGGAGACACGGCGCGCGGTGATCGTGGGGCACGCCCGGAGCCTCTACTGGCCCAGCAGCGAGGACAGCGCGAAGGGAGGGAGAAACATCTCGAACGGCGACAGCATCCTCGTGGAATTCGAGAAGGGACGGGCGCGGCGCGCCACGGTCCTGGGCCACGCGGAAGGCACCTACTCCATGGCCGCCGAAGGGGACACGAGCCGCCTGAACCAGGCGGAGCAGGTGGTCTACAAGGGACGGCGGGTCATCTACGACGTGGACCAGAACAAGGTGGAGGTTCAGGGGGAGTCGGACGTGACCTACAAGGAGCTTCGCCTGAACGCGGAGAAGGTCACCTTCAACACGAAGACCGAGCGCATGCGCGCGGAGGGGAATCCGGTCCTGTACGACAACAAGGACCGGATCGTGGGCAACACCATGACCTACGACCTCTCCATCCGGCGAGGAACGATCTACGGAGGGAGGACCACCTACGACAAGGGGTTCTACTACGGGGAGCAGATCCGCAAAGTGTCCGACGACGTGCTGGACGTGAAGAACGGCAGCTACACCACGTGCGATCTGGAAGAGCCGCACTACCACTTCGGAAGCCGCAAGATGAAGATCATCCTGCGCGACAAGGTGATCGTGAAGCCCGCGGTCTTCTACATCAAGCACATCCCGGTTCTGGCGCTGCCCTTCTACGTCTTCCCGATCCGCGCCGGGCGCCACTCGGGATTCCAGCTGCCCCAAGTGGAGTTCGGATCCTCCACCCGCGGAGGGAAATTCATCCGGAACGTCGGCTACTACTGGGCGATCAGCGACTACATGGACGCTACGATGTGGGGAGACTACTACCAGGATTTTCGCTGGCTCGCACACCTTCAGACGCGCTATCAGAAGCGGTACTCGATGAGCGGGGAGATCAATTCTTCCTTCGAGCGTGTTCTGGGCACCGAGAGCAACTGGGATCTCACGGGACGTCATATCCAGACGCTGGGGACGAACTTCACGCTTCGTGGGGAAGGAAACTTCACCAGCTCGAGTAAATATCGTCAGGACACGTCCATCGGTCGGTCGGTACTCGTGCGCGTGCAACGCATCCTGAGGTCCAACCTCTCCGTGGACAAGGGCTGGAGCGGCGCCTCCCTCGACCTCGGCCTCTTGCGCACCCAGTATCTGGATCCCGATGTGGGCGGGTCAAAAATCAGCGAGCAGCTGCCCACGCTGCGGTTCTCGCTCACGAGCCGCCCGCTTGGGCATCCGTTGCGCGGCAAGGAGCGCGCGAAGCTCCCCTGGCTGTCTTCGACGACATTCGGGTTTACGTCTACCGCCGTGAGCGACCGGGACATTTTCTTCGAGGCCAGGGCGGAGACGACGTTCGCGCTGGATACCTTGGGCGTTCCCGTCGCGACCGTGAGGAGATTCGACATTAAGCAGAGCGGGGCCGCCGCGCGGCACGACCTGAACCTGAACGACGTGCACACGCTGCTCGGATTTCTTCGTCTCGGAGCCAACATGAGCTACTCGGAGGTGTTCTACACCAAGGACGCGGCGGGGAATCGGAATCAGCGTGCGGGAGTCTGGCGCGGCGGTTTGAGCGCAAACACCGCGGTCTTCGGCACCTTCCGTCCGTCCCTGGGACCCCTCCGTGCGATTCGGCACGTGATCACGCCCAACGTCGGGTTCAATTATCAGCCCTCGTATCCCAAACTCGAGTTCATCGACGCCGGGGGAATTCGCCGTCAGCGATTCACGGGCGTTTCGGGCATCGCTCCGCTAGGCGCATCCGAGGTCCGGTCCATGAGTTTCTCGCTGGCCAACGACGTACACGTCAAGTGGGGTGACGCGACTCAACCCAAGGTCCTCAACAACCTGATCTCACTCCGGACGTCCGGAAACTACGACTTCCTCGCGGCCAAGCGCGGACACAGGGCTCTCTCCGACCTTTTCAGCAGCCTGAGGCTGAATGCAGGAGGGAGGAAGTCGGTCGACATGAGCTTCGTCCACAACCCCTACGACGGAAAGCTGCTCAGCTTCGCGGTTTCGAGCGGAATCTATTTCCAGGGAATCAAGCGAAGCCAGCTGCAGGAGGAGACGGTCCAGTCGGATCCCATGGCTCAGGCGGTCCAAGCGCCCTCCGGATGGACGCCTCCGGGGCTGGTATCCTCGGATCTGCCCTGGACCGTCGGGATCTCTGTAGGTCACCAGGGTTTCGCCTCGAGGCTCGCGACCGGTGGATATTCTCGTTGGGACGCGACCACGACGGGGAATGGGTCCGTCGGCATCAATCCCACGAATCACTGGCGGGTCGACTACTCCGCCCAGTTCGACGTCGAGAACCGGAAGCTGACTTCCTGGAATTACTCGGTGAAGCGGGATCTGCACTGCTGGGAAGCTCAGTTCACCCGCAGCTTTTCCGGCGGAAACACCGAGTACTACTTCAAGATCAACGTGAAGAATCTTCCGGAGGTCTATTACGAGCAAGGATCGCGAGGGCTGCGGGGCTTCGGCGGAATCCAGAACAACTTCTAGATCGGCGAGTCGAAAAAACCGCGAGGGCATGAGGATTTCATTGACACCCTTTGGGGTGCGGCGTACGTTCACGCCCGTTGTTCCGCCGAGAGGAGGTGAGACCAAGTGAACAAGACCGAGCTCATCGCCACCGTAGCAAAGAAGACCGGACTTTCGGCACGCGAAGCGCGCGCCGCCGTCGAAACGCTTTTCTCCCCGGGCAAGGAAGGGCTGATCGCAGCCGCCCTCATTTCCGGGAAGAAAGTCCAGATCACCGGATTCGGAACCTTCGAGACCCGCAAGCGCAAGGCACGCGAGGGTCGGAATCCCCAGACCGGAGAGCGCATCAAGATCGCGGCATCCAGGTTCCCGGCATTCCATGCAGGCAAGGCTCTGAAGGACCGCGTCAAGAAGTAACCTTTCACGACCCCAGTCTTTGCGAAGGAGCGGGCAGGTGCGCCTACCCGCTCCTTTCGCGTTTCCGATCCGGGCGCGACCGCCGAAATCTTGAACCGGGCGGTCCTTGCGGGGTATAGTCACGAGCGTTCTCACCACTACCAGGACGGGGGTGATTCGACCTGACGCGATTTCGGTCTCTACTCTTTCTGCTTGTCGCTATGGGGCTTGCGGTATTCAGCCCGCGCCTCATGGGGAAGGGTACGCCGTGCGACATCCTGATCCAGAGCACCACGGATGTGTACGGCGAGCTCGCTCCCTGCGGCTGACACGCTCACCCGCTCGGCGGACTCGCCCGGAGGGCGAGTCAGTTCAAGGTAGGCGCGATGAAGTTCCCCAACCACATCCGCGTGGACGCGGGGGACTTCTTCGGCGCGGCCGGCGCCCAGGACTCGCTCAAGAGCGCGTTCCTGGTCGACGCCATGGACAAGCTTGGCTACGACGCCGTGACCCTCGGCGAGCGTGAGTTCAACTTCGGCCAGGCGTTCCTCCTCTCCACGTTCAAGAAGACGAAGATCGACGTCGTCTCGGCCAATCTGGTCTACGCCGACACGAAGAAGCCCTTCGTGAAGCCCTACACCGTGAGGAAGATCTGCGGCGTGCGCGTCGCCTTCTTCGGGCTCATGGGCAAGGATCTGAAGATCCGGACCCTCGCGAGCGAGCGCGCGCTCATGGTCGAGGACCCGGTCGCGACGGCAAAGGTTCTCCTTCCCGAGATGCGCAAGAAGGCGGACGTGATCGTCCTTCTCTCCCACCTCGGGCTGACCGAGGGGCAGCGGCTCACGCTGGACGCCCCCGGGATCGACGTCATGGTCTTCGGGCATCAGCCGGGCCTCTTCCGCGAGATCGTGAAGACGAACGGCGTGATCAACACGCGCACCGGCGAGCGGGGCCAGTACATCCCCGGCGTCCATCTCGTCGTGGAGGACGGCAAGATCGCGTCCTACGACGGGGAAGTGGTCGCGCTGGACGACAAGGTCCCCGCCGACGACGAGATGAATCGCACGGTGGACGCCTTCAACGACGAGATGAATCGCCGCTTCGCCAGCGAGCCCGCGCCCGCGCCGTCGGCGGCCACGACGGCCCCGGTCTCGGTGGCCGGCGATCACTTCCTGGGAGAGAAGAACTGCCGGCGCTGCCACGAGGCCGAGTATCAGATGTACTCGAGCCAGGATCACGCGCGCGCGTTCGCCACGCTGACCAAGAATCAGCGCGATTCTTCTCCCGAATGCCTTCCGTGCCACGTGGTCGGCTACGGCCAGCCCGGCGGATTCGCCACCAAGCAGGGGACCCCGGATCTGGTGAACGTCCAGTGCGAGAACTGCCACGGGATGGGTACCAAGCACCCGGACCATGGCGCGGTGAACGCCGCCGTCGTGGGACCCGACGTCTGCCTGAGCTGCCACACCCATGAGCAGAATCCCAACTTCGATTACGAAGAGGCGCTGAAGCATATTGTGCACTGGCGTCAGTAGCCGCGCGCTGACTCCGGCGCTCGTCGTCCTGGCGCTGCTCTTCGCCGCTGGTGCGTCCCACGCCCAGGGCCTCAAGCTGGTCTCCCTCCTCGTGCCTCCGGACGTCCACTCCGGAAGCTGGATCTCCTACCAGGTGAACGTCGTGTTCAAGAACCGCCCTCCCAAGCGCGTGATGCAGCGGCTCGCCGTGGTCTCGCGGGAGGGGATGGGAGACGAGGCGGGCGCCTGGATCGAGCTCAAGACGGTCGAGAACGGAAGAGCGCGGGTGGAGCGGGGGTTCTTCGCGCCGCCGGAGCACGCGGCGTCCCCCGGCGCGCGAGGGGGTGCGATGAAGCTGGCGCTCGCCCGGTATCAGCGGCTCATGCCGGACGGCAGGCTCTTCGAATATCCGGTCGGGGAGGAGGGCTCGCCCCTGGCGGACGACGATATCTCCGCGATGGATCTGATCGAGTTCGCGGGCAGCACGATGACCGACGCCTTGGCGCCGGATACGGTCCGCGTGGGCGCGCGGGTGCTCCCCTGCGCGGTGGAGCGGGTGCGCCGCTACGGAAAGCAGGACTGGCAGGGGAGCGACAGCACGTATGTGAACCGCGCGGTGATGACGCGCACCGACTGGTGGAGCACGGGCGTCCCGGTGACCGGGTACGCGCGCTCGATCATCGAAGTCTCCTCGGAGCGCGTACCGATCGGCGGTCCGGCGCAGACCGACTCCGCGAGCCGGACCGCGGTGGATCCCGTGAGGATCCCCTACGGCACGCCTCCCTTCGCCCTCGCCCCGCCCGGCGGCTCGAGCCCGCCCGCGGCCTCGGCGCCCGGAGCCACCGGCGGGCAGGGATTCTTCTTCCGCGCCGACATCCTCCTCCTGGGGATGGGGAATGACGCGGTTCCGGAGATCACGCAGGCTCCGGAGCCGGCACCCGAGGGAATCACGCCGCGGCAGAAGATCATCATCAAGTAGCGCTCCCCCCTCCGCTCCAAAGTTCTCCAGATAGGCGCCTCCAAGGCCGATACCTGCGATGGAAAAGCCGAATTCCCATTCCGGGTATCGGCGCCTATTCCATCGGGGAGCAGGGGACATGGCGGCAGGAGGGCGAAAACCGCTCGGTCAAAGCCTGGTCGAGCAGGGGCATCTTTCCCCCGACGGGCTCTCTCGCGCCCTCGAGGAGCAGCGGCGCACGGGGCAGGCGCTCCGAGAGGTGCTGCTCCGCCTCGAGCTGGTCGAGGAGCGGGCGATCCTCGACTACTACGAGGAGCAGCTCGGCATCCCGCGCATGGACCTCACGACGTACGTGCTCGAGCCCGAGATCGTGCGCCTCGTTCCGGAGCGGATCGAGCGCCAGTACAAGCTGGTCCCACTCTTCAAGATCGGCAACACGCTCACGATCGCCATGAGCGATCCCCTGGACCTCGTGGCCCTGGACGAAGTGAAGTCCGCGACGGGACTGGAAGTCGAGGTGGTGGTCTCCCCGGAGCCCCACATCCGCGAGGCGGTGGACCGCCACCGGCCGCTCGGCGGCGGGCTGGAGCTCCTCGTCCGCGAGCAGGGGCAGAAGCTGGGCATGGGCCAGAGCGACTCGGTCGTCCGCGCCGAGGAGGACGGGCCCGTCATCCGCTTCGTGAACGCGGTCGTGCACCAGGCGGTGCGCGAGGGTGCCTCCGACCTGCACTTCGAGCCGGACGAGCAGAATCTCCGGATCCGCTACCGCGTGGACGGAATCCTGCGCGAGGCCTCGATCCAGTCGAAATCCATCCACGCCTCGGTTGTGTCGCGCGTGAAGATCATGGCGCAGCTCGACATCGCGGAGCGCCGCCTTCCGCAGGACGGGCGCGCGCGGATGGAGGTCTCGGGGAAGGAATACGACCTCCGCGTCTCCACGTTCCCGACCATCCACGGCGAGAACGTGGTGCTCCGCGTGCTGGACAAATCGAGCGCCCTCCTCGGCACCAAGGACCTGGGGCTG
>DASQAV010000134.1:0-4002 GCA_035635575.1 Candidatus Dormiibacterota bacterium | reverse complement strand
GACCTGGTTCAGGATGTTCTGGTACATCCCGTTGAACTCCTCGTAGCGCACCGGCTCGCCGTTGATCTTGGCGATCACGCCGGCGGGTCCCGCGTGGGTGGGCGGATTCAGCACGCCGCCGAGCTGGAGCACTCCGAATCCAACGAGGAAGGCGATTGCGGTGGCCCAGATGACCACCTTCATGTTGTCGCGCATTGCCTGCATCATGATGTTGAGACCTCGATCGAAAGCGTACGAAACAGGAGCGGCGCCCCGCGGGCGCCGCGAGAAACAGTGGAATCAGGGTCGAGGATATCGCGACCCCCGCCGTTCCGCAAGGGAGCGCCCTTCGAACCCTTCCAGCCGGCCCAAACATCGCGATTTGGGTTGACGGCGCGAGGGAAGCGGATGCAACGTCAACCCTTAGACGTTCTCGAGTCCCTGGAGGGTTTACGATGCCTCGCGTTGAGGCTCCGGCCGAGCGGGATCTGCTTCTTCACATCCTCGATGCCCTGGACACCGGGCTCTTGGCGCTCGATGAGGACCGGCGGATCGTCGCGATCAACGACACGCTCGCCAGAGGGTGGGGCGTCGACCGGACCGAGATCGAGGGGCAGCCTCTCTCGGACGTGTTCAAGCCCGAGGTCGAGCGCTGGTACCTTCCGGAGCGCGGAGGGCGGGGCGAGTCGGGACGCGCGACGCGCGAGATCCGAGGGTCGGTGGCCGACCGCGAAGTGCTCATGCGCTACAGCGTGCGCGCGCTCGGGGACACCGGCGGGGTCATCGTCCGGGTCGAGGACCTCGTGGACGCGGATTCCGACGAGGAGGTCTTCCGGAACACCGAGAGGCTCATCTCCCTGGGCGAGCTCTCGGCGCGGGTCGCGCACGAGATCCGGAACCCGCTCACCGGCGTGCGCACCACGGTCCAGTTCGTGGCGTCCAAGCTCCGCGCCGGGGACTCCCGCAAGGACGATCTGAACGACGTCTTGAAAGAACTGGACCGGATCGAGCAGATCATCACCGATCTTCTGCTCTTCGCCCGGCCCCAGGCGGCTCGCCCCGTGGCCACCGACGTGCGGGAGGTTCTCGACAAGGTCCTCGACAATCTGGCCATCCGATGCCGCGAGGCGTCGGTCGAGGTGGCGCGGGATTTCGACGAGACCCTTCCCAACGTCCTGATCGATCCCGACATGGCGCAGCAGGTGTTCCTGAACCTGGGCATCAACGCGCTCCAGGCCATGCCGGAGGGGGGCCTTCTGAAAGTGGGGACGGGCCTTCGGCGCACCCGCTACAAGAAAGCGTACGTGGACGTGGTGGTGGCGGACAGCGGTCCCGGGATTCCCGAGGAGGTGAAGGAGAAGATCTTCGATCCCTTCTTCACGACGCGCTCCATGGGAACCGGCCTGGGCCTTTCCATCTCGCTTCAGATCGCGCGGGAGCACGGAGGGAACCTGACCGCGCGGAACAGCTCGCAGGGTGGGGCCGTATTCAAGTTCAGCCTGCCCGCGCTCCTCTCGCCCGACGGCGAAGAGGCCAAGGAGTAACCCCTCATGAACCTCCGAATCCGGATCGCGGACGACGAGGAGCTGATCCGAAAATCCCTCGTGAAGCTCCTGAAGGCGGAAGGCTACGAAGTGGACGCCGTGGGCACCGCGGCCGAAGTGCTGGAATCGGTCCGGAACGACCCGCCCCAGATCCTGATCCTGGACCTGCGCCTCCCGGACGGCAGCGGCCTCGAGCTCCTGCCGCGGCTGAAGAGCATCGAGCCCAACCTCAAGGTGGTCGTGATCACGGCGTTCGGGGACCTGCCGACGGCCGTCCAGGCCATGCGCCGGGGGGCCACCGACTTCATCAAGAAGCCCTACGAGATGCACGAGATGGTTCTGGCGATCGAGCGGCTGAAGGCCGGGATCGCGCGCGAGAACCAGCTCGACGCTTTCAGACGGAGCGAGCTCGAGTCCTTCCTCCAGACCAAGATCGTGGGCGAAGCGCCCGCGATGCGGAAGATCTGGGACCTGGTCTCCAAGGTCTCGAAGAGCGAAGCCACGACGGTTCTGATCGAGGGAGAGAGCGGAACCGGAAAGGATCTGGTCGCCCGCGCGGTTCACTTCGAGAGCGGCCGGCGCGAGTCTCCCTTCCTCGCCCTCAACTGCTCCTCCTTCCAGGAGCAGCTCCTCGAGAACGAGCTCTTCGGGCACGAGCGCGGCGCCTTCACCGACGCGCGCGATCCCAAGCGCGGGCTGGTGGAGCTGGCCGACCAGGGGACGCTCTTCCTGGACGAAATCGCCGACCTTCCGGCCTCGACCCAGGCCAAGTTCCTCCGCTTCATCGAGGACCGCACGTTCAAACGGGTGGGCGGGGCCGCGGACTTCAAGGTGGATATCCGGATCATCGCGGCGACGAACCGGGATCTGGACCAGACGGTGAAGGAAGGCGTCTTCCGGCAGGACCTCTACTACCGGCTCAAGGTCGTCTCCATCCTTCTGCCTCCCCTCCGAGAAAGAGGTGAGGACGTCCTGCACCTGACCCGGCACTTCCTCGGCTTCTACAACGAGAAATTCCGGAAGCGGTTCACCTCCATCGCTCCGGAGGTCGAGGAGATCCTCCGGGGCTACCGCTGGCCCGGCAACGTCCGGGAGCTCCGGAACCTGATCGAGCGGATCGTGCTCCTGGAAGAGGACGAGACGCTGCGCGAGGATCATCTCCCGGCGGAGATGATCGCCCAGGTGGAGTCGGTGCCCCGTGTTCTCCGCGACGCGCTCACCGCGCGCGGGGAAGGGGACGGCGAGATGCCGACACTCTCCGAGGTGGAGCAGGAGCACATCCTGAAAGTCCTGGACTTCACCGACGGGAATCGTTCGCGCTCGGCTCGCATTCTCGGGATCTCGCGGCAGAGTCTCATCGAGCGGATCAAACGAATCGCGGCGTCGAGGGGATCGCAGGATCTCGACGAGCTTCGCGCGCGACTCCTTCCATGATTCTCTCGAGAAATCGGATCGCGCACCTGTCGCGTTTCTTGGGATGTCGCGTTTCTCGACATCGCTTCGCATTTCTCTCCTCGCTCCGAGTGAGAATCAATCCACGCGTCGCATTCGATCGCTGATTCACTGTCCAGTACCGCGACACCTCGCGCCGTTCGCGCGGAATCGTCACGCGCGAGAGTTTGCTCGAAGATAATTTTCTAACCGCACACGCGCGCGGGTGATGCGGTGATGATTCCGCTTCATTCGTTCCCCTTCCGTCCGCTGGCCCGCTTCCTGCTCTCTACTTGTACTTCGATGGCTCTGCTTCTGCGCATGCGAGGAGGTGTGGATTGGCGAAGTCCGTCCTCATCGTGGACGATGAAAAGCTTCTCGTACGCACACTCTCCAATGCGCTGAAGGAGGCGGGATACCGGATCACGGTCGCAGGATCGGCGGAACAGGCGGACAAGCATGTGTTCGGCGAGCCGCCCTTCGATCTGATCCTTCTCGACAACCGCCTTCCCAAAGAGAGCGGCGTGGACGTGGTGAAGCGGGTCCGGGATCGGGCGGTGAAGTCGAAGGTAATCCTGATGACCGCCTACGAGACGCCGGACGTGAAGGCGGAAGCCAAGCGGCTCAAGGTCGAGCGCTACATGAAGAAGCCCTTCGACCTGACGGCCCTTCTCGAAGAGATCCATAGCCTGATCGGTAACGGAGAGGGCTCGGTACCCGCGTAGAGCGTATCCAACGCGAGGGGAGGTGATACACCGATGGCGGCGAAGAAGAAGGCTGGAAAGAAAAAGGCGGCGAAGAAGAAGTAAGCAGTCTGGATTGGGCACGTCCTCAGGGCCGCCCGGGCACAACCCGGGCGGCCCCTCTGTTACTATCGGACCGTGTCCGGTCTCCCAGATTCCGAAGAGGTCGAGTTCGTCAGGCTGCACGGCGCCCGCCAGAACAACCTCAAGAACATCGACGTCGCGTTTCCGCGAGCTGCCCTCACCGTCGTGACGGGGGTGAGCGGCTCGGGGAAGTCCTCGTTCGCCTTCGATACCATCTACGC
>DASQAV010000133.1:0-12213 GCA_035635575.1 Candidatus Dormiibacterota bacterium | reverse complement strand
GGTGCTCGCGACCGCCCTGATCGAGACCGGCTCGCGCATGGACGACATGATCTTCGAGGAATTCAAGGGAACCGGAAACAGCGAGATCGTGCTCGACCGCGCCCTCGCCGAGCAGCGGATCTTCCCCGCCATCAACATCGCTAAGAGCGGGACGCGCCGCGACGAGCTTCTCTACTCCCAGGAGGAGATCGACGCGATCAATCGGATCCGGCGGCAGGCGCTGGGAATCCCGCCGAAGCAGGCCATTCTGGAGATGCGGAAGGCCATGGAGGAGTGGCCGACCAACGAGGAATTGCTGAAGCGAGTGAGTCAGAACGCGGCGAGCTGAACCCTAGCCGCCCTCTGCCCGCCGGCCCGCGGCCGGCATCGAAGGCTCCCGCCGCGGTGTGATTCCCTCCCGTGCGGCCCTCGTCAGAATTTCCGCGCTCGATGAATCCCCCGGACTTAGCTGCCTCAACCTCCGCGCGAACCACGCCGCCTGGGCCAGCGAGGCATTTCTCTCGAAGCCGAGCATGAGGGTGCGAAGGACCTCGGGATCCCTGGCGGAGAGCCCGAAGGCTTCGAACGCGGCGTCGTCCAGGCGCTCGCTCGGGCTGGGATCGGCCATCAGGCCGAACACCAGCGCCAGGGCGACATTTCTCGGGAACGGCGGCGTGGCGGCCAGGGCCGAGTCGGCTTCCTTGCGGCGGCCGGCAGCCAGCAGCATGCTGGCGATCATCCGCCGGTTGTAGGCGCCCAGCTCGGCGGGCTCGATGCGCGTCAGCCCCTCCATGATCCGCACGGCGCGGTCGGTGTCTCCGCCCGCGGCGATGGCCCGAGCGTATTCGTTCACGGAGCGGTGAATCTCGGCTGGATTGGCCGTGGCCTGCCTCGCGGAGCGAACAAGCAATGTCTGGGGATCGAACGCGACCAGGTCGAGATCATCGGTGACACGCACGAGGTATTCCGCGGGCGCGCCCGGGACACGCTCTTTCGTGCGGACGGTGCGGAGCGCCGGGTCCCGATACCACAGACGGAGCGCCTGCCCCTCGATCATTGCGCTCTGAATCCCCCGGATGCCGCTGGTGCCGAAGGAAACCAGGACCTCGCTACCTCGTGGGAACGTCGGGAAGAGCTTCTGGAAATTGGCGCGAACGGTCCGGACCGCCTGCGATGCCTCGACCATGGCGCGCTCGGTCAGGATCGACTCCTCCTCCGCCCGAGCTCCGCGATACCAGACCCCGAGAAGGAGGAAGATCGAGAGCGCCAGGGTTGCGGTGATCGCCCCGCGCCTCGCCAGGACGGGGCCCAGGAAGAGGGCGACACCCATAGCTGGGAGACATGCGAAGTAGGGCGCCCAGTGGCGAACGAGAATCGTGGGCATGAGCAGGCCGGGAATCACGAAGAGCGCGCTGATCATGCCGACGCGCGCGAGCGAGCAGGATGGAGGGGTCCCCAGTCTCTTCTGTCGGGCGAGGAATACCAGTCCGGCGATGAGCATCACGAGCGCCGCGATTCCGTAGGCGGCGCGATTCTCCCACCAGGAGGCGGCGAGGCCCGGAGGGGGCACGTTGATCAGGGTCAGGAGATACCGCCAGAGGTAGAGCCCCCATCGCTCGGAGTGCTCGAGGCCCACGTACATCGTCGCGCCGCTCTTGAACCCGCGTCCGGCAAGCAGGTGAATCCCGGGATGGATGACGCCCCACAGCAGCGCGACAAGGCCGTAGCCCACGATCTGAAACACCGGACGTCGGGGCGGCCTGCCGAGGATCCTGTCCCAGAGAAGGAGCACGGGGAACGCGGCAATGGCGGGCTCCTTGCAAAGCACGCCGGCGGCCGCGCACGCGAGCGCCGCGATGTCTTTGCCACGTTGCCGAAGGAGAAAGGCCGCGACGACGAAGAGCATCGCGAAGAGATCCTGGCTGCCGCTGATCCAGGCAACCGGGCCGGGCACATTCCCGTAGCTCGCGAAGAGAAGGCCCGAAAAAAGGCCCGCGCGAGGGCCGCACAATCGCGAGACGAGCGTGACGAGAAGGACAACCGTGCCCACGAGCGCGGCGAGATTCAGGAGGTGCCCCAGGGCTCCGTTCCGGGGAGCGAGGAGTGCCAGGATCTTGAAATAGACTCCCAGCGGGATCGGCCGGTAGAAGGTGCCCTGCGCGGCGGGAAGGAGATGGGCCCGGAGGCCACCGTGATCCTGGAACGACAGGAAATAGAAGTCGTCCCAGAAGTACCCGAGATCGATGCACGGGAGGTTGAGCACGAGCACGAGGAGGACCGGCAGGAGGACGATCCAGCGATGGGGGGCACGGGATTCGGGTGGCTTTCGAACACCCGCTCCCGCACCCCCTTTGCGGTCCCTGGGCATGGGGCCGCAGTATAGACGACGGTCAGTATTTCACGCTGCATCCGTAGGGCTGCGTCGCGGCCACCTCGACCTTCTTCCCCGCCATGGAGGCGTCGAGCGCCGCGGACAGATAGTTGCGAGCGGTCTCGATGTCCTCACGGTCCGTCGACGGCTTGTCGTCGATCGCGCCGTTGTAGACGACCTTGCCCTTGGGATCGATCACGAAGATGTGCGGCGTGGTCTTGGCACCGTAGGCCTTCCCCACCTTCCCCTTGGGATCGAGCAGGAAATCGGTCGGCGCCGCCTTCTCTTCCGCCATCCACTCCTTCGCCTCGGGGCCCTGCACGTAGCCCTGCTTCCCCGGTGCGGAGGAACAGACCGAGAGCCACACGACGCCCTTCTCGGTGTACTTCTTCTGAAGCGACTGCATGTTCCCGCTGCCGTAATGCTTGCGCACGAACGGACACTGGCGATTCACCCATTCCAAGACGACGTACTTGCCCTTGTAGGCATCGAGGCGGACCGTCTTTCCATCGGCATCGCGCGCCTCGAGCGCCGGCGCCGGCTTGCCAACGATCGCCGCGGCGTGCGCATCGAGAGCGGGCGTGAGAAGCAGGAGGCAAGCAAGTGTGGCGATTCGATTCATGATCGTTCTCCCTGTCGGTTTCTGTTGGAGGGTTTCGTGGGTGCTCGATACGCGGGGTTCCCCCGGCTCACGGGGACGTCCACGTTCACGCCGATCCGCGATCTGGCGTGTCCTGCATCCTCGATAACCAGAACGCCGCTCAGCCGCGCCAGGTTCCCCGCGGCGTTCGCGGCCCTGGCGAGCGTGACGCGGTACCCGCGCTTCGTGCGCTCGAGCCCTTGCGGTGTCGCATGCTCGGTCACGAGCGGCTTGTCGACAAAGAAGTACGCTTCCCGTGGAGCGATCCCCTTCGGCGGGACGAAATCGAGGGCGATTGCCCGTGGCCCGGCCTCCGCGGAGAAAGCCCATCCCTCGGGCCCGGCGGGCAGACGGGCGCGTGCCGCGGCGATCACCGCCGCTTCCGGGGTGCGAACACCGGGCCCCGGCGACACCGGCAGGGAGCGCCAGAGCCTGGCGGATCCCGGCAGGCAGATCTCCGCACATTCCAGCCAATCGAGCTTCCCTGCGATCGTGATGGAAGTGGCGTGGATGGTAGCCGGGGGCGTGATCCGGACGGAAAGGATCACGTCGCGATCGTATCCGTAGGTCACGAGGTTGTTCTCCTCGGACCGCCCGGGGATCGGCCACTCGATCGGCCCCGCCGCGAATCCCTTCGGAAGCGTCCAGGTGATCCGGGGCGGCAGCCCGGAGTCGCCCGGATTCCTCCAGTAGATGTGCCATCCGCGGCGGATCCTCATGCGGATGCCGACGTGGAAGGGCACGCCGGGAGCGACCGAGGGGCGTTCGGAGATGAGGGAGGCCTCGACGTTGGCAGCCGAAGCCCCGGGAGGATTCAGCGACAGGGCGAGCAACATCGTCGGCGCCCACATCAAGAAACCAAGCGCCTGTCGAGCGAATCGTATCGGGATTGCTGGGATGAATCCTCCGAGGATCGAAGCCGACTGAGTGCGTAGCATACTACGCGACTGCCGCTCCTCGGCCAGGCGACTGCGGTTTCCCTCCTCACTGGCAGCACGCGGCTCCAGCCTGCTACAATCCGATGATGGAGCACTTCCAGCACGCGCTGGCGGTCGTCGAGACCCCTTCCGTGGGGAAAGGCACCCGCGTCTGGGCATTCGCCCACATCCTCCCCGCGGCGAGGATCGGCGCTGACTGCAACATCTGCGACCACGTCTTCATCGAGAACGATGTCGTCGTAGGAGATCGGGTCACCGTGAAGTCCGGTGTCCAGCTGTGGGATGGAGTGCGCCTGGAGGACGACGTCTTCGTCGGCCCCAACGCGACGTTCACCAACGACATGTTCCCGCGCAGCCGGGTGCGCCCCGAGCGATTTCCCGAAACCATGGTGAGGGCCGGTGCCTCGATCGGCGCCAACGCCACCATCCTGCCCGGCCTCACCATCGGCCAACGTGCCATGGTCGGTGCGGGATGCGTCGTGACACGCGACGTGCCGGCGAACGCTATCGTAGTCGGCAACCCGGCACGGATCATCGGCTACGTGGATGAGGAGACCCGCTCCCCGCTTCGGCCCACCACCACCGGGGCCGGGATGCCGAGCGCCGGGGTGGCGGCCGGCTTGGCCGAAACGGGCAGCGTCGCCACCGCGGTCCGGGGCGTGACGCTGCACCGTCTCAAGCGCGTGAACGACCTGCGCGGCTCGCTGGTCGTCGGCGAGGTCGCTCGGGAAGTGCCGTTTGAGGTTCGGCGCTTCTTCTTCATCTTCGATGTCGCGGACGAGGGGATCCGGGGCGAGCACGCGCATCGCGACCTGCACCAATTCCTGGTCTGCCTGCGGGGACGGGTTTTCCTCATGGTGGACGACGGCACGGCCCGCGCCGAGTTCGTGCTCGACTCGCCGACGCTGGGGGTTCACCTGCCACCGATGGTGTGGGGCAGCCAATTCCGCTACTCCCCCGACGCCCTGCTCCTGGTGCTGGCTTCCGATTACTACCGGCCGGAGGATTACATCCGCGACTACCGCGAGTTTCTTGGTGCGGTAGCCGGGGGACCTCCGCCGAAGCGGTGAGCGCGCTCGCCACCGCCCGCATGATCCTCCTCAATGATTTCAAGCGGCAGTGGGCTGACTGCGGCGAGGCGGTGCTCGACGCGGTGCGGCACGTCGGCGAGAGCGGCTGGTACATCCTCGGCGAGGAGGTGCGACGATTCGAGGAGGCACTCGCCGCGACCTGGGGACGCCGCTTCTGCGTCGGTGTTGGAACGGGGCTCGATGCGATCGAAATCGCTCTTCGGGCGCTCGGCTTGAGCCCCGGAGACCGTGTCGTCACCACACCGAACTCGGCCTTTGCCACCACTCTCGCCATCCTCCGGATCGGCGCGATTCCGATCTTCGTGGACGTGGACGCGGGCGGGCAGATCGACCTCGGCCAGTGCCGCGAGATTCTCGCCTCGCGGAGCGAGGTGCGGTACATCGTGCCGGTGCACCTCTACGGCGAGCCGCTCGATCCGCAGGCGCTCGCCGATTTTCGGGACCGATTCGACTCGAATATTGTCGAGGACTGCGCTCAGTCGATTCTGGCGCGAAGAGGCGGGCGTCCGGCCGGAACCATCGGCCAAACCGCCGCGACTTCGTTCTATCCAACCAAGAATCTTGGAGCCTATGGGGACGGGGGTGCGATCCTGACGGACGACGCGGTTCTGGCCGATGCGGCGCGGCAGCTGCGCGATTACGGCCAATCCGAAAAGTACGTTCACACGCGGCTGGGCACGAACAGCCGCCTAGACGAGGTGCACGCGGCCATCCTCAGGCGCGCCCTCATGCCGCGTCTGGAGGCGTACACGCGTCGGCGGCGCGAGGTCGCGGCAGCCTATCGCGCCGGGATTCGGCATCCGTGCGTCCGAGTCCCGGAGGCGGCGGGAGAAGGAGTAGGGCACCTGTTTCCGATCGTGGTTCCCGCGAAGAGTCGTCAGAGTTTTCGGGCATTCTTGAAGGAGCGCGGTGTCGCCACGGGCGAGCACTACCCGTTGGCGATCCCCGACCAGCCGGCGATGCGTGGAGTTCCGTTCGAAACGCCGTTCGGCCTGACGCGGGTCCGAGAGTTCTGCGCGTCGGAGGTGAGCTTGCCCATCCACCCCTATCTCCTGGACGACGAGGTCGCCCGGGTGATCGATGCAGTCAACACCTGGGCGGGCTGAGATGCTCTCGATTGTCATCCCTGTGTACAAGAACGAGGAGAACCTGGACCGGCTCCTTCGGGAGGTCGAGCGGGTCACGGCGTCGTGCGAAGATAAGGTCGAGGTCGTGTTCGTGGTGGACGGTAGCCCCGACCGGAGCCTGGAAATCCTACGCGAGCGCCTGCCGCGCGTCCGTTTCTCCTCACGGCTCGTCGCACTCAGCCGAAACTTCGGATCGTTCAATGCGATCCTGGCCGGCCTGGATGTGGGGTCGGGCGAGACCTTCGCGGTTCTCGCGGCGGACCTTCAGGAACCGCCGGAGCTCGCGCTCAAGTTCCACGGTATCCTCAGTCGAGGAGAGGCCGATATCGTCTTCGGCGTGAGGGCGAGCCGTTCGGATCCCTGGATAGATGAAGCCGCCTCGCGTCTGTTCTGGGGGATCTACCGCCGTCTTGTGTTGCCCGAGCTACCGCCCGGGGGCGTGGACATGTTTGGTTGCACCCGCACCGTCCGAGATCGGGTGGTCGCGCTGCGCGAGGCGAACACCAACCTGATCGCGCTGCTCTTCTGGGTGGGCTTCCGGCGTGCCTACGTCCCCTACGAACGCCAGCCGCGGCGGGAGGGCACGAGCGCGTGGACGCTCGCGAAGAAGCTCCGCTACTCCCTAGATAGCGTCTTCAACTTCACCGACCTCCCCATCCGCCTGCTGCTCGGGGTCGGGATCGTCGGCACCACGACCGCGCTTGCATACACCATCGTGCTCCTGGTTGCCCGGCTGACCGGTCGGATCGACATTCCGGGCTACACCGCCACCGCGCTCGCGATCGCCTTCTTCGGGTCGATTACGAGTCTGGGGCTGGGAATCGTAGGACAGTATCTCTGGCTGGTCTTGCAGAACAGCCGGTGCCGGCCGAGCTACCTCATCGAAAGGGTGGACGATTTTCAGAACTCATGACCAAGAAGAAACCCCACCCCGCTGGAGCAAAACGCCGTCCGTCAGCCCGCCCGCAACAGCCGATCCCGCGCCGCTCCTCCCTCGAGGACCGGCTCAAGGGTAAGATGCTCTGGTTGTTCGCGGGCGTACTTGTACTCGCCATCCTCGGAGCGTTCTGGGACTACCTTCTTGGGAACAAGACCTACCTCTTCAAGGACATCGGTAGCGACTCGCTCAACGGCTTGTACCCGCAGCTGGTTCACACCGCGTCGCAGATCCAGCGATGGCTGATCCCGGGCTGGTCGTTCAATCAGGGTTTGGGCCAGAACGCCTACCCGAACACACTCGGCGAGCCCTTCACATGGATCCTCTACGTCCTCCGTCCCGAGATGCTGCCACGCGGCTTGGCCTGGGTGGAGATCCTGAAAGTCGCGACGGGCGGCTTCCTCTTCTACTGGTTCCTGCGGCTTCGGAACATGAGCGCGTACACGGCGACCCTCGTCTCGCTGTGCTACGCCTTCTGCGGAACCATGATTGTCGGCGGTGGGTGGTCAATTTTCTCCACCCACACCGTGCATGCGGCATTACTCCTCGTGGCTTTCGAAATGCTGCTCCAGGGGCGCCGGATATGGCTCTTCCCCTTGGCAGTGGCACTGATCACGGCCTTCAATATTTTCTACGCGTACCTCTTCGGAATCTTTCTGCTGGCCTACCTTCCGGCCCGCCTCATAGAGGCCGGCCGGAGCGAGACCGGGAAGCTCTCCCGGCTCCTGGCCAGGGTCGCCGTGCTGGGCGTAATCGGCCTCGCGATCAGCGCCGTGTTCTCTCTCCCATCGCTCGTGGAGATTCTCCAGAGCCCCAGGGTCCACGGCGAGGCATCGCATGCCGGCCAACTGCTTCAGGCCTCGCCCTTCCGCCTGGGCGACACGAACTACTACGCCTCGTTCGTACTGCGGTCGTTCAGCAGCGACATGCTCGGAACCGGTTCCCAGTTCCGTGGCTGGACGAATTACCTGGAGGCCCCGATGCATTACTGTGGGCTTCTGACACTCTTGCTCGTGCCCCAGGTGTTCGTGGGGCTCAGCGGCAAACGGCGCAAGCTCTACGGGATCGCGGCAGGGATCATCCTGGCCGTCCAGTTGGTGCCGTGGCTGCGCCACGGATTCTGGCTCTTCACGGGCGATTACTTTAGAACTCTCTCCCTGTTCTTCTCGATTCTCTTGCTGCTTTACTCCGCGCGAGCCCTGGACGGCATCCTCAAGGGGAATGGTCTCAACCTAATGTTGCTCCTGGGCACACTGGTCGTGCTCCTGGTGTTGCTCCACTTCCCCTATTACCCTCGCGAATACGCCGCACGGATTGATGCCACGCTGCAGGCGGGAGCCGCCGGCCTCCTCGTCGTCTACACCGCGCTCCTCATCGCTCTCACCAAGCCCAACGTCAGCATGTACGCCCAGGCCGGTCTTCTGATCGTCGTGGGGCTTGAATTGATGCTATTCACGAGGGTATCGGTGAGCCGGCGCGATGTCGTCACGACAGACGAGCTCCAAGAGAAGATCGGGTACAACGACTATTCCGGGGACGCTTTGGAAATCATTCGCGGGCAGGACGCGGGTTTTTTCAGGGTGGAGAAGAACTTTGCATCATCGCCAGCGATGCACTCGAGCTTGAACGACGGGAAAGTACAAGGGTACTTCGGCACCAGCTCGTACCACTCGTTCAACCAGTTGAACTACATCCGCTTCCTGGCTGGAATGGGAGTGATCAACCCGAAGGACGAAACACAGACACGCTGGGCCCCGGGGTTGCGGCAGCGTCCACTCCTCCAGACATTCGCCAGCGTGCGCTACTGGCTAGTCCGGGGCGATTATACGGGAGAGCCCTTTCTCGTGAATGGTTACACGCTCCTCGGAAAAGCAGGCGACCTGAAGATCCTAAAGAACAAATTCTTCGTCCCCCTTGGATTCGGAGTGGAACAGTACGTCCGAGAAAGTGTTCGCAGGGAGCTGGATCCAACGCTTCGAGACGCCGTGCTGCTCCAGGCTTTCGTCGTCCCCGATAGCGTCGTGGGAGAGTATCCAGAGTTCGCCGAATGGCGGCCTCTCGCAACCCCAGCGCCTTATGGATTGGACAACTTGTCCGCGGACACACGCCGATCAGCCGATAATGCCATGACGGTGGTGAAGGTCGACCATAACCGCGTGGTAGGGAAGCTCAGCAACGCGAAGCCGCGGATGCTGATCTTCAGCTTCCCCTTCGACATGGGCTGGGAGGCTTTCGTGGACGGGAGGAAAGCGCCTCTGAAAGTGATCGACTATGGGCTGAATGGGCTCGCGGTGAGCCCCGGCGGGCACACGATCATGCTTCGCTACCGGCCACCCATGCGCGCCACCGGCCTGCTCGTTAGCCTAGCTGGTTTGATTGCCCTCGGCGCGATTGGAATTGTCTCCAGGGTTTCTAGGCGGAAGGGGCATCTGGCTTCCCCGTAGCAAGGGGGCATCACTCCTCCACTTGGTTTCGAACGATGGCTCATGAGTTGGAGGAGCGGTAGTCGGCACCGGCCGGACTGATGTCGTCGGCTGACCCGAAGCCGAGCTCCGCAGCTGCGTTCCGGACGTCTTTCGACCCGAATCCCAACTGGAGTCCCCATGGGTGGAGCCGAGCAGGCTGGCAAGAAGAGCGAGCGGCGGAAGGTCTACGTCGTCCTGCCCGTGTACAACGAGGAAGGAAGGATCGGGAGCCTGCTCCATCGACTCGACGAGGCGATGGACGACGCCGCCATTCCCTACCAGGTGATCCTCGTCGACGACGGCAGCCGGGACGCCACCCGCGAGATCGTGCAGGAGCACGCGGCGCGGATGCCCATCCAGATGATGCGGCACGAGGTCAATCAGGGGCTGGGCGCCACGATTCGCGACGGTCTGGTCGCCGCCTCGAAAGTCGCGGGCAACCAGGACGTCATCATCACCATGGATTCGGACGACACGCACGCTCCGGGGCTCATCCTCCGCATGATCCGAATGATCTCGGAGGGACACGACGTCGTCATCGCCTCCCGGTACCGGGAGGGATCCCGGACCGTGGGGGTGCCGTTCCTCCGACTCGTCATGAGCACCGGGGCGTCCTGGCTCTTCCGCATGGTCTTCCCGATTCAGGGGGTCCGGGACTATACCTGTGGCTATCGTGCGTACCGCGCCCAGGTCCTAAAAGACGCCATAACCCGATACGGGGATCAATTCTTCGATCAGGACGGCTTCCAGTGCATGGTGGACATCCTTCTCAAGCTCAGCCGGATGCACCTCATCTTCGGCGAGGTGCCGTTCATCCTGCGCTACGACTACAAAGAAGGTGGCAGCAAGATGAACGTGGGCAAGACCGTGCGCGATACGCTGGGCCTGATGTGGAAAGCGACGGCTTGGAGGATGAGCCCGGCGGAGGAAGGTCGCTTCGAGCGGGAGTACTACGAGACCGTCTATCCGAACTATTCCCGGCAGAACCCTCCGCGAAAGCTCCGCTTCTACCGGCGGCTGGTCGAGGGCGTCGCCGCGCGCGATCGCGTCCCGAGGATTCTCGACATTGGATGCGCCTTTGGGGCCTTCCTCTCGGCCCTGAATCCGGAGTGGCGGCGTTTCGGCACCGACGTGAGCCAGTACGCGACGGATCAAGCTGCCGCCACGGTCCCTGGCGCGACCTTCGCCCGCGCGGGCGTCAACGACATTCCTTTTTCCGATCCCTTCGACATCATCACTTCGTTCGACGTAATCGAGCACATCCCGTCGCTCGAGGACGTCGCCTCGGCCGTTCGTTCCCGCCTCGTGCCGGAGGGGCACTTCATCTTCGTCGTGCCGGTCTACGATGGCGTCACGGGACCGGTCATCCGGCTCCTCGACAAGGACGAGACGCACGTGCACAAGCGATCGAGGGACTTCTGGCTGGCGTGGGCGCGGGAGCATTTCGTTCTGCTCGAATGGTACGGAATCTATCGCTATCTTCTGCCCGGCCTCGGATACGCGCACCTTCCGACGAAACTCTGGCGCCGCTTCACCCCGGCGATCGCCGTGGTCGCGCGACGCCGGCCGCGATGAGGGCCGGCCACCCTGCCGATGCCAGCCGCCTCTAAGAACCGGCGCAAGCCCTCCGCTCCATCCGTGCGCTCCCGGCAGATCCGCCCGCACGATCGAAGGCGCGTCTGGACCTTCGTGGCCCTCGGCATCATCGCGCGACGAGGGAGAGTTCGGCTACATCGCCCAGGAGATGCTGCGGGGCGTCCCGATGTACGTGTCGGCCTACACGCAGAAGCTGCCCGGCACCTATCTCTTCTACGCGCTGTTCCTTTCGGTATTCGGGGAGTCCATCACGGCGATCCACCTGGGGCTATTGCTCGTGAACGCCGCCATCATGGGGCTCATCTTCCTCATCTTGCGAAAGACGCACAGCGGGCCGGCAGGGTGTCTAGGGGCGCTCGCGTTCGGGGTGATGGGGTCTGCTTCGGGCTTCGCCTTCTGGAAGTGGGCGACGATACAAAGCGCCCTCCGGATAACGACCTTCGGTCATTTATGGCAAATCCACCGGGACTTGTTCTCCTTTGGTTCAGTTTTGTCAATGTTTAAGGCGCTTTTGCGGCAGCTCAGCACGAACTCGTCGAGAACCTTCCGGGAATTTTCGAGAAATTCGCTGGGAAGCTTCCCCAAGAAGTAGGTGCCCCGTGCGGGGTTACGAGTCCTCGGATCGGACTTCGAAGCCTCGCCGCAAATTCAGTTCTTTACTTCCCGGCCCGACGCGGTGATACTGTCTTTCTGCAATGCCTGACGGTCGTCATCCATATGGAAACGTTGCCGCGGGAGCAGATTACCTGCGGTTTTTCTGTATCCGGGAAGGATTCCTTCCCGGCACCCGACCAATGAGGCCGGGTGGCCGATCCGAGAGGATCGGTGAGTAGGGGCAGATGCCCCAGTTCGCAAGGAGCAAAGAGTGGCTGTTGGAACCGTGAAGTGGTTTAACGAGGCGAAGGGTTTTGGATTCATCCAGCAGGAAGGTGGCGAGGACGTGTTTGTGCACTACTCTTCCATCTCCGGTGAGGGCTTCAAGACCCTGGCCGAGGGCGAGCGCCTGGAGTTCGAGGTTGTGAAGGGCCCGAAGGGCCTGCAGGCGGCGAACGTCCGCAAGGCGTAACCA
>DASQAV010000132.1:0-1562 GCA_035635575.1 Candidatus Dormiibacterota bacterium | reverse complement strand
CGTCGTGACGGGAAAATGGCGGTAGATCAGCCGGATCGCGTCCGGATTCTCGTCGACGATTCCTTCGAGGACCGGCGCCGCCATGGCGCAGTACGGGCACTCGAAGTCTCCGTATTCGAGGAGGGTCACGGGAGCGTTCGGATCGATCATGCACCAATCCGCGTCCGTGATCGGAGTGCGCTGCATTCGATCGTCACGCATGGCGCACCTCCTTGGACGCGCCCTGGATCTCTTCCAGCGCGTCGAAGATGATGTTGATGCCGGGCGCCACGGCCGGGTTCTCCGCGACCCAGGAGCTGCGGAGGGCGCCGGAGGCGTCGATGAAAAAGAGCGCGCGATTGCTGATGCCGTGCTCCTCGAGGAAAACGCCGTACTTGCGGGCGACCTCGCCATGCGGCCAGAAGTCGCTCAGGAGCGGGAAGCTGATGTGCTGCTGCTGGGCCCAGGCCTTGTGGGACCACACGTTGTCGACGCTGATCGCGAGAATCTCCGCGTTCTGGCCGCGGATGTCCTCGATGGTCTCCTGGATGATCGCGAGCTCGTTGGTGCACACCGGCGACCAATCGGCCGGATAAAAGGCGAGAACGACGTTCTTGCCGCGAAAGTCTTTCAGGTTCACCTGCTTCTTGTTGCCGTCGGGTAACGTGAACTCGGGGGCGGGCGTGTTGGGCTGGGGAGTCTGGGCCATCGTGGCCTCCTTCTCGCGGGGTGTGTGGTGCGGACGTACCTTGCGTCTCCTTGTCCGCCGGGACGATCCCCATGAGCCTAGCACCCATCGCCTGAGGCAACACCAGCCTTCGTGAACGCTTGTGCAATCCAATTCCCGCACGTAAGCTGCGCCCCTCATGAACGGCCAGGAACGCGATCGATCGTGTCTCGAGGGGATGCGCACGGGGGACACCCGCGCGCTCGAAGAACTCTACGAGCGCCATAACGGCCTTCTCTATTCCGTGGTCCTGCGCATCCTTAGAGAGGCGCAGGGCACGGAACAGGTTCTGCGGGAGTCCTGGCTCCAGATCTGGCGCGGGCCGGGCGGGTACAATGTGGCGCGGGGGAACGTGGGAGCGTGGCTCCTGACCGTGGCGCGAAACCGGGCCATCGCTCGGCTCAAGAGCGATGGGTTGCCTCAGCGCGCCGAGCCGGCCGCGGGAGGTGACGTTCCCGCCCCGACGGAGGACGCATCGGCGAACGCGGCGCACCGGCAGATGAGCGAGCGGGTCCGCCGCGCCCTGGACGTCCTGGGCCCGCAGCACCGGCAGGTTCTGGAGCTGGCCTATTTCGGAGGACTGACCCAGGGCGAGATCGCGGACCGGCTGAACACGTCGCCGGGCACGATCAAATCGTGGTCGCGGCAGGCGCTCGTCCGCATCGGCGATCTCGTTCCTCACGAGGATTGGACGTGACCCCGCACACCGAAGAGCTCCTCGAGCGCTGCACCGGCTACGTTCTCGGCAACCTCAGCGACACCGAGCTAGGGGCGCTCGAGGCCCATCTCAAGGAAGGATGTCCCGCCTGCGAGGCTGAGATTCATCGCCTCGGACGGGGCGCCTGGGCATTCGCGG
>DASQAV010000131.1:0-84296 GCA_035635575.1 Candidatus Dormiibacterota bacterium | reverse complement strand
GCTCACGAAACTGGAACGCAGGCTCTCGGAGCTCGCGAACCAGATCGATGGCGAGGCGAATCTGAAGGGTGAGATCTTCGTGGCGAATCGCGTCGCGCCGGAATTCGGAATGACCGGGTCGCTGATGATGCTGGAGCGGGGAACGCTCAACTCCAGCCTGGGTGATCTGGTCATCGCTCATACGCTGGCGGCGAATTCGCCTCAAAACGTCACCGCGACGCAGCTCTTCACGCTGCAGCACGACGGGTACACCTGGGCCAGGATCGCCTATGGACTGGATCTGCGCTCGGACCAGGTGGCGGGGGCGGTGGAGAGTGAGACCCGTGTCGCTCTCGGAAGAGCGAAAGCGGACGGCAGGCCGGCTATGATCCAGAGCGCGAGCGCGGCGCGCACCGCGGCCAGTGCGAACGCGGGCATGAACGCGGGCGGAGGCAGCGTGGGCGCGGGAGGCGGTGCGGGTGTGGGGCTGAGCATCGGGAAGTAGCTTCCGAGCCAGCGTCCGAAAACAAACAACGCCCGGATATCTCCGGGCGCCTAAGCGGCAATCATCCTCTCGTCGACAGGCCCCGCCCCGCGTCCCCCCTACGCGGGGCGGGCGGGCCGGGCAGGCTCGCTACCCTAGTACAATAGAGTCTTGGCCCTCTTGCCATGCGCCGATCGAGCTCCCGCGCGCGGCGCGGCCGTGAGGTCCAGCCTGGGATCGTGATCGGGAGCGGGACCTTCCGGATTCTGGAACTGGAAATCCTCGCTGCCCGGATCGCCCTCGATCGCGGTGTCGTCCTCGCTCTTGCTGCTCCAGTGCTCGTGGATCACCTTCCAGGAACGGCCCTCGCGCGCGAGGACGAACGTCATCGCCGCCGGCAGCTCCACGTCTTCTTCCTGACCGACCGTCCGCACCGTCAGCGGAACGACCGCGAGGACGTGGGCGTTCCCGAGCGGCGTCACTTCGACGACCCCGGTCGTGAACTGGAACGTGCCTTCGCGACCCACGAACTGCTGCGCGTCCGTCTTGATGGAGCCCCAGCCGTGACTGATGGTCCCGTCGCCGATCGAGGTCACAGCCTCTGACTTGCTGAACATCTTCATCATGGAGGCCACGTCGGCGCGATTCATTGCCTTGACGTAGCTTTTCACGAACTGCTGGGCCGTGATGCTCGGCTTGGCCGGAGCCTGCTCCGTGGAGGAGATGCCCAACGTGGGGATGAGAAGGAGTGCTGCGAGCACGAACGATGGCTTGGACATGACGGTATGACCTCCTCGTACGAACTGCCTCCCCTGGTGGGCGACAATACCCCGATCCTCCAGACTCCACCCACCTTTTTTGCTATTTTCCGCCCCGCGAAGGGGATACCAATCCCCTCCCACCTATCGGCCTGAACCTGTAAGCTCTTGCGGTTCTTTTTCGCCTCGCCCTGGGGCCGCCCCCAAGCCCACGGGCGGGGCTATCGAGGCAGACCCGAGGGCCGATGCCCAAGCACAAGAGCCGGAAAGAGCTGAGCGGATCCGACCCCCAGCCGGTTCGGCACAAGCCCCTCCTCTACCTTTGCTTTTTCGCCTCGGGAACAGCCGGGCTCACCCTCGAAATCGTCTGGTCCAAGTACCTTTCCTACCTCCTCGGCAACTCGATCTACGGGGTGGCGACGGTGGTCGCGGCCTTCCTTGGCGGGCTGGGGCTCGGAGCCATGGTGGGCGGGGGGCTGGCGGCCCGGACCAGAAATCCCCTCCTCCTGTACGCGCGGCTCGAGCTGCTGGTGGCCGCGATGGGACTCCTCAGCCCGCTCGCCTACATCGCGGCACGGCCCCTCTTCGCGACCCTCTATGGCGCCATGGGGGGAAGCGGGACGGCCTTCCTCCTCGTGCGCTTCGTGATCCTGTTCGCGGGGCTCCTGATTCCGACGATCGCCATGGGCGCGACCTTGCCCCTCCTCGTCTCGGCGTTCACCCGGCGCGACGCGGACTTCGGCTCCTCCGTCTCGAGGCTCTACGCGATCAACACGGCGGGCGCGGTGGTGGGAGTCGTGATGGCGGGGTTCCTCTGGATCCCTTCGCTCGGGCTCTGGAAGACCGCGGCGGCGGCGGCGCTGATCGATGCCGCGGTCGCGGGGATCATCTTCCTCCTGCGGCCCGCTCCGCTGCGCCACTCGGCGGCTCCCGAGGAGCACGTGGCGCCGCGGCACCGGCACGCCGCTCCGCACGAGCCGATCCAGGGTCTCTTTCCTCGCGTGATCGTGCCGGTGTTCGCCATCTCCGGATTCTGCGCCCTTCTCTACGAGGTCGCGTGGACACGCATTCTCTCCGTGCCCTTCGGGGGAATGGTCTATTCCTTCTCCGCCATCCTGGCCGTCTATCTCCTGGGGATCGCGCTCGGCGCCGCCGTCGCTTCGATTCTCCAGCGCCGGGCCGGCTCGCCGGTTCTCCTGTTCGGCCTCTTCCAGATCGCCCTGGCGGGCTCCATCGTTCTGGGATCGCGCGTGTTCGGATCGCTCCCCGATCTCCAGACCACCCTCATCGCGCAGTCGCGGGGCAGCGCGCCGCACCTCTTCTGGGGCGAGGCGCTGGTGACGGCGAGGATCGTCTTGTTGCCCACGTTCTTCCTCGGAGCGCTCTTTCCCCTCGCGGCCGCGATCTACCAGCGCGGCCGCCATGCCGCGGGCGCCGCCGTGGGGACGATCTACGCCTCGAATACCCTGGGCTCGATCGCGGGCTCCATTCTCACGGCCTTCGTCCTCATTCCGGCCATCGGCTCGCTCAAGGCGATTCTCTTCGCGGCGCTACTGAACGCGGCCATCGGCTGCATCGCGCTCCTCACCGCGGAGGGAAGCCGGCGCACGCGAGCAATCTCCGCCGCGGCCGGGATCCTGGCCACGGTCCTCGTGGCCCTGCTCGCGATTCCCTCTTGGAACGCGGAACGGATGAGCATGGGGTTCGTGCGGCTCCTCCGCGCGTACGAGTTCGGCGGCGAGGGGCTGGTGCACCGGATCATCGCGAAGCTGGGAAGCTCAACCCAGGTGGAACGGCTTCTCTTCTACAAGGAGGGACGCCTGGCGACCGTGACCGTGATCGAGACCGGGGACCGGCGCGCGCTCCTCATCAACGGAAAGACCGACGCGACGATCGGAGGCGGCGAGGACATGGCGCAGCAAGTATTGGTGGGCCAGGTGCCGCTCCTCCTCGTGCCTGGCGCCAAGCGCGTCTGCGTCGTGGGCTACGGAAGCGGCGTCACGACGCACGCGGTGCTCACCCATCCCGTCGAGAAGGCGCTCACGATCGAGCTGGAGGGCGCGGTGATCGAGGCGGCCCCGCTCTTCGAGTCCGCGGCGGACCGTCCCCTGCGCGACCCCCGCAGCCGTCTCGTGGTCGAGGACGCGGGCACGTACCTGCGCTCCACGAAGGAGGACTTCGACGTGATCATTTCGGAGCCCAGCAACCCGTGGATCGCGGGGGTGGGGAATCTCTTCACGAAGGAGTTCTACGAGGAGGCGCGTCGGCGCCTCAGCCCGGGTGGGATCTTCTGCCAGTGGATCCAGACCTACTCGGTGTCGCCGGCCACGCTTTCGACCGTGTTCCGCACGGTGGCCACGGTCTTTCCGAAGGGGCATCTCTTCTACGTGGAAACCTCCGGCGATCTCATCATCCTCGCGGTGCCCGACCGGGAGCTCCATCTCAACGTGGATTCCATGACGGCTACCCTGAGCCAGGCCCCGGTGGCGTCGGATCTCGCCCGCATCGGGATCCACTCGCTGCAAGATCTCCTGGGCGCCTACCGCGGGCGTCTGGACCGCGTGGCCCGCGACGCCGGGCCCGGCCCGATCAACACCGATGACAACTCCTGGCTGGAGCACCAGGCCCCCCTCGATCTCCTCACCCCCCAGGAGGAAAATCCGGTCCTCTCGAGGTCCGCCGAGGTGGACGAGGACCTTCGCTCCTCGCTGCGGTAGGCAAAATTTGCACAGCAAGTTGCCACGCCTGTCCCGTGAGGGGCGTGGGACCGCACTCGGAACCCCGAAAACCCCCCGAAAACGCCCATTTCCGGGCTCCGAACCTTCAAAGCGTGTAGGGGACCCCCTGGTGAAGCGCTGGCACGATACTGGATAGCTCCTGTCCTCCGGCTGGCATGTTCCCCCGAGCCATGGTTCGAGTGGAACCCTCGGGGACACGAGAAATGGAGGCAGCAATGAGAATCGATAGAAACAGGAATGCGTTGATCGCCGCGGCCTTCGCTTCTCTAGCCGCGCTGATGATGTGCGCCGCCATGAAGGCGCAGGCTGCTGAGATCATTCCATCGTTTGGGATCACCGAGGCCAAGGACGCCGATAACGCCAAGCCGATCCTGGGGCTGGCGCTCCGCGGCACCGCGATCCCAAGCCTGCTCGACCTCGATGTCCGGGGGCAGTATCGGCAGGAGGAGCGTTTCAACGGCGCGATCAAGGAAAGGATGTGGCCCATCACCGCCTCGGCGTGGTTGACGCCGCTGCGTGTGGTGTACGCGGGTGCGGGCGTGGGCTGGTACAACACGACCGTCGATTATCAGAATTCAGCTTTGAAGAGCGACACCTCGAACAAGTTCGGCGTTCACGCCGGCGCGGGGCTGCGGATGCCCATGGGCGACAAAGTCGCGCTGGATCTGAACGGACGCTACGTCTGGCTGAAGGATCAGGAGACGCAGATCATTCCGCAGAAGTTCAATCCCGACTTCTGGGATGTCAGCGCCGGGCTGGCGTTCAGCCTCTAGAACAGCCTCACAGGAAGCACCAGGCCCCTCGTTTCTTTGCGGTCCGGGTTCACAGACACCACGCGCACCTCCCGGATCGCGAGCTTGGGGCCTTTTTTTGTTACTTGATGTGGCAGGTCGAGAGACCGCGCTTCTCCAGATATTGCTGGTGGTATTCCTCGGCGCGGTAGAAAGGTCCCGCCGCGATGATCTGCGTCACGATCGGGCGCCGGAACTTGTGCTCCGATTCCAAATGAGCCTTCGAAGCCTTCGCCTCGGCCTCCTGCTCCGGTGAGTGATAGAAGATCGCCGAACGGTACTGCTCCCCGACGTCCGGTCCCTGACGATTCGGCGTCGTCGGGTCGTGGTTCTGCCAGAACACGTTCAGGAGAGCTTCATACCGGACCTTGGAGGGATCGTACGTGACCTCGACCGCCTCGGCATGGCCGGTTCGATCGGTGCACACGTCCTCATAGGAGGGATTCTGTGTGCGGCCGCCGGTGTAGCCTACCTGGGTCGACAGGACTCCCTTGATCTGCCGAAAGGTGGCCTCGACGCCCCAGAAGCAGCCTGCGGCAAACGTGGCCTTCTCCACCGTGGTCGTTTCCATTTTCTTCTTCGCTCCTTTGGGCGCCGCCGCAACCGCGGCCGCCGGAATGAACGCTACCAGTGCGAGCATGACGAAAAGTCGGCGCATGGGGTCTCCGTGGAAGTGTAGGAACGCCCCAGGAGGTCTCCCTCCCGGGGCGCCGTCTATCCAGCGACATCAGGCGTACGCCTGTTGTTCCTGAATCCTTAGACCTCCGGAACCCGAATTCGGTTCCAGGAAGTCACTTCACCACTTCGTAGTCGGCCTCGATCTCATCATCGGGACCGCGCTTCTTTCCTTCGCCTTCGCCGGGCTGAGGACCTCCCTGCGGCGCGCCGTCACCGGGCGCGCCCGGACCGGGTCCGCCGGCCTGAGCCTGCTGGTAGAGCTTGCTCGAGACCTCGTTCCAGATCTGAGAGAGCGCCTCGCTCGCGGAGCGGATCTCGTCCGTGTCGTTCCGCTGCACGGCGCCCTTCAGCCGTTCCACCGCGGCGTCGAGGCGAGCCTTCGCTTCGGAATCGATCTTGTCGCCCATCTCCTTGATGTTCTTCTCCGTCTCGTAGACGAGCTGCTCGCCGCGGTTCTTGACCTCGATCGCCTCGCGGCGCTTCTTGTCCTCATCCGAATGCGCCTCGGCGTCGGCCACCATCCGCTTGATCTCGGCCTCGGAAAGACCTCCGGTCGCCTCGATCCGGACTTTCTGTTCTTTCCCGGTCGCCTTGTCGCGAGCCGAGACGTTCAGGATGCCGTTCGCGTCGATGTCGAAGGTCACCTCGATCTGAGGCATCCCTCGCGGCGCCGGCGCGATTCCGGTGAGCTGGAACCGGCCGATGGTCTTGTTGTCGGTCGCGAGCGGCCGCTCTCCCTGGAGGACGTGGATCTCGACGGTCGTCTGATTGTCGCTCGCCGTGGAGAAGGTCTCCGTCTTCCGGGTCGGGATCGTGGTGTTCCGCTCGATCAGGTGCGTGGTCACCCCGCCCAGGGTCTCGAGTCCCAGCGACAGCGGCGTCACGTCGAGCAGGAGCACGTCCTTCACGTCTCCCGCCAGCACGCCGCCCTGGATCGCGGCACCCACCGCGACCACCTCGTCGGGATTCACGCCCTTGTGGGGCTCCTTGCCGAAGAACTTCTGGACGATCTCCTGAACCTTGGGCATGCGGGTCGCCCCACCGACCAGGATCACCTCGTCGATGTCCGAGGGCTTGAGCCCCGCGTCCTGGAGCGCCTTCTCCATGGGCGGGATCGTGCGCTTCACGAGATCGTCGACCAGCTGCTCGAACTTGGCCCGCGTGAGGGTCACGTTCAGGTGCTTCGGCCCGCTCGCGTCCGCCGTGATGAATGGAAGATTCACGTCGGTCTGGAGCACGGACGAGAGCTCGATCTTGGCCTTCTCCGCGGCTTCCTTGAGCCGCTGGAGCGCCATCGGGTCGCGCCTCAGGTCCACGCCTTCCTGTTTCTTGAACTCGTCCGCAAGCCAATCGATGATGCGCTTGTCGAAATCGTCGCCCCCGAGATGGGTGTCGCCGTTCGTGGCCTTCACCTCGAAGACGCCCTCTCCCAGCTCGAGAATCGAGATGTCGTAGGTAC
The DNA here is from genome assembly GCA_035635575.1 of Candidatus Dormiibacterota bacterium. Taxonomy (GTDB): domain Bacteria; phylum Eisenbacteria; class RBG-16-71-46; order SZUA-252; family SZUA-252; genus WS-7. The sequence goes on along the minus strand of DASQAV010000131.1, from coordinate 77,409 downwards.
CGCCGCCCAGATCGAAGACGGCGATCTTCTCGTCCTTCTTCTTGTCCAGGCCGTAGGCCAGCGCGGCGGCCGTGGGCTCGTTGATGATCCGCTTCACGTCGAAGCCGGCGATCCTGCCGGCGTCCTTCGTGGCCTGCCGCTGCGTGTCGTTGAAATAGGCGGGCACGGTGATGACCGCCTCGGTCACCTTCTCGCCCAGGTACGCCTCCGCGGTCTCCTTCATCTTCTGGAGAATCATCGCGGAGATCTCGGGGGGCGTGTACGTGCGGTCGCCGATCCGGATCACGGCCATGCCGTCCGAACCTGCCTCGACCTTGTAGGGGACGTTCTTCGCCTCCTCTGCGACTTCGGAGAACTTGCGTCCCATGAAACGCTTGATGGAATAGATGGTGTTCTGCGGGTTGGTGATGGCCTGGCGTTTGGCAACCTGGCCGACCAGACGCTCACCGGTTCTCGTGAAGGCTACGACGGAGGGAGTCGTACGGCTGCCCTCGGCGTTGGGGATCACATGAGGCTCCCCGCCTTCCATCACCGCCACGCACGAATTCGTCGTGCCGAGGTCGATGCCGACTATCTTTCCCATGCTCCCTCCGTGTAACGGTTGCGAAGGGGCACGGAGGCCCCTTCGCCGTCGAGTGACACCTTCGTTCCGCGGCGTTCGTACGCCGCGCTTCTTTAGCGAGCGACCTTGATCGGGATCTCGCGCGCCTTGGCTTCCTCCGCCTTGGGTACCGTGACCTCGAGAACGCCGTCGCGATACGTGGCCTCGATTTTCTCAGAGTTCACGGCGTGGGTCAGCGAAAACGAACGCTCGAACGTTCCGTAGACCCGCTCCCGCCGGAGATAGGTCGCACCCTTCTGCTCCTCGGTCCGGGACTTCTGGCCGCGGATCGAGAGACGGTTATCCTCGAGGGTGATCTTGATGTCCTCGAGTCTCAAGCCGGGGAGCTCCAGATGGACTTTGTAGCTCTCCGGCGTCTCCTCGACGTCGACGGGCGGCTGCCATATCAGCGCGCCGTTCTCGTCCAGAGACTGGCGGCCGAAGACGTCCCGCACGAGCTGGTTCATCTCCCCCTGCACGGAAGCGAAATCCCGGATCGGATTCCAACGGACAACGGATTTCATCGTTCTCCCTCCTGTTTGATTATGGGGCCAATGCCCTGTCGATACTGCCGTTCTTCGAGTTGGGCAACTGCAGGGCACGTGCCAAGGGAGGGAGCTAGAGCCAAGTACATTGGCATCAATAGCTTAACGCATTCCCAATCCATACGTCAGCCTGAAACTCCCTGGTTTTGTTTCATTATGATACGTCACAACGTTTCAAAATAAAACCGGTGGACGAATCGGGGCGGGAGCCTCAGAGCCCGTATTCTTTGATCTTCCGCCAGAGCGTGGAGCGTGAAATGCCGAGGCTTTTCGCCGCCTTCGTGGTATTTCCGGCGTTGTGCGCGAGCACCCGGCGAATGTGTTCCGCCTCGATCTGTGCGAGGGTCATGGCCTCCGAGTACGGAAAGGAGCCGCCACGGTTCAGCAGAGGCTGGCGCGGCTCGCGGACGGCCGGCGGGAGGTCCCCCGGAGTGATCTCGCGGCCCTCGGCCAGGGTCACCGCGCGCTCGACCGCGTTCTCCAGCTCCCGCACGTTGCCGGGCCAGTCATGACGAACCAGGAGCATCTCGGCGCGCTCGCTGAAGCGGAGCACCGGCTTCCCCAGCTCGCGCGCATACTTCTCGCGAAAGTAGTTCGCGAGGAGCGGGATGTCCTCGCGCCGCTCGCGCAGCGGAGGGAGCTCGATGTGGAACACGTTGAGCCGGTAGTAGAGGTCCTCGCGGAAGGAGCCCTCTTGCAATGCCTTCTTCACGTCGCGGTTGGTGGCGGCGATCACACGCACGTCCACGCGCATCGATTCCTTGGCGCCCACGCGGCGGATCTCCCCGTTCTGGAGCGCGCGCAGGAGCTTCACCTGGACCGAAAGCGGCATCTCCGCCACTTCGTCGAAGAAGATCGTTCCCCGGTCTGCCTGCTCCATCAGCCCGATGCGGTCCGACGTGGCGCCGGTGAAGGATCCCCGGACGTGACCGAAGAGCTCGCTCTCGAAGAGCGTCTCGGGAATCGCCGAGGAATTCACGGCGACGAAGGGCCTGTGGGCGCGCCGGCTCTGGAGGTGGATCGAGGCCGCGATCATCTCCTTCCCCGTTCCGCTCTCCCCGGTGATGAGGACGGGGCTCTCGGTGGGCGCGATCTTTCCGATGAGCCGGAAGGTCCGCTGCATGGAGGGGCTCTGCCCGATCATGTTCTGGGTGATCGAGCCTTCCTTGGGCTCGACCGCGCGGGCCGTCATTGACGCTCCTCGTTCCGGGAGTTCTGCTCGTCGCCGCCCTTCTGGGCATGGCGCTGCTCGGGGACCTGGGCCTCCACGCGAAGCCCATGCTCTTTCTCTGGGGCGTGGCGCATGTCGCCTACCTGGTCGCGGCATGGCGCGTCCTGCGCGCGGACCGGCCCTCTCGATTCCCCGCGCTTCCCACGCTGTTCGCGGTGGGACTTCTCGCGCGCCTCGTTCTCATCCCGACCGCGCCCACGCTGTCCGAGGACGTCTATCGATACCTCTGGGACGGGACGCTCGTGGCGCACGGCGTGAATCCCTATCCGCACGCGCCCGCCGACCCGGCCCTCGCCCACTTCGACGGCAAGCTGCTCCAGCATCTCAATCACGCCCAGGTGCCCACGATCTATCCTCCGGCCGCTCAGCTTCTCTTCGGTGCTACGGCGCGCGTCTCGCCCACGCCCGTCGCCTGGAAGCTGCTGCTCCTCCTCCTGGAATCCGCGCTGGTACTGGCACTCCTCCAGCTCCTTCGCTCGCGGGGGCTCCCGCGCGAGCGCCTTCTACTTTACTACTGGAATCCCCTGCTCCTGGTGGAGAGCTTCGGGAGCGGCCACGTGGATCTGGCCGCGACCGTGTTTCTCGTGGTCGCGCTCGCGCTCTACGACGCGAACCGCCACACGCGCGCGGGGATCGCGTTCGGGCTCGCGGTGATGACCAAATACGTCCCCGCGCTCCTCATTCCCAGGCTGATACGCCAGGGGAAGTGGCTCCTGCTCGTCGTCGCCGCGGTGACCGCGGCGGTCCTCGCCACACCTTTTCTCGAGGCGGGTGGGGCGCTCACGACGGGCCTCCGCATCTACGCGCGCCATTGGCAATTCAACAGCGCCCTCTATCACCTTCTTCATCGAGCCATCGAGAGCGAGCTGACCGTACGGAAGATCCTGGCGGTCGCGGGCGTCCTCGCGGCGCTCCTCATCGGATGGAGAGCGCGCTCCGTCACGGGAGCGGCCTTCGCGTGCTTCGTCTCGTTCCTTCTCCTCAGCCCCACCGTGTTCCCCTGGTACGCGGTCCCGGTGGTGGCGCTCCTGCCGCTCCATCCGGACCGGGGAATGATGGCCTTCTCCGGCCTCTTGGCGCTCTCGTATCTCCCGCTGGCCGCCTACCGCGCGACGGGAGCGTGGACCTTGCCGGAGTGGGTCCTCGGGGTGGAGTACGGGGGCCTGGCCGCGGTGTGGATCACGGTTCTCGTGGCCCGGCTGGGACGGCGGGTGCTCGCGCGGCGCGCCCCGTCAGGAGCGGACGCGCGCGTGGACCAGGGAGAGGATCCCCACGTAGAGAAAGCCGAAGAGATACAGAACGAAAAACGGTAGCGGCGCGTACATTCCGCGATGGGCGAGCGCGATCATCGCCCACGCGAAATAGATCCCCAGCGCGATCTCGAGCACCGCCCACCCGTTCAGCGGGGCGCGGTAGCGCTTCTCCCGCCAGCGGTCTCCCCGCCGCTCGATCCGGAACTTGGGCGTCCGGTGGAACGGGCTCCGGTGGCCGGCCAGAGCCTCCAGAACGGCGCGCGTATTCGTGACCGAGAGCCCCATCCCCAGCGACATGGTGAACGGCAGGAAGCGGAGCTGCTTCAGCCAGTCGCGCCTCGTCTCCCGCTGCGCGTATCCGAAGTAGAAGAGGACGGAGCTGGTCGCGATCACGAACAGGATCGTGTCCGCGATCATGTACGGGGTGCTGTGGCTCCGGTAGCGCGCGAGCACGACCGGGTAGAGGATGAGCGAGAGCAGAAGGAGGAACACGTAGGCCGCGTTGTAGGTGAGGTGGAACGTGGACTCCAGCTTGACGGGAAATGGCGCGCGCGACTTCCAGAGGAGAGGCAGGAGCTTCCGCGCCACCTGGATCGATCCTTTCACCCAGCGGTGCTGCTGCGCCTTGAAGGCGTTCATTTCGACGGGAAGCTCCGAGGGACAGAGCACGTGGGGCGCGAAGACGAAGCGCCATCCACGGAGCTGCGCGCGATAGCTCAGGTCCAGGTCCTCGGTGAGCGTGTCCGATTGCCAGCCGCCCGCGTCCAGGATGCATGCTCTACGTAGGATGCCCGCAGTGCCGTTGAAGTTGAGGAACCGTCCCCCCGCCATTCGCGCGGCGTGCTCGATGACGAAGTGGCTGTCCAGGGAGATCGCCTGCGCCTGCGCGAGAATCGAGTAATCCTGATTCAGATACTGCCACCGCGATTGCACCACGCCTACGCGCGGGTCCTGGAAGTAGGGCACCATCTGGCGAAGGATCGAGGGGGGCGGCACGAAGTCGGCGTCGAAGACGGCGAGGAGCTCCCCCTTGGCGCGCTCGAGCCCGTGCTGAAGCGCGCCCGCCTTGAAGCCCTCGCGCCGATGGCGCGTGATGTGGACCACGTCGATTCCGCGCCCGCGAAGCTCCCGCACCTTGGCCGCCGCGATCTCGCGGGTCTCGTCCACGGAATCGTCCAGGAGCTGGATCTCGAGGCGGTCCGGCGGGTAGTCCAGCGCCGCGGCCGCCTCCAGCAGGCGGTTCACGACGTAGCGCTCGTTGTAGACGGGCAGCTGGACCGTGACGCGCGGGCAGCCGCCCGATCTCGACGCAGGAAGAGGGGAGAGATCGCGGCCCCTGCGGCGGAAGAGCCGGATGAGATGGATGCGATGGATGCCGTAGACGGCGAAGACCACCCACACGGCGAGATAGATGGCCAGAAGGACATCTTGAAGCAGACGAGCGTACGGCACGATCAGCGGTGGAACGACCCCCTCCACGTCTCATCGCTCACGAGGAATGAAATCCCCAGGCGCGCGAACTTCTCGGTCACGCCCAGCGCGTCCTTGTCCCCCCGCGTTCCCAGCTCCAGGGAGAGATCCAGCCCGCCTCCCTGATCCTTCGTGACGATTCCGGCGCCGAACGTGAGCGCGCGCTCATCGACCGCCACGGTGCCGCCCGAGATGTCGGACGCTCCCGCCCGGGGCAGGAGATCCGGCCACTGGAGGAAATACCCTCCGACGCGAAGCGGGATCCGGCTCCAGATCGACCCCGAGCCCGCTCCCTCCGGCGGGCGCGTCCGCTCGATGCCTAACGAGAAGCGCTGCTGCGCCCGGAAATCCACGAGCGTGCTCGGAAAGGAGGAGCGGGCCCAGTTCTGCCGCCGGTACTGGGCCACGGCGCGCAGACGCGTCCGGAGCGGCGCGGAGATTCCGAGGGCGAGCCCGCTCGGATACTTGAGGCGCCCCACCACGGCGGTCTCGGAGGCCCCGCCGGTGGACTGCCGCTGCTCGACCGGGAGATTCTGCGAGGTCTCGAAGACGCCGCCCAGGGTCCAGCCTTCGTGTACGAATTGCGCTCCGAATCTCCAGCGAGCCTTCTTGGGATACCTCGTCTCCAGCGTGTCCCGCGCGGGCGTGAGTCCCGGATCGGAGAAGGTGCGGAACCAGAGCTCGCGGTAGCTCCCGGAGATCACCTCCCAGTCCACGCCGATCCTGAGCGGCGGCGCCATGCGCCGCGCCACGCTCGCGCGCAGGAAGTTCATGCCGCCCGTTCCGTTGATCTCGACCGTCGAGGGCACGCCCTGGTTCTCCGAGCGGACCACGCGGAACTCGGCGTCGGTACCCGCGACGTAGCTCCCGGCGATCACGATTCCTCCCGGCAGGGCGATCACGCCGCGAGCGGATGGGAATGTGGTCTCGTACGCGGTCTCGGAGATACCGGAGCTCGCGCTGATTCGGCGGGCGGCCGGAAGTGCGGTGATCTGGAGGAGAATCCGATCCACGTCGGAGAGCGAGGCCGGGTTGACGAGCGAGATGTCGCGTGGTCCGTGCTCCGCGGCGCCGGCTCCTCCGAGCGCGCGGAGCCGGGCGGCCTCCTCGAGCTGGGGCTCGCCAAATCCTCCGACCGAAAGAATCGAATTGGCGCCGGCCGGCGCCGCGAGTGCGGCGAGCGCGAAGAGGCCGGCGAGCGCGGACCTCCATGCGAATGCCGACGCGGGGCGGCGCATCAGAACCTCCCCGGCGGGAGATCGGTGTAGGTCACGTGAAGCTGGGCAGGAGCCGTGGACTCGCGGGAGCCGATCAGGAACTTGCGCCTGGGATCCGTGCGGTGGACGAGCGAGAGGAAGAACCCCTGGTTCGAAGAGGACGTCGAGGCCCATTCGCGGATGAGCGGCCCGGGAATGGTGATCCGGATCGTGCTGTCCGCGGCGGTATAGGCCAAGCGCAAGAGTCGCGACGCGGTCGTGGCGTTGTCCACGCCCAGCAGCGCTTTCTCGGTGACGCTCTCGCCCCAGGGCAACTCGATCCGCCGGACCTGGACGACTGCGAGCGTGTCCGAGCTCGCCAGATTGAAGGGCGGTCCCACGACCTGCTTCAACACGAGCAGGGCTTCGTCGATCGATACCTTCGCGGGCACCGAATCGAGCGGGAAGTGGAGGGCGAGCCCCGCCTTGTAGATCCCGCCGAGGATGAGCGCCGATTCGGTTCCCGCCGGCGGGGGCGCGATCGGAGAGTGCAGGTAGAAGTTCTGCGTGACGGTCGTGCTGAGCGTGTCCGTCTTTGGGCTCCCCGAGACGGTGTGCGTGTATTCCACGCGAAACCGGGATCCCTTGCTCTTGTAGGCCAGCAATCCCTGTCCCGGCCGCTCCAGCGCGAATCCGGGCACCGTGCCCGGAGCCTGCGCCCAGCGCTTCATCGAGTCGTACACGGCGGGATTCAGGGGAAGGACGAACGCACCCGGCGTGAGGCGATCGTCGACGGCGGATCCGAGCAGGGTCGAAAGCGCAGGCCCCGGCCACGCGACGGACGTCGTGTCCCACGAGGACCCCGTCAGGTGGAGATTCACGTTGCCGCCCTCGAAGAACGTGGTGTCCGGCGGCACCTCGAGCCAGACCTGCCCGAGGGAGAAACCGGGGAGCGTGTCGCTGGGAACGCTCCAGGAAGCGACCGCCATCAAGATGCGCGCGGTGAAGAGGGTGTCGCTCCCGACGATGAGGAGGTCGCCGAAGTCCGCCGTCCCGGGCTCCACGTACGTATCGCGGTCGGGCGTGGGCTGGACGCGCGTCGTCGTTCCAAGGCCCCCGGGGCCGCGGATCACGCGGCCGGCTCCCACCAGCTTTTCCGCCTTGCGCGAGCACCCCGGGAGGGGTGCTGCGACCAGGCACACCAGCAAGAGACCTAGGATCGGGTTCAGACGCACGGGCCGGAATGATAATCCCTTGTGGCGATGGACGCTAGCAAAGAGGTGCCATGCCTAAAACCCTTCCTTTTCGCTGTAGTTCCTTGCACCACCGTCCGATAGGTACGCGGAAAGGGAGGTACGTTGCCAGAGAGCCATATTGCCTCGAGCAAGCCGGGGCGGCCGGAGTCCCAGTCTGCCGCGTCCACGCCGGGAAGCCCGCAGAACATCGGGAAGATTCGCGCGCATTACGCGTGGCTCACGGCGCTCACCGCGACCCTCACGGTCGCGCTCGTCTGCGCGCTGACCGCGTATCTCAGCGAGCGGCTCCACCAGGAGGGGCGCGTCCGGGTGGCCGCCCTCGCGGCGACGATCGCGGGAGGCATTCCGGCCGATGAGCTTCAGGCGCTCGGCTCGCGGACGGACGAGACCACCCCGCAATATGGCGAGCTCTGCGCCCGGCTGATCGCCGCGCGGCAGGCCAACCCCGACGTGAGAAGGATCTTCGTGCTCACGCCGGGGCCGCGTTCCAGGAACTGGCGGTTCGCGCTCGACGCCGTGGCGGATCCCAAGGAGCAGATCCATCGTGGGGACCTCTTCAACGCCGTAGCGCGCCCGCAAGTCCAGCACGGCATGTCCGGTCCCACCGCGGACCCCGCGCCCTTCGAGGATCGGCACGGAAGCTGGCTCGGAGGCTACGCACCCATCCGGGACAAGGAGGGCAAGGCGGTCGCGGTCCTGGTGGTCGACGTGGGGGCGGAGGCCGCCCTTCGATCCGAGCGCCGCTTCCGCGCCGAGGCCATCGCGGTGTGCGTGGTCCTGCTGGGCGGAATCGGGTTCACCGGATACGACCGCTACCGAAAGCGCCATCTCGAGCAGGAACGGAACCGGAACATTCACGCCCGTCTCAGCATCCACCGGCTGGCCGAGGTCATGATGCGGGCGGGAAGCGAAGGGGACCTGATCCGGACCGCGCTGGACACGATGGCGGAGGCGACCGGGTTTCAGGAGTGGGCGCTCTACCGCCGCGCCGGCGAGAAGGGGCCGCTGGCGATCGTCGCGATGCGCGGCATCTCCGCGCTCGAGCCCCGGGAGATGGACCCCGAGCAGTCGAGCCCCAGCGTGTGCTCCGTGCCCTTGCTCGAGCGGGGAAATCCGACGGGAGTGCTGCAGTGCTTCGCCGGAGAGTCCCGGGAGTTCGCTCCCAATGACGTGACCTTGATCCGCTGGCTCGCGGGCCAGCTCACGCAGGGACTGAAGCGGATCCAGCTCGAATCGCGCGATCAGCTCCTCGCCTCCTACATGCGCGGCACCGACGAGATGCTGGTCGGGTTCGATCTCGAGGGCAAGGTCACGTACGCCAACCCCGCCGCGCGCCGCGCGCTGGGGAACACTCCCGACGAAGAGCTCCGCGGCCGCGAGATCGAGAGCATGTTCGTTCCCCTGGATCGCGCCGACCGCGCCTCCCTGCTCCGGGTTCTCGGCGACCAAGGCGGATTCCAGGGCGAGCTGGCGTGCTGCATGGTGGGCGGCGGGCAATTCCCCGCCGAGGCCACCGTCTCCAAGGCGATGAACCGCGAGGGGAGCGAGGACGCCTGGGTGATCGTCGGCCGCGACATCAGCGATCGGCGCGAGCGCGAAGAGGTGATCCAGAACCGAACCGAGCAGCTGGAGCTGATCAATGAGCAGCTGCAGACGGCGAACGAGAAGCTGGCCGAAGGGAGTCGCATGAAGAACGAGTTCCTGGCCAACACGAGCCACGAGCTCCGCACTCCCCTCAACGCCGTGATCGGCTTTGCCACCCTTCTCGAGCAGGGCGTCGCCCAATCGGAGAAGGAGGGCCGGACCTTCGCCCGTTCCATCCGGGAAAGCGCCGAGCACCTCCTCGTGGTGATCAACGACATCCTGGATCTCGCGAAAGTGGAGGCGGGCAAGCTGGAAATGGCCCTGGAAGCGGGAGATGCGGCGCCGACCCTCCTGGCGGCGGTGGACACGCTGCGCCCCGCGGCGGCCCGCAAGGGGATCGGGCTCACCGCCGATACGCCCTCGTACCCCCTGGAGATGCAGCTTGATCCGGCACGCCTCCGCCAGGTGCTCCTGAACCTGCTTGGGAACGCGGTCAAGTTCACCGATAAGGGAGGGGTGAGGGTGCGAGCGTCCAGGCACGAGTTCCCCGACGAGATCCGGATTGTCATCGAAGACACCGGCATCGGGGTCGCCAGGGAGGATCAGGCGCGCCTCTTCGTGAAGTTCTCGCAGGTCGATGGATCCTACAAGCGGCGCCACCAGGGTGCCGGGCTCGGCCTGGTGATCACGAAGTCTCTGGTCCAGCGGATGGGCGGAAAGATCGCGATGGTCAGCGAGGGAGCGGGCAAGGGAACGCGGGTCAGCCTGACGTTCCCGGCGGCACCACCCCGGGCGGAGTCGGGCACAGCGAGGGACGAATGCCTCAACGAATCATGATCGTCGAAGACGACCCGATGAACGCCAAGCTCTTCCAGCTGATCCTGACGCGGAAGGGCAATTACGTGATCGAGATCACGGAGGACCCCCTGCGGGTCATCCAGGAGATCAAGGCCGGGAGCGTGGATCTGGTCATCATGGACGTGTCGCTCTCGAACAGCCACCTGGACGGCAAGCCGGTCGACGGGCTCCAGATCACGCGAAGGCTGAAGAGCGATCCCGCCACCCGCCACGTGCCGGTGCTGCTCGCGACCGCGCACGCGATGAAGGGGTCCCGGGAGAAGTTCCTGAAAGAGAGTGGCGCGGACGACTACGTCTCGAAACCCATCGTGAGTGCGGACGATCTGCTCGCACGGATCGAAACGCTGATCTCGAAGAGGAGCCATGCCGTTCCACCTACTGGTCGTTGACGACGAGGCCCATAGCCGGAAGCTCCTGCGCATGGTGCTGCGCCAGGGGGATTACAACTTCCTGGAGGCGGAGAGCGGCGAGCAGGCGCTCCAGATCATGGAGACCCAGCGGGTCGATCTCCTGCTTCTGGATCTGATGATGCCCCACCCGAACGGCTTCGACGTCATCCTCACGATGCGCAAGAGCGAGACGCTCGCGAGAATCCCCTTCATCGTGGCCAGCGCGTCCACGGCGCAGGACGACATCCAGCGGAGTCTGGAGCTGGGAGCGATCGACTACTTCACGAAGCCCCTGTCGGAGTGTGACATTCGCTTTCAGATTCCGTTGAAGGTGCGGAACGCGATCGCGCTGCACCAGGCCAGCGAGGAGCGTCTTCGGATCGAGCGGATGAAGGCGGTGTCGGCGATGGCGGTGGCGCTGAACCACGAGATCAACAATCCGCTGCAAGTGATCCAGGGAAATGCCCAGCTGCTCCACGTCCATCCGGGGCTTCCGGCGGACGCGCGCGACAAGGTGGCCCGGATCCGCGCCGCGACCGAGACGGTCGCCGGGCTGACGCAGCGCATCGCCGCGCTGCGCGACATCGTGACCGTGGAATATCCCGCCGGGAACAAGAACACGGTACCGATGGTCAACTTCGAGGCATCGGCCGCGGCGGGAAAGAAACCCTGAACGCGCGGACCGGTTACCCGGATGTTACCGGATTCCGATCAGGGGGTAAATCCAATCCAGGATCAGGAAATTGAGGCGGCCGATGAGGAGCGCGACGCGCCCCATGACCGTGAATCCGAAGGCCGCTCCAAAGGAGACCATGAGGAACCAGATGCCCACGCGCGCGATGCGCCGCGTGACCTGGTCCTGCTCCTTGGAGAAGAAGAAATAGATCAGCACGCTGAATACGCCGATCGCGAAGATCAGGGAATAGAAGATCGTGTGCCCGTCCAGGTGCGAGAGCGGAACGATGGCCCGCCCCAGCTGCGGCAGCACCTCGCCGTGGATGCGCCTCGTGAAATCGAGACCGATGTAGTAGGCGACGTAGATCCCGAGCGCGTAGCGGGCAACCCATCCGGTCTTGGGCACGTAACGCATGTAGAGCAGCAGGCCCAGAAGTCCCGGCACCAGGAGATCCCAGTTCTGGTTGAAGTCGTGGGTCAGGGGCTTGATGAGGTTCGGAACCAGCGTCTGGTTCAGCGTCGTCCCCACGTAGTACCCCAGCGAGACCCCGGCGAACAGGCTCTCGGTGAATCGGAATAGAGGGTTGTCCTTGTAGAGGAACGAGAACGCAAAGAGCGTGAGGAGCGCCGCGACCCAGGTCCCGATATCGGGCATGGGCGTCATCGCGCAGCCGCCTTCTTCTGCGCTGCGCGGCGGCTCATGAATGCGATGTTCCCGATCAGGATGAACAGGATGATGACGAAGTGGATGACGGTCTGGGCGTCCATCCCCTTCGTGGCGGTGAACGCGCGGGTCGTCTTGTAGAAGCGCCCCAGCTCCGGGTAGCGCGCGGCGAGAAGCTTCTCGTATTCCGCGGCCCCCTTCATCCCACCGAGCATCCCCACCAGCTGCCCCGCGTTCAGGTAGGCGTAGTACTTCGGCGCGCCCACGGCGGTCGGACCGACGATTACCGGCACGCCGCTCTGCTGGTGGGCCTGCGTGATCCAGTACTCGCCGATGAGCCCGGTGGCGACGGTGACGACCACGCTTACCTGACGGAGGCTTCTCAGCCCCTTCATGATGGGAATCTGGGAGAGCGGTGTGCCGCGCACGTCGGTCGGAAAGGCGCCCGCGATGTCGTCCCCCATCCGCTTCATGACCGCCGCGGCCCCGTCCTTGTAGCCCAGGTTCACATAGTCCACGCCATATTTGAGATTGGGGAATTCCGCCGAGACCTTGGCGACGGAATTGCTCGCGAGCTGGAGTCCCCCAAGCTGGTAGAGCACGATGACCACCACGCGGATTTTCTTGAGGAAGCACTGCCGCATGATCCCCTCGGCCATCGGGTCGTTCTCAGGAGCGGAGGAGGGACCGTAATCGAAAGAGATGATGACGTAGTCGCCGGGCTTCAAGGCCTCGATATATTCGAAGGCGGAGCGGGTTGGGCCGGTCGTGGTCACGGGCAGGCCGATCGGCAGGATGATGGGAACAGCAACGCCTAGGAACACGAGAAGGAAGAGCCAGCGCCGGTCCAGATTCAGCAACTTGTCGAAGAATCGCGCCACGCTACTCCCCTCCTCCGAGACCCAGGTACCCACGCTCGATCCCGAGGATGACTCGGATTGCCATCGAGGCGGCGCCGAGCGCCGCGCCGATGATGATGCCCGACTGGGCCGCGCCGTTGGGGGTGCTCATGATCCACTCGGTCAGCTTCCCCAACCCCTGACTCGCGACCGCCGCGGTGGGCTGAAGCGGGGGGAACGGAGACGACAGGAACTCGAGCAAGGGAACGCGGCCCGCCATGACGACGATGCCGGCGGCGAGGAGGATGGTGGCCTCGGTGTTTCTGGCGCGGAACGCGCGGAATGCGGCCGAGGCCATGAAGAACGCGAGGAGCGCGAAGATGGTGGCCTGGAGCGGCAGGAAGAAATGATCCGCGATCCACTTGAAGGGCGTTCCCGATCCGTCCGGGAGCGTCGTGATCCCCTGCCCCGAGACCGCCCCCCAGATGCCCAGCCCTCCCGTGAGGAACAGGCCTGTCATCAGCACGGCGGAGTAGGGCCATCCCTTCTCGCGGCGGGCGATCTTGCGCGATCCATTCTGGATTACGTTCACGATCCCGAGCAGGAGCGCGAACCCGTAGACGATGATGAGCCACTGGTCGAGCCTCGGTCTCATCCCCGTCTCGCCCGAGAGGAATTGCCTCGGAATGTAGAGCGAAAGAATCGGGATGATACCGGCGAAGAAGGCCACGAAGAGCGGCCCCCGCGCGCGGAGGGCCGGAACGAAGAAGCCGAGCGCGATCCCCACGATCGGCAGGAGGGCGAAGAGCACGACGAGAGCGACGCGTCCGAATTCGAAGTTCATTTGGTCTTGAAGAGGTCCGGGAACCAGGTCAGGCCCAGGCTCGTCACGATGATGCCCCCGATCCCGAGCACGATGACGATGCCCTTGGCGATATCCTGGGCGCGCATCGAGCCCAGGAGGATCGGCTCGCGCGTGAGGTAGGCGCTCGCCGCGTAGAGCTCCTCGCCGATGAGCGTGTAGTCGCAGGTCGCGACGAAGAACGGGAGCTGGGTCGGGTCCGCCTGGCCGGCGATCTGGATGGCCCCGGTGGATTGCCCCGTTTCAGCGAGGATGAGCGATTCGGCGAAGAAGTACCCGATGAGGAAGATCGCCGCCGGTTTCTCCCGGATCATCCGCGCGGATACCGCGGCGGTGAACGCGAACTGGTCGTACGTGACGTAGTTCACCATCTCCTCGCGAAAGAGGTCGGGTCGTCCCTCCTCGAGGTAGGCCGAGCGCACCACCTCGCGTGCCGAGGCAAACGTGAGCGGGTCGCGATTCGCGACGTCCAGGTCCGCACCGTAGCGCGCGGTCGCGCGCGCCACGTGGCCCAGGATCGAGATCGAGGCGATGGTCTGGATCTCGTCCATGCTCTGGATCCCGGGAATGTAGAGCACCTTCTTCCCGACCTCGGTGGCGCGCCCGATCGCCTCGTCGATGGCGTTCAACCCCGCAATGCGCCGGATGAAGATGTTCTTCCCCGATTTCGCCATCGTGATGGAGATCAGGAGGATGAAGATGAAGAGGACCGAGGCGATGAAGGAATTCGTGCGGTCCTTGCTGAACCAGTTGTCGTGCGAGGCAACGGGGTCGCTCACGACCGGCGGGCCCGAAACTCCAGCGGCGGGAACGGTTACCGCGATCTCGTAGCGGTAGACAACGCCGTCTTTCGCCGTCGTGTCCTCGTAACGCTCCACACCCAGCTTCACCGTCGCGATGTCGGTCCAGTCGTACGCGGGCGGAACCGCGCGGCGGATCTGGATCATCGCGCCTTCGGGCACCCCGGACGGATCCTTCCACGTCAGCAAGGTCGCGTTCCCAGAATCCCCGGGGCGATCCTTCGCGGAGAAGCCCGTGGGGGCGGGAAGATCCGCGGCAGGAGGCGGCGAGGTCTCGGGGGATGCGGCGAACGCGGGAGAGGAAAGGAGAACGAGAAGCGACGCGAGGAGCGGCGCTGCGAATTGCGGTCGGCGCTCGCGGGCGCGGCTCAGGAGGCCGGTTCGCATCGGCGCGAGACTAGGAGACGCCGGCGGAAGGTGTCAACACGGGTTTTCTTCCCCGCAGCCTCATGATGGGCCAGACGTAGACCGAAAGCGCGGGGCACGCGGTGCAGAGAAGGCGAAGAACGTCCTTCACCCATTGCCGGGGATGGTTCTCGATCCCCCGGGAAAAGAACGCGGGAAGAAGCTCCGGAGTGAGGCCTTGGTCCCGGAACTTGCGCATGAGCCAGTAGGGGTTGAGCTCCCGCTCGGGGTACTGGCCGTCGATCGGATGCCGGTAGAGGAAGGCGGGCCGGGTCGGGAGACGGCGCGATTCCCGATAGTCGCGGACGGCGTCCATGATGTCCTTGCCCACGAGCCCCCGCGTGATCCGCGTCGCTTCCAGCAATTCGTTTCCGCTGAGCTGGGGAACGTGCTCCCCGATGTACGCCATGCGCACTTGGAACCAGGGGCCATCCGGCTCGGCCTCCATACTGCGCCATCCCCGGCGCCGCCGCGGACGCGCGGGCAGGTAGAGGGAATTGTTCTCGTCGCTCAGGAAGAAGATTCCCCCCGGCCGGAGGAGCCGGGTCGTCTCGGCCAGGAACCCCTCGAGGTCGCGCACGTGGGAGATCACGCAGTTGGTCATGATCCCGTCGAAGCTACCGGAGGGGAGCTGCATCGAGATCCCGTCCCCGTACTTCGATTCGAAATTGGCCATGGGCGGATCCATCCGCTCGGCGAGGTACCGCCCGACCTCCACCATGTCATGATCGATCTCCGTGGCGACCACCCGGCGCGCTCCATAGATCGCGACCAGGAGCGCCTCGATGCCGAACCCCGCGCCCAGGTCCAGGACGTCCTTCCCCTCCGCTTCCAGGTACCGGTACATGTCGTGGGCTTTCTGGAAGACGTGCTCGATGCGGGCGGGATTCCGGAGGATGCGGAGATACGTATAGTACGTGAGGAAATATTCGGGGTACTGTGCGCGGATCTCGGCGTCGCTCTGCATGAGAATCGCGCGGAGCGAAGCGAGCCGGCGCTCGACGTGAGGCGCCACTCGGGTTTCTTTCGCCGCTATGCGGCCGGCTCGTTCATGACCCGCGAGCGGCGAATGCCGTGCGAGTTCATCCGATTGTGAAGGTGCTGCCGGCTCACGCCCAGCGCGCGTGCCGCGCGTGAAACATTCTGGTCGCACTGCCGTAGCGCCTCGCGGATCGTATCCGCCTCGACCGCGTCGAGGGTCTCCCGCAGCGTGTGCTGCCCGTCCCAGCGGCGCGTGACGGGCGCCCCGAGCCCGAAGAGCGAAGGCTCCAGCGAGGCGCCCTCGTCGGCCAGCGCCACGGCGCGTGCCATGGCGTTTTCCAGCTCGCGCACGTTCCCCGGCCAGGGATGCCGGAGCAGGAGCTCGCGCGACTCCGGGGTCAGGCCGCGGAGCTTCCGCTGCTGCTGCTTGGCGAATTGATCGAGGAAGTGCTGCGCCAGGAGGAGCACGTCCTCCCCTCGTTCGCGGAGCGCCGGCAGCTCGAGCGGCACGACGTTGATACGAAAGAAGAGATCCTGCCGGAACCGGCCGCCCTCGACCTCGGCCTTGAGGTCGCGGTTGGTCGCGGCGACCAGGCGCACGTCCACCTTGCGCGAGACCGTGTCGCCCACGCGGCGGATGTGGCCGTCTTGCAGGACGCGGAGGAGCTTCACTTGCAGAGACGCGGGCATCTCCCCCACCTCATCGAGGAAGATCGTGCCGGCATCGGCGGCCTCGAAGAGCCCGGGCCGGTCCTCCGTGGCGCCCGTGAAGGCGCCCTTCTTGTAGCCGAAGAGCTCGCTCTCGAGGAGGTTCTCGGGAAGGGCGCCGCAGTTCACCGCGACGAAGCTCTTTTCGCGGCGCGGACCGTTCATGTGGATCGCCCGAGCGATCAGCTCCTTCCCCGTGCCGGTCTCTCCCTGGACGAGCACCGAGACCTGGGTCGGGATCACCTTCTCCAGCAATTCGATCACCCGGAGCATCTTCGGGCTGCGCCCCACCAGGAGCCCGTAGCGGAAATCCTCTTTGAGGGCGCGCCGCAGATTCTGGTTCTCGATCTCCAGGCGGCTCTTGGAATCCCGCAGCGCCTCGTGCATGCGCGCGTTCTCGAGCGCCACGGCGCAGAGCGCCCCGAATGCCTCGAGCAGCGTGATGGTGTCCGGAGTGAATTCGTGCGTGACGGAATGGGAATCGATGTAGAGCACGCCGAGCACGCGCCCGCTGCTCAGGATCGGGAGCGCGACCACGGTGCGGAGGGAGAGCTCGCGAACGCTCTTCCGCTCCGCGAAGAGCGAGGAGCCCATCGCGTCGGCGACCCAGACCGTTTCCCGGCGGTGCGCCGCTTCCTCGGCGATGCCCCAGGAAATCTGGAATTCGTCGGAAGGAAGGGTGGTCTCGTCCTTGTTGCGCGCGACCTCGAAGCGGAGCTTTCCGTCCTCGTGCATGAGCATGAGGAATCCGCGGTCGGCTTCGGCCACCTGGATCACGGCGTCGACGACGCGGATCAGGAGCTCATTGATATCGAGGGTGCCGGTGACGGATCGCGCTGCCTGGAGGACGTGCGTGATGCGATCGAGGTCGGTTACGGTACGCGGCCGCGAGGGCGACCGTGGCTCCTGCAACAGTTCCCGCTCCCACTGCGTCAAGCCCCTGCTGAGCCGCTCAAGAGGGTCGATCTCGGGCATTTCGGACGCGCTGGGGTCTCTGGGTTGAGACGGATCTGGACGCTGCGTCATGTTCCCCACCCCTTGTTTTGTTCCGGCCTGCAAGGCTGCGCCCTACTCCCTGCGTCAAGGCAGAATACAAGTGTAAAACGAGTTTGTCAAGTGACGAACTGGGTGGTGGGACTGATGTGTCTCAGCACGGTGCCAAAAAGGGCGTATCCAAGGGCAGAAACGCATAAAACGCAGACGATTGACAAGGCGTCGGAACGCCCCCAGGTCCATACGCCGAGCCATGCGTTCAGAGAGGACGCAAGTGACACGATTGCGATGGTTCCCCACTTCCCGAAGCGCTTCCCGAGCCGATGTGTCGTGTGGTCCGTACCGCCTACGTAGAATGGACGGCGTCCTACAACGCGGTCCCACACCACGAACGTGGCGTCAAAAATCGGATACGCAAGGATGAGAAGGACCGCGGCGAGATGCGGCAGCGTGAAGGATCCCTGGAGCGACTGCAGCGCGAGCGCCGCGAGGCTGAAGCCGAGGAGATGGCTGCCCGCGTCGCCAAGAAAGATCCGCGCGGGGGGCGCGTTATAGACAAGGAATCCGGCGCACGCGCCGATCAGCCCGAACGCGAGGCCAAGGTCCACGGGCGTGCCGTGGATCAGGGCGAGCGCCGCGAAGCCGCACGCGGTCACCGGGACGAGCGCGCCAAGGATGCCGTCCATGTTGTCCAGGAAGTTCATCGCGTTGAGCAACGCCGCG
Source organism: Candidatus Dormiibacterota bacterium (assembly GCA_035635575.1). Lineage (GTDB taxonomy): Bacteria > Eisenbacteria > RBG-16-71-46 > SZUA-252 > SZUA-252 > WS-7. Next base: position 59,376 of record DASQAV010000131.1, on the reverse strand, counting down.
ACCGCGACCACCGCGAGGATTCCCAGGATGGGGTTCAGGCGGAGCTCCGGCACCGAGGTCCCCCAGTAGACGAGGCAGGCCCCCGCCAAGAGCTGCCCCAGGAGCTTTGACTTGGGACCCAGTGGCCGGCGGTCGTCGATCAATCCCAGCGCGAGCGCGATGAGCGCCCCCACCACGACCCCCGTGGTGGGCGCCGCGATCGGGGAGGCGCCCATCGCTCGCGCGAGGAGCGGCGCGATCACGAGCGCCGCCGCGACGGCGGCTCCCCCGAGGAGGGGCGTGGATTGCGCGTGCGCCTTGCGCGCGGCGGGATCATCCACGTAGCCGGTCGCGCGCGCGAGGCGCCGCGCGAGGGGCGTCAACGCCAGGGCCGAGAAGAAGGCGAGGGGAGCGACTTCGAGCACGCTAATGGGCGCTCTGGTCGCGAAACACGCGGAGCACGGTGAGAAGAAGGATCTTCACGTCGAATCCCATCGACCAGTTCTGGATGTAGTAGAGATCGTACTCGATCCGCCGATCGAGCGGGGTGTCGCCGCGAAGCCCGTTCACCTGCGCCCATCCGGTGATGCCGGCCTTCACGTGGTGGCGGAGCATGTAGCGCGGGATCTGGGCGCGAAACTGCTTCACGAAGTGGGGACGCTCGGGGCGCGGACCCACGAGGCTCATGTGCCCCACGAGCACGTTCCAGAGCTGAGGCAGCTCATCGAGCGAGGTGCGCCGTAGGAGCGACCCCAGCCGCGTCCTGCGCGGATCCCCCGGCCGGGCCCACACCGCGTTCCCCTCCGGCTCCGCGTCCTGGCGCATGGTTCGGAACTTGTACATCTTGAAGCGCTGGCCGCTGAGCCCCACGCGCTCCTGCCCGTAGAGCGCGGGACCGGGCGAGTCCAGGCGAACCGCGATCGCGATCAAGAGAAGCACCGGCGAAAGGAGGATGAGCCCGATCGCCGCGAAGGTGAGATCGAAGACCCGCTTGAGCACCGCGTTCCATCCCTGGCCCGGGCTCTCGGTCACGAGGATCACCGGCGTCCCGGCGAAATCCTCGACGCTCGCGTTCAGCGTGAAGGTGCGTGCGAGATCCGGAACCAGCCGGACCGCGGCGGTCGAGTCGTTCAGACGCTCCAGCGCCTCCAGCTCCGCCTCGTGCTCGTTCCGGTTCAGCGCGAGGTAGACCAGCTCCGCCCCGCTCCGCTCCACCAGCTCCGGCAGGTCGGCAACCGAGCCCAGGACCTTCGTGGACCCGATCGTCCCGCCGGTCTCCTCCGCGCGGGCCGCGACCATGCCTTCCACCGCGAATCCAAAATCCCCCTCCGAGGTCATCTTTCGCTCGAGCTCGGCGGCCAGCTCCCCCGTGCCCACGATGAGGACGTGCCGGAGATTGCGGCGGTTCCGGCGCATCGCGCGCAGCGTGAACCTTCCCAGAGCGTGCGTGACGCAGAGCGCCAGGGATGCGATCACGGCAAAGAGGAGCAGCACGGAGCGGCTCAGCTCTCCGCGTGAGAAGTAGGAGCCGAGGCCCGCGAGGGCCGTGATCGCGACGACTCCCTGGACGAGCGCGAACATCTCCTGGGAGAGCCGCGCGGTGCGCGTGGAGCGATAGATGTGGAGCGATCTCAGGATGAGGAGCGCGACCGGCGTGAGCACGGCCCCGAACCAGAGATAGAGGGAAAGGGGCGGCACGCCGAGGGGAGTGGCGATACCCAGCCCGTGGAATCGCAGCCCGTAGGCGGCGAGCCAGGATGCCGCGATCAGGACACCGTCGAGGAGAAACGCGCCGGTGGCGAAGAGTTGACGATTCTTTCCGATCATGGGGTTCGCCGCGCGAAGCGCGCGAGCGGCTGGAGCTTACCCCAGATCACCGGTTATTGATACAATCCCGCCCGGCGCGAGACCGCCTTCCGAACCCATGAGCCTTCCCGACGTCAGCATCGTCATCGTCAGCTGGAACACGCGCGACCTCCTCTCGGATTGCCTCCAATCCCTGCGAGGCGAGGCGGGCGTCTCCACCGAGGTGTTCGTGGTCGATAACGACTCCCAGGACGGGAGCGCCTCGATGGTCGCGGCCGAGTTTCCCGGAGTGCGCCTCATCCAGAACCAGGAGAACCTCGGATTTGCCCGCGCTTCGAACCAGGGGCTGACCTTCGCCCACGGGCGCTACCGCATGCTCCTCAACTCCGACACGCGCGTTCCGGAGGGCGCCCTGCGGCGTCTCGTCGCCTACCTGGACGCGCATCCGCGCGTGGGCGCCTGCGGGCCGCAGCTTCGCCACTTCGACGGAACGCTCCAGCCCACGGGCCGCGCCTTCCCCACGCTCCTTGCGTCCATGGTCGCCATCACGCCGGTTCCGGGATGGGTGCGCCGCGCGACGGCGGATCGATTCGAGCGGCGCGATTACGGCCTGACCTGCGACGTGGACGAGCTCTGCGGGGCGGCGCTGATCCTCCGCGCGGAAGCGCTGGCCCAGGTGGGACTCCTCGACGAGGATTTCTTCTTCTTCGGCGAGGACGTGGACCTCTGCTGGCGCCTGCACGACGCGGGCTGGCGGGTGGTGTATCTCCCCGAGGCGGTCATCGAGCACGGATGGGGCGGGAGCTGGAGGAAGACGCGCGAGCGCACGAGCCTGATGATCCAGCGCGCCTACGTCCTGCTCATGAGAAAGCACCGCCCCGGATTCGCGGCTGCCGCGGTGACGGGACTCTCCCTCTTGCTCACGCTGCTCAAGGCGGTCCGGCGCGCCATCCCTGCCTGGATCCGCGGCGGGAGCCGCGCCGCGATGGCTTCGCTGCGGCTCCACCGGGACGAGCTCACCTGGCTTCTCGCACGGTGAGCGCCCCGCGCGTCGCGATCGACGTCTCGGCGGGACTTCACGAGGGAGCGGGAAACGCGCGCTACGTGCGGGAGCTCTGCCACGGGCTCCTCGAGCTGCCCCAGCCGCCCGTGCTCCTTCCGTATGCGACGATGGGCCCGATCGAGATCGAGACGCCGCCCTGGCTTCTGGGGCTCCGGCGGAAGAATCTCCCGTGGCGGGACCGCGCCTGGCGCGCGCTCTCGCTCTCCTCTCAGGTTACCGGCATCTCGCTCCGCGGCATGCTGCCGGAGGCGGACCTGATCCATGCGTCGAACTCGATCGTGCCGCACGTGGGAGGCCTGCCCAGCGTGGTCACCGTGCAGGACATCACCTTCATGAGCCATCCCGAGGTCCATTCGAAACTCAGCCGCTTCCATCTGCGGCAGATGGTGCCCCGCGCTTGCAAGCGGGCGAAGCTGGTGATCGTTCCCTCGCGCGCCACGGCGGAGGAGCTGGCCCTCCGGACCGGGATCCATCCAGCCCGGATGCGCGTCGTGCCCGACGGCTACGACGAGGAGCGTTTCACTCCACGAGAGGGTCCCGACGACGCGGCGGCGCTGGAACGGTACGGAATCCGCCCGCCTTTCTTGTTGTTCCTCGGGACGCTCGAGCCGCGGAAGAATCTCCTGCGCCTCCTCGACGCGTTCGCCCTGCTCCGCGGACGGGGGATTCCGCACCGGCTCGTGCTCGCGGGGGGATTGGGATGGGGCTATCGGCCGGTACTCGACCGCCTCGCCTCCGAGGGCCTGGAGGGTCACGTCCTTCGCGTCGGCCGCGTCCTCGACCGCGATCTGCCGGCGCTCTATCGGAAGGCGGCGGCCGTGGTGTATCCCTCCCTCTTCGAAGGATTCGGGCTGCCGGTGCTCGAAGCGATGGCGTGCGGCACCCCGGTCGTCACCTCGAACACGTCGAGCCTTCCCGAAGTGGCCGGGGACGCGGCGCTGACGGTGGCGCCGGACGACGTGCGGGCGCTGGCCGAGGCGATGCGCCGCGCGGTCACGGACGAAGCGGTGGCGCGCCGGCTCCGCGCGGCGGGGCCGGTTCAGGCAGCACGGTTCACCTGGCATGAGACGGCACGCGCTACCCTTGCCGTCTATCAGGAGGCGATCTCCCTTGGAACGCGTTGAGCCGGTGGAGCCGGTAGAGCCCGGGATCGAGATCGGAAGCCGCGGCGGCACCGGCCGGCGTCTGGCGACGAACACGCTCCACGCCGCGTCGGGGCGGGTGCTCAGCGTCCTCCTCTGGCTCGTCTTCACGCCGCGCATCCTCCGTGCCGTGGGGACGGAGGGGTACGCCATCTGGTCGCTCTTCTTCGCGCTCACGGGATACCTCTCCGCCTTCGATCTGGGACTGGTGCAGGGAACCCTTCGCCACGTCGCGGGGGCGCGCGCCCGGGACGCGCACGAGGAGGCCGGCGCCTTCGCGACGCTCGGGATCCTGGGCTTCTTCGCGCTCGGCCTGGTGTGGATCGCGGTCCTGTTTCTCCTGGGCGATTTCGCGCTCCGCCTCCTGCACGTTCCGCCCGCCCAGGCCGGCGTCGCCCGATTCGCGCTGATCGCCGGGGGCGCCGCGTTCGCCCTGGCGGGAGTCGTGAACGTCGTCATGTCCGTGCTCCAGGCGTACGGCCGGTTCGACCTCGCGAATTCGGTCGCGGTGGCGATCACGATCTTCCAGGGGCTCGGAATCTTGCTGGCGCTTCGCTTCGGGCTGGGGCTCCGGGGCCTGGTGCTGGGCATGATGGGGTCCTGGCTTCTGGGGATGCTCTGCGCGGCGCTTCTTCTGCGCATGAAGGTGCGCGAGTTCCGCTTTGGCTCGTGGCCGCGCGCGCGGCCCCACGTTCGGGAGGCGCTCGCCTTCGGCGGCCCGATGCAGCTCGCGGGGATCTTCTCGGCGCTTCATCAGCAGATCGACAAGTTCCTGCTCGGGGCGTTCATCGCCCTGGCCGCGATCACCCCCTACGAGCTGGGGGCCAGGGTCGCCATCTCCGCGAGCGTCTTTCCCCAGTTTCTCCTCCTCGCCGTGCTCCCCACGGCGGCCGCGTTCCACGCCACCCAGGATCGGGAGCGCCTGCGCGAGCTCTATCGCAGGGGCGCGCGCTTCGTGCTGAGCGCGGGAGCGATCGTGCTCGCGGTGGTGCTCGGCGCGGGCAGCCGCGTCTTCATCGCGTGGCTCGGGCCGGGGCACGAGGATTCCGCTATGGTGCTCCGGGCGCTCGCGATCGGATTCGCGGCCGCCCTGACCACCGGAATGGGAACGACCCTCGTGCGCGGAATCGGGCGGCCCGACGTCGAGGCTCGGTTCGCGGGCGTGGTGGCGGGCTCGCATCTCTTGCTCAGCCTCGTGTTGATCCCGCGCTGGGGGCTCCGGGGCGCGCTCGTGGCCTGGATCGTCTCCAACGCGGCGGGCTCGGTCTATTTTCTCGCGCGCTTCCGTTCCCTCTTCGGCTGGACGAGGCGCGAGGTGTTCCTCACGCCGCACCTCGTCCCCACGCTCGCGGTGGCGGCGGGATGGCTCTGTGCCCTGGCTCTCGATCGCGTGATGCCCGCCTCGGCCGGGCTCGTGGCCTGGATCGCGGCGGGTGCCCTGGGCGGCGTGTCGGCCCTCGTCGTCCTGGGCGTCCTGACCGCGGCGCGCTACGTAAAGCTTGAAGAAGTGCGGGTCCTTCTGCCGTATCCCCGGAGGCGCGCGGCCGGATGAAGGTCACGTTCATTCTTCCCGCCCCGTCCTTCACCGGCGGCGCCCGCGTCGCCTTCGATTACGCCGACCTTCTCCGGGCCGCGGGGCACGACACCACGGTCCTCTTCCCCATGATCCCCTACCGCTTTCGAGATTCGGCGCGCCGGTTCGCGGGCGTGCGCTCCTGGCTGGGCGGACTCAGGAACAACGTGCTGCACGGCACCAAGCCGCCCCGGCAACCGGCCCTGAGAGAAAGCCGGATGGTGCCGAGCATCAACAACCGGTTCGTACCCGACGCGGACGCCATCGTCGCGACCGCCTGGCCGACGGCGCGCTCGATCTCGCGGCTGTCTCCCGGGAAGGGCGCGAAGTGCTACATCGTCCAGCACCGGGAGATCGACAGCGGCCTCCCGAGAGATGTGGACGCCACCTACCGGCTGCCTCTATTCCGGATCGCGGGATCGGAATACACCGCGCGCCTTCTTCGCGACGAGGTGGGGGTCGAGGCGGACGCCGTGGTCCGGAACGGCATCGACGTGTCCTTCTGGTCCGAGTGTCCCGTGCCTCGGCCCGCCCGATCCGGGGTGCTCATGCCGCACGCCCCCGGGGAGCGCAAGGGAGCGGTGGACGGATTCGCCGCGTTCGAGCGCGTCCGCCGCGAGATTCCGGCGGCGCGTCTGCGCTGCTTCGGCCGGAGGCGCGCCGGGGAGATTCCAGACTTCGTGGACTACGTGGAGAATCCGGACGACGCGGCCCTGCGAACGCTCTACGCCGAGGCGGCGGTGCTCCTCTTTCCCAGCCGCTACGAGGGCTACGGCCTTCCCCCGCTCGAGGCGATGGCCGGGGGATGCCCCGCCGTCTCGACCCGGGTCGGGGCCGTGCCCGAGATCATCGAGGACGGCCTGAACGGGATTCTCGTGCCTCCCCGGGACGTGGAAGGAATGGCCGCCGCGATGCTCCGGCTGCTGGGCCACGCGGACCTTCGCGCGCGGATGGGTGAAGCGGGCCGTGCCCGGGCGCGCGGGTTCGACGTGTCGGTCGCGGCCCGGCAGTTCGAGCAGGCGCTCCGGCGTGCCGTCGAGCGGCGCGGGCGAGGCTGAGATGCCGCTCAAGGCGGAGCGCTTTCTGGAGGCGGTCCGGACACGTCTGGAGCCCCTCCGGGGAACGCGCGTCCACGAGCCGATCACACGCGACATATTGTCCAAGACCGAGCAGACCGACGCGGGGTACGCGCGATGGCTCGGACGGCTCCTGCCCTACCTCGCCTCGGAGTGTGGCGTGCGCGGCACGCCTCGAATTCTCGACTTCGGGTGCGGACTGGGGGAGCTGACCGTTCTCATGAACACCCTCGGCTACGAGACCGTGGGGATCGACCTGCACGAGGAGCATCTCGCGCTCGCACGGCTTCTCGCCCGGGAAAACGAAATTCCAGAAACCCGCTTCGTCCTGAACGACGTCGGGAGGCTGCCGTTCCCGGACAAGTCCTTCGACCTGGTGACCCTCTTCGTCGTGCTGGAGCACCTGAGCGACGAAGTGCTGGAGCGGGTGTTGCCGGAGCTCGCGCGGGTCTGCTCGGGCGGGATCTTCGTGCAGGTGCCCAACCGGTTCCAGACCAAGGACGACCACACCGCGCTCCGGCTCGTGCCCTGGATGCCGCGGCGCATGGCGGAGTGGTACGTGCGCCTGCGCGGCTCGAGTCACCGGTACGCGATCTCACGAGACGAGACGTGGGACGTGCACTATCGAACGTACGCCTCGATCCGCCGGCGTCTCGAGCGGCATGGGCTCGGGGTGAGATTCGTTCCGGACGAGCTGGTGTATCCGCCGCTCGACGTGGCGAAACCGCTGTTCCCCATGGAAGGCAAGCCGCCCTGGAAGCGCGCGGCCTTCGCGATGATTCGCGTAGGGGCTCAGCTCCTGTCACGCGGCCGGGCGCCGCGGCAAGCCTGGTATCCCTACCTCAATCTGCTCGTCACGCCGCCCGCTTCAACAGCCTCGTCCCGCTGATCGGGCGCGCGCTCGATTCGAGCGAGCTCCTCGCCTCCTCTGGCCGCGCGATGGCGCGCCCACCCGACCGCGCCGAACGCGATTCCCACGAGCACGCAGAGGAGATCCAGGAGCTCCTCGTCCCCCAGGTTCCACTCCATGAGACCCGAGACCAGAAACCCGACGAACGCCGCCGAGACGCCCAGGGAGATCGCGGCCGCGAAGTCACCGGAGGGAGATCGATCCCTGGCCGCCGTCCTCCGCCATTCGAGGAACGCCCGTGAAGCGGCGCGCATGAGCCCCACCACCAGGAAGGCGAGGGCCGCCAACCCGACGATGCCCATGGTCGCCGCCACCTGGACGTACACGCTGTGGAGATGCCCCGCGGGCTCTACCGCGCCGGGCGGCTTGTACACCTCGTAGATCGAGTGGAGATCCTGTAACCCCACTCCGGTCCACGGATGGTCGCGGAACATGCGGAGCCCGGCATCCCACATGTGGACCCGCTCCCGGTTCCAGGGGCTCTGAGGGTCGAGGATGCTGAACGCGCGCGCGCGATAGACGCCGGGGAGCACGAGCGCCAGTGCGGCCACGCCGCCCGCGACCCCGCACAGCCACCTCGCGCGCGTGAACGCCACGATTACGGCGAGGGCCGCCACGTATCCGATCCAGGCGCTTCGCGTGTAGGTTCCCGCGAGTGCGGGAAGAAGGACCACGAGCGCGGCCAGGGCACCCGCGCGCCAGCGTCCCCGGCACCGGATCGCGATCGCGGTCGCGAGCGAGGCGAAGAGCATCCCCTGTCCCCCGTAGGTCAGCGGATGCCCCACCGCGCCTTTGACGCGGTTCGGGAAATGCGGGCCGGCCAGAACGAAGCGGCCCAGCGCGAAGAGGGCGGCCGCCACGGCCGAGACGAGAAGCACCGTGACCGCGCGCCGCGCGAGCCGCTCGTCGCGCCCGTGATACGCCGCGACGGGAACCAGGAGGAAGAGGAGGCCCTTCGCCACACGCGGAAAGCTTTGGCCCGGATCGAGCGAGAACGTGGAGGCGAGAACCAACGCCAATAGCCAGACCAGCGCGGGAACGTCGACGGGCGTGCGCATCCACCCCTCTCGGCGCACGCCCCACACGAGGAACGTGAGCGCCGCGCACGCCACGAGCGCGATCGACATCGGGGCCACGGACCAGGGCAATGCCGCGGCGAGCAGCAGGAAGGAAATCGCGGAGGCGCGCGCCAGGGCGTCAGGCAACGTGAAGGGCTTCACGGTAGGCCGCCATCGTCAGCTCGGCCGTGCGCTCCCAGGTGTACGCGCGCGACCTCGCGATACCTCGCCGGATCAGCCCTTCGCGGCGCAGGCTGTCTCTCAGGAGATCGACGATGGTCGCGGCCCAGACCTCGGGCTCGCTGGGCGGCAGGAGCACCGCCGCGTCTCCGAGAGTTTCCTTGAGAGCGCCCGCCGTGGAAGCCAGCACCGGTGTGCCGCACGCCATCGCCTCGAGCGGAGGAAGCCCGAAGCCCTCGTCCAGCGAAGGCTGGACGTAGAGTGCCGCGCCCGAGTAGAGGAGCGCCAGCTCGTCCTCGTCGCGAAGGGGGCCCGCGAACTGAATGCAGCTGAGGACGCCCGCGCGCTGCGCGCGCTGCGCGAGCGGATGCCCCAGTCGCCAGGGCGGACCCGAGAGCACGAGCGGCAGCCGCTCCGGCCTGGGAAGCCGCTCCAGCGCGTCGATCAGGAGCGCCAGATTCTTGTGCTTCTTCCGCGCGCCGACGTAGAGGATGTACGCGGACGGGAGCGATCGATCTCGTAGGAAGCGCTCCGCATCGGCGGCGGACCGCCGCGAAAACTCCTTGGCGACTCCGAGCGGGACCACGCGCACGCGATCCGGCGACACTCCCAGGATCTCCTGCACGTCGTCCCGTACGTGGCTCGAGTCGACGAGCACCATGCGCGCCTTGCGCACCGCGGCGCCCGCGATGGTGCGCGCGTAGATTCCGGCTCCCGCCGGGAAGAATCGCGAGAAGCGGACGTGGATCAGGTCATGGACGGTGACGACCGCCGGGCATTGCAGGGGGAGCGGAAGCGTGTAGTGGGGCGAGTGGTAGAGGTCCACCTGGGCGCGGCGGGCCGCGCGGGCCAGGTGCCAGTGCTCGGCGACCGAATATTTCCCCGCCTGGACGCGGATCTCTTCCGCCGTGGAGCCGGGATGGGAGAAGGTGCCCAGGTCGTCGCCGAGGAGGAAGACCACGTACTCATGGCCGTCCGGCCGCATCAGGAAAACGGTGAGCAGATTTCGGATGTAGGTTCCGATGCCGCCGTCGCGCAGCTTCCGCGCGTCCACTCCGATTCTCAACGGTACCCTCCCGGAATCGGTCGATCCTAGCCGAGCCTCAGCGCGGCTGGCCGAAGGGCACGGCTTCGCGGCTCAGGGAAGGCTCGAGGCGCGAGCGAAACTCGGCGATGACCTCCAGAAGCGTCTGATCCAGCGGGATCCTGGGAGTCCAGCCGAGCAGGTTCCGGATCTTCCCCGTATTGGGAACGCGCCGCCGCATGTCCTCGAAATCGGACGCGTACGCCTTTGCGTAGGGGACGAATTCGAGGGGCGACCGGCTTCCGGAAAGCTTCAAGATTCGATGCGCCAGATCGAGAATGGTGATCTCGTGGTCGCTGCCGACGTTGAAGATCTCCCCGTCGGCGCGGGCGCTGAGCGCGAGATCGATCAGGGCGCGCACGACGTCCTGCACATGGCAGAAGCATCGGGACTGGAGCCCGTTGTCGTAGATGGTCAGAGGCTGCCCCGAGACCGCCTGCTTCACCAGGCGCGGGATGACCATGCCGTACGCGTCCGTCTGTCTCGGGCCCACCGTGTTGAAGAGACGGCAGATGACCACGGGAACCCGGTGCTCGCGGTGGTACGCCAGCGCCAGGAACTCATCGAGGGCCTTGGACTCGGCGTACGCCCATCGGCCGCGCGTCGTCGGACCCAGGACGCGGTCGTCATTCTCTTCGTAGGGATGGTTGTCGCTCTTGCCGTAGATTTCCGAAGTCGACGCGAAGAGGATCTTCTTCTGATAGCGCCGGGCGTGGCGAAGAACCGCCTCCGTTCCGAGGACGTTCGTCTCGATCGTCTGCACGGGACTCTTGATGATCAGCTCCACGCCGACGGCGGCGGCGAGGTGGAAGATCAGGTTGCATTCGCTGACCAGCCGGTCCATGACGCTCTCGTTGGTGACCGACTCGTACACGAACCGGAATCCCGGATGCTCCTCGAGGTGGGCGATGTTGCTGTAGCGGCCGGTGGAGAGGTCGTCGATCGCCGTGACCGCCGCGCCGCGGGCGATGAGGCTCTCGGCGAGGTGGCTCCCGATGAAGCCGGCTCCCCCGGTGATGAGGACGCGCAGCGGCTCGGGAAGAGGCGCCTTGGCGTCGTTCACGAATGCGTCCGGAGCTCCGTGCCCGTTCCCGTTTACGTGTCCGTGTCCGTTCCTGCTCCCGTTCCCAACGTTGCGATGGGTCACTCCCGCTGACCTCCGTGCCTACGACCGAAGAGGTTGGACCGCGCGCTGGATTGTCTCTGGAAATGCGACGATGCCGACGTTGGGGGGGGACGCCGCTGGCCAGGATCATGGCACACCCAGCGGTCTCTTGCCATCATCGAGTCCGCGTGGCAGCGCGCCGCGCGTGCGCCGGGGCACCGTTCTGGCGAAGGAGCTCCTGGTAGAGGGTTGCGGTGCGGTCCACCATGGCCGCGTGCGTGAACAGAAGCGACCGCTCGCGTCCCGCCTCGCCCATCCGCTTCGCCTCGTCCGGATGCTCGAGAATCCAGCGGATGGCGGAAGCCAGGCTCGCGGCATCGCCTGGCGGCACCTCGAGACCGGTGATCCCGTCCAGGTTGACGTGGGACGTACCCGTCCCGACACGTGTCGAGATCACCGGGAGCCCGGTGTGCATCGCCTCGACCATCGCCAGGCCGAAGGCTTCGCTGCGGTCGAGGGAGGGCAGAACGAACAGGTCCGCGGCCTGGTAGTAGCCGCGAAGATCGGACTGCAGCACGTCGCCCGTGAACACCACGCGATCCGAGAGACCCTCCCGCCGCACCTTGTGCCGTATCTCCTCCTCCGATTCTCCCTGCCCCACCAGCACGAGGGTTCCCGGCGTGTGCGCGATCGCATCGATCAGGACCGGAATTCCTTTGTACGGACGCATGCGGCCGACGAAGAGGATGTTCGGTCCCGGACGCGCCCGGCGCAGCGCGGCGGCGACCTCGCGCGTGCGCTCCGTCTCCTCCAGATCGGATGCGCGGATGCCCAGCGGCAGCACCTCGCAGCGGGCGCGATGGGGATCCAGGAAAGGATTCCCCTCGAGGGCGGCGGGTGACGTGACCAGGATGTGGTCGGCTCTGGCGAGGAACCGCCGCAGGGGATGCCGGTAGAGCTTCAGCAGGCGTTTCTGCCGCACGATGTCGCAGTGATAGGTCAGGACCACGGGGCAACGCGGGCGGGCCAGGAGGCACGCCAGCTCCCCGGTGGGATTGGGGTGGTGGAAATGCAGGATGTCGGGCTGGAGACGGCGCAGCCAGAACATGAGCGTCGGGCTCACCGGAGCGCGCGCGATGCGGCCGAAGGTGGCCGCGCGCACCACGCGCACCGCGCCGACCTGGTCGACGCTCGTCCTCGAGCTCAGGGAGGAGCACACGACCGTCACGTCCGCTCCGGACCTCGCCGCGATCCCCTCACTGAGCAGCCGAACGGTGTGCTCGATGCCGCCGAAGACCGGCGGCTCGTAGTCCTTGTAGACGTGCACGACCTTCATGCGTTCTCCGCGTTTCCGTAGCAGACGGCGTAGCGGGGGGCCAGCGAGGGCCAGGAGAGCGCCGCCGCGCGCCGTACGCCGTGATCCAGACGCGCGGCGGCGCCGTTCCGGCGCGCGAGCGCCTCGGTCAGCGCCGCGGCGATCGAGGACGGCGACCGGGGATCCGCGTAGAGCGCGGCCTCGCCGCAGACCTCGCGCAAGACGGGGAGATCGGAGGCCACCACCGGGACGCGCATGCTCATGGCTTCCGCCAGGGGCAGCCCGAAGCCCTCCTCGAAGGAGACGAGCGCCAGCGCCGAAGCTCCTCGGTAAAGCGCCCCGAGCTGGGAGTCGTCCAGGGGCCCCGTGAAGACGACGCGCTGGAGGATCCCCAGGGACGCGGCCCGGCGCCGCAGCTCCGCCGTGAAGGCGGAGGGGATCCCCGCGAGCACCAGGCGCACCTCGCCCTGGGGAAAGGCCAGCGCCATGGCGTCGAGGAGCCCTGCCAGGTTCTTGTGGGGCTTGTGGACTCCCACGAAGAGAACGTAGGGAGACGCGGCGATCTCCGGATCGTGAAGCGGGCCGTCCGGCAGCGGCTCGACCCCTTCGGGGATGGAGACGATGCGGGCCGGATTCACACCGAGCCGATCGATGACCTGCCCCCGGACCGCTTCGGTCGGCGTGATGACGAAGGACGCGGACCGCGCGGCTTTCCGGATTCCCCACCGGGCCACTCCATGACGCCATCGGTCATGCCCCGCCGTGAACGGCGTGAGGTCATGGATCGTCACGACGGTGCGCACCGGGCTCAGTACCGCGCTCGTGAAATAAGGGGCCTGAAGGAAGTCGGGCCGGATCCGGCGCGCGATGGAATGGAGAGGGAGGGAATCGAGAAGCCCAAGGCCCGAGCCCGCGCAGGGCGCGAGCGTGACGTTGCCCGGACCCCGGACCGCACCCCAGTCGAAACGCCGATTGGGGAGGTGCTCATTCCAGGCAACGGTGAATTCGATCTCGGGGAACGCCGGACCCAGATGCCGGATGAGCCCGAAGGCGTAGCGGCCGACGCCGGTGAAGCGATCGCAGCAGACGCGGCCGTCGAAGAGGACTCTCATGACGGCACGGGATCCGCGGCCCGATGGAGGATGGCCGCGATCCAGAAGAGCAGGAAGAAGTAGTTCGCGCCCGCGAAGGTCGGCTCGTAGCAGGAATGGAGGACCGCGACCGCGAGCAGGACGCCGAGCGAGATCGCCCAGGTCTTGCGTGCAGGGTCGCCGCGCGCGGCGTCCCGGGCAGTCTGGAAAACAATCCAGAGCAGCGCGATCCAGGCCACAAGTCCCAGGATCCCCGTTTCCGACGCCACGGACAGGAGGTAATTGTGCGGGTCGAGATTGGAAAGAGCGTCGGTCTGGAACTTGCCCTGCCCCAGGCCCACGCCCAGGAGCGGATGCTCCACGAAACGCTGGAACGCCAGCTTCCACCCAACGAGACGCGCGTAGTAGGAGAAGTTCTGGGACTCCAGCGTGAACCGCAAGAGGATCACCTTGAAGACGGGAAGCTGGGTCAGGAGCACCGCGCCCAGCGCGCCCAGCGCCAGAAACCCCCAGCGCCTCTTGCCGCCGACCGCGACAACGAGACCGAGCAGTCCCAGCGCGACCGCCACGAGCGTCCCTCGCGACACGAGGAGCGCCATGGCGAGCCCCATCGGGAGGAGGGAGAGCGCGCTCACGATCCGGAGCCAGGGCCGGGTCGTGAGAACGATCAGGATGACCGAGCCCAGAAGGGCCAGCGAGAGCACCGCCGCCACGTAGTTGCTCGACCCCCAGCCCACGTTCGAGTAGAACGTCCGGAGCTCGTAGGCCTTGTGCACCAGGAATCCCCGCCTGAGATACACGCCGATCACGAGGAACGCGATCGCCAGCCCCGACACCGGAATCGAGAGCGCGAACCAGGGCCATCGCTCGCGATCGGCGAAGCGAAAGACGATCACCATCGCCAGGTATCCCACGATCACCCGCTTCAGATGGCCCGCGAAGGAACTGAGCTCACGAGCGAGAAAGAGGGTCAAGAGCCCCGAGGCGATGACGGCCAGGAACGCGAGATGAAGCGAGCGCGGACCGGGGAGGCTCAGGTCTCCACGCCAGAGCGCGTCGAGGATCAGATAGAAGGCAAGCGCGAAGACCACGTAATCGAAGGGGAAGAATCCATGCCGGGTGTTGAAGACACAGACCGCGGGAGTGAGGGTGAAGAGGAGCCCCGGGATCCATCGCGCGGCTCCAAGCGTCAGGGCCCCGCAGGCCAGGAGGAGGACGACCGCGATCACGCCCGATACCGTGGGGCCGAGCAGGGTGCCGCTCGTCCCCGCGACGACCGCCGCTCCCATCACCAGGGCCACGGTCAGATAGGCCCATCCCAGCCTCCTCTCGGCCGCCGACCCGGAGGGGCTCACTTCACGCCGCTTCCGCTTCCGCGCGCCCGCGATTCCGCGAGCAGGGCCCCGCCGAGCGCCGTCAGGAACCCGAGCACCAGCATGCCCAGAACCACCAACTTTCGATTCGGGCTCGAGCGCGACTCCGGAGGATGCGCGTGATCGAGGACTTCCACGGTCGCGATATCGAAGACCCGGCGCACGCGGGCCTGCTCCAGCTGTGCCTTGAGCAGCGCGAAGAGCTCCTCCTGCACCCGGAGGTCCCGGACGAGACGGGCGCCTCCCATGAGGATCGAGGGCATCTTCGCGATTTCCCGGTTCACCGACCCGATCTCGATGTCCGTCTGCGCCAGCTCGTCGCTGTTCGGCTCGAGGTAGCTGCTCAGAACCTGACGCTGGACTTGAAGCGCCGCCCGGCGCGCGAGCAGAGAGCCTGCGCCTTCCGCGGCCGCCTTGTCCTCGGCCGAGAGCATCGGCGCGTGGCGCCTCTCGCCGTACTCCTGCACCTGCTCCTCGCTCGCGCGAAGCTGGACTCCGGTGGACTCGATCTCCGTCTGGAGAAACCCGACCAGCGCACCGGCCCGGTTCACGCGGCGCTCCTGGTTGAAGCGCTCCAGCTCGGCGACGAGGCCGTTCGCCAGATCGGCGGCGCGGTCGCGCACGCGGTCACGCACCACGACCGAGATGCTTCCGTCCGATTCCAGGCTGATCCGCGTGTTCCCCTTCAGGGCCCGGACCGCTTTGTCCAGGGTCCGGACGTGGTAGACGGTTGCCAGATCGAAGCGCTTCGCGACCGCGCGGTTCACATTGTCGCTCTTGAGAATCGTCACGTACTCGTCGGACGCCGTGGTGCCCTGGGAGAGCAGGCTGAGCGCGGAGAAAGAGCTCAGCGCCCGGCGCGCGCTCGAGATGGAGGCGAAGAGGTCGGTATCTTGCGGGGCCAGGATCACGGCCACGCCTTCGTAGACGGGCGGCAGGAGGAACGCCAGGGCCACGCCGGCGACCAGGAAGACCGCGAGCACCTGGATCACGAACCGGCGCCGCCGGCTCAGGACCTGGATCGCCGTGGAGAGGTCGAGGGATCCGGGCGGGGTCATTTCGTGGCCTGATGGATGACCAGATAGACCGTGGCCACCTGCGCCAGGTACCCGGTCACGTTGCCGACCGTCTTGATGAAGCTCACACGCTCGCGTTCGGGCACCCAGACCAGATCGCCGTCGTCGATGGAGGGAGTGTCGGCGAGCAGCATGGGCTGGCCCGTCGATCTCTTCGTCACGCGGACTTTCCCGCGATCGGCCCGCTCTCCGAATCCACCGACGTCGCGGACGTATTCCTCCAGACGGGCCCCGGGACGGTAGGCCACAGCACCCGGACGCCGCACCGCGCCGTAGATGCCGACCGAGCCCGTGCGGGTCGGGACCCGCACCAGATCTCCGTCACGGAGATCGAAATCGGAGCCGGGATCCCGCTCGGCCACGAGCTTGCGAAATCGCACGGAAAGGGTGCCGCTCGCCTGGGAACGCGCCTTCAGGAATTCGGCTTCCTCGCGTCCCGATTCCGGGCGGAGGCTGCGCACGTAGGCGCTGTCCTGCGTCGGAATGAGGTCGGGGCGGAAGACCGTCGCGCTGTTGAGATCGGCATACTGCGTAACACCCCCGAAGCGCGCGATGAGCTCCGAGGCTCTTTGCCCCTGCGGAGGAATCGAGTAGGTGCCGGGGTGGACCACCTCGCCCGCGACCTGGACCATCGCGCTTCGATGCCATCCGGGCTCCTGGCGCACGTAGATCCGATCGTCGGGCTGGAGGACCAGGTCGTCGGGCGCTCCGGGAGGGTCGGCCAAGGCCGCCCGAAGTGGAAGGAACATGCGGCGGCTCTCCGTCGAAGAGACGAATCGCCATAGCTCCACGCTGTCCGTGTCGGCTCCGGCGCGCGTGCCCCCCGCAAGGGCGATGATCTCGCTCAGGTGATCGCCCCTGCGCAGCTCGAAGGTGCCGGGGCGTGTCACCTCGCCGCGCAGTTCGAGGGTGTGGACGAACGCGGGAACTTGCACCACGTCTCCGTCATCGAGGTAGGGATTGTCCGCGAGCGATCCCAGAATCGAGTAGCGGTCCAGATCCGCGTGGTCCACGGAGCCGCCCGCTCTATGAATGACCAGGTTGCGTCTCGAAGCTCTGCCCGTGAGTCCCGCCGCGGCCCTCACGGCCTCCGAGACGCGCGCGGGGCCCTGAAGCTCCACCAGCCCCGGCCGCACCACCTCCCCCGCGACGTGAATCAGGATTCGCCGGGGCCGAAGCAGGGTGATGTCGGCCTGAACGCCCCGATAGCGTTTCCGGAATTCATCGGCGAGGTGGGCGCGCGCCGCCACGATGCTCAGGCCGCCGATCTTGACGTGCCCCAGGTTCGGGACGTAGATCGAGCCTTCGGCGTTGACGAGGACGGGAACGCGTGCGGTGACCCTTCCGAAGAGCGCCAGCTCCAGCTCATCGCCCGGCCCCAACAGGTACCGTTCCGGATCGACCGCACCCTCCAGCGGCGGAAGCGGCATCTGCGCGCGGGCCGTGGAATTGGTCTCGCGGATCGATTCGGGGAAATCGCGCGGGTCACGATCCTGCCACTGGGCGGAGGCTTGCCCAGAGAACGAAAGGCAAAGAAAAACCGAGGCGAAGAGAAGAAGACCGAGTTTCGAGAATCTCAAATGTTGTCCTGTAAAGGGCTGGATCCGAAGCCCGGGAATGGGAGGCGTTCCCCGATCGGCCTGATCCAGCGTGGGTGCGCGATCGTCCCGCGGACCCCGGCAGGCGCGGCGATGCGAATCAAGGATAGGTTTCCCCGGGGAGCCTGTCAATTCGCATCGGGCGAGGGGGGCGGCAGGATCATGGCCCGGGCCTTCCGCCACACCGTCCGCCATTCGCTGGGCCGGACGACGAGGGCCGCCCACGCGGCGAGCGCCAGGACCCCCAACCCGGCTCCCGGGAGGTCGTGCGGCGTGAATGCGGTGAATCCGGAGAAGAGGAGGAGCGAGGCGAGAAGGAGACGCCGGTTGTCCGGCCCGAGACGGAACCGGAGCGTCCTTCTCGCGAGGGCGTAATGGAGCAACGCGTGGCTCACGTGCGCGACGACGTACGCGATCACGATGCTCCGGAGTCCCACGCGATCCACGAGAAGCCAGAACGTGATCAGCATCGCGACGCCGTAGACAAGATCGAAGAGCACCCAGGGCCTCAGGCGATTCTTCGGCACGAGCCAGATCCCACAGATCCACGCCACGGATCGGAAGTAGTCCCCGAGGAACTGGATCGGGAGGAGAGCGAGCGCGGGGAGGAATTTCCCGGAGTAGAAGATCGGGATCCAGAGAGGTGCCAGGGCCAGCATCGCTCCCGCGGCCAGCGTCTGTAGGAGCACCGCGAGCCGGAGCGCCTCGCGCATCGTGACGTTCGTTTCCTCGTCCGTGGCGTGTCCCGCGATCTGCGGCCAGACGATCGCGGTGATGGAGTTCAGGATGAGCGGCATATAGAGGCCCGAGATCCCGACGCAGACCTGGTAGATGCCGTTGGGCCCCAGGCCCAGCTTCGCCACGAGGGCAGAGCGAAGGATCAGCAGGGTGAGCGTCGAGGAAAGTCCGACGAGCAATGCGCTCGTGCCGTAGCGGAGCAAGGGTCGAAGAAGGGTACGGTCGATGCGCGGATGAGGGGGAGGAGGCTGTGGGAGCGACTGCCTTGCGACCATTCTCCCACTGACCACGAGATAGATCGCCGCGACGACCACCAGCGCCGCCACCGCTCCCCGCAGGCCGAAGAACCAGGCCAACGGCAGGATGGTGACGATCGTCGCCGCGGCGATGATGGCATTCAGCTTCGCCATCGATTTCACCGCCTCGTATCCTTGCAGGACCGAGACGCGAAGCGAGGCGATCGCGGAGAGCGGCACCGTCAGGGCGCCGGCGAGCACCACCCAGGCCTTGGTGCGGTCGTGGAAGAGCGCGTCCGCGAGCCACGGGGACGCGAGCGCCGCGAGCAGTGCCAGGCCCAGGCCGACGAGCCAGGAAAGGGTCAGCGCCGTGGAGCGGACCCGCTTCACGAGGAACGCATCGCCCCGGGCGCGCGCCGCGGCGATCATCGCGGTGACGCCGTTCCCCAGCCCCAGCGTGGCGAGCGGGACCAGCACCGCGGTGAGCGTGGAAAGCTGCGCCAGGAGCCCGGTCCCCTGCGGTCCCAGCAGCGTGGCGAGGACCTTGGAGCGAAGGATGGCCGCGACGACGGTCGCGGCGGACCCAATCCCGAGCAGAGCGGTCGAGCGGATCAGCCGGCGCACCGGAATTCCCTAGCGGGCTCCGTACATGCGCTCGTAGTACTGGCGGTACTCTCCGGAACGGACCGATTCCCACCAGGCGCGGTTCTGGGCGTACCAGTCGATCGTGGCGCTCATGCCGCGCTCGAAATTCATCCCCGGCGTGAATCCCGTCCGCTTCTGGAGCTTGCTCACGTCCAGGGCATAGCGCCGGTCGTGCCCGGGCCGGTCGGTGACGTGCTTGACCAAACCCTTCGGCTTCTTCAACCGATCCAGGATCAGGGACGTGATCTCGAGGACCGACTTCTCGTTCCCCGCGCCGATGTTGAAGGTCTCTCCCTCCACGTCCTTCGTCTGCAAGAGGGCGAGCATCGCGGCGCAGTGATCATCCACGTGGATCCAGTCCCGGGTGTTCTTCCCGCTTCCGTAGACGGGCACGGGAATATCTTGTAATGCGTTCGTCACGAAGAGCGGGATCAGCTTCTCGGGGTGCTGGTAGGGCCCGTAGTTGTTGCTGCATCGCGTGACGATGGTCGGGAGGCCAAAGGTCGCGTAGTAGGAGTACG
Source organism: Candidatus Dormiibacterota bacterium (assembly GCA_035635575.1). Lineage (GTDB taxonomy): Bacteria > Eisenbacteria > RBG-16-71-46 > SZUA-252 > SZUA-252 > WS-7. Next base: position 39,807 of record DASQAV010000131.1, on the reverse strand, counting down.
CCAGCCGGTCCCCTCCGATCTTCGACGCGGCGTAGGGATTTCGCGCGAGGAGCGGGGATTCCTCCGTGGCCGCGTCTCCCAGGATCTCCCCGTACACCTCGTCCGTCGAGACCTGCACGAACCGGCGCACTCCGGCGCGGCGGGCTTCCTCGAGGAGCACGTACACCCCGACCGTATCGGTGAGCACGAACTCGTGCGCCCGCTCGATGGAGCGGTCCACGTGGGTCTCGGCGGCGAAATTCACGACGAGATCGCACCCTTCCATCGCCTCCGCGACCGACTTCGGGTCGCAGATGTCTCCCTTCACGAACCGGTAGCCCGCATCGCCCGCGATCGATTCCAGATTCGCCAGATTCCCCGCGTAGGTCAGCTTGTCCAGCACGGTGACGCGGGAATCGGGAAAGCGCTTCCGCACCATCCGCACGAAATTGGACCCGATGAACCCGGCTCCTCCCGTGACGAGGAATCGGGCGCGGGTCAGGTCCGGAGCCTCAGCCATCCTTCCGCTCCCAGTCGTACGGAATGTCCTTCGAGTGCGGCTCGATGCGGAACTCGTCGGGCTGGTCGTACTTGTAGGTCTCGGTCGGCACGTTCACGAGCATGGCGGGCTCGGTCCCGATGCCCTTCATGCCGTGCACCACGCCCGGCGGGATGGTGACGAGGATGGGATTCCGCTCTCCCATGAAGAACTCGTTGATGAGCCCCTTCGTGGGGGAGCCTTCCCGCGAATCGTAGAGCACCACCTTCATCATTCCCTTCACGATCACGAAGTGATCGGTCTGCACCTTGTGGTAGTGCCACCCCTTCACCACGCCCGGATAGGCCACCGAGACGTAGGACTGGCCGAAGCGCTGGAAGAAGGGATCGTCGTTTCGCATCATCTCCATGAGGTAGCCGCGCTCGTCCGCTATGACTTTTAGAGGTTTGACATGGACGCCCTGGATCAACTTCATCACGACCTCCCCACCGAGGTGTACGTGAACCCGAGCTTTCGCACCGTCTCGGGATCGTAGACGTTTCGAAGATCGACGATCGCGCGCCGGCGCATCGCCCGGCGAATCTTCACGAGGTCCAGCTTCCGGAACTCGTTCCATTCCGTCACCAGCACCAGCACGTCGGCTCCCTTCGCGGCGTCGTAGGCATTGGCGCCGAAAACCACCCCTGCCGGAACCTCGGGGTTGCCGCGCCTCACGGCGGGATCGTATGCGCGCACCCGGATGCCTTTCTTGAGCAGGGCCCGGATGATCTCGAGCGAGGGCGCCTCGCGAAGATCGTCCGTGTCCGGCTTGTAGCTCAGGCCCAGGACCGCGGCCGTGCGCGTTCCGCGTCCCCGGAGTGCCTGCATCGTCTTCTGGATCGCCACGCCGCGCTGCGCCTTGTTCGCCTCGGTGGCCGCGGCCACGATCCGCAGCGGAACGCCCGCCGCCTTGGCGAACGCGCGCAGGGCCACCGCGTCCTTGGGCAGGCAGGAGCCGCCGAATCCCGGACCCGGATGCAGGAACTTGGGCCCGATGCGCCGGTCCAGCCCCATCCCCTTCGCGACGTCCTGGATGTCCGCTCCGACCGCCTCGGCCAGATTGGCCATCTCGTTCACGAAGGAGATCTTCGTCGCGAGAAACGCGTTGGCCGCGTATTTCAAGAGCTCCGCCGTGCGCACGCCCGTGAGCAGGGTCGGGGTCTCGAGCAGGTACAGGGGCGCGTAGATGCTCTTCAGGAGCTTCCGCGCCTTCTCCGTGTTCGCGCCGATGACGATCCGGTCCGGGCGCATGAAATTTTCAACCGCCGAGCCCTCGCGGAGAAACTCGGGATTGCTGGCCACGTCGAAGGGCACGCCGCGTCTCCGGTGCTTCTTCAAGAGGGCGCGCACTTTGTCCCCGGTTCCCACGGGCACGGTGCTCTTCTGCACGATGAGCCGGTAGCCGGGCATGGCCTGCGCCACGTTCTTCGCCACGTCGTAGACCGCCCGCATGTCGGCGGTTCCGTTCCGCCGCGGGGGCGTCCCAACGCAGATGAAGATGACCTCGCCCCAGCGCGTCGCCTGCTCCAGCGACGTGCTGAAGCGGAGACGCCGCTCGCGCACGTTCCGCGCGACCAGGTCTTTCAGTCCGGGCTCGTAGAAGGGAATCTCGCCGCGCTCGAGGAGGTCGATCTTGCTCCGGTCGACGTCCACGCAGAGCACCTCGTTCCCGAAATCGGCCAGCCCGGCCCCGCTGACCAGCCCCACGTATCCGGTTCCCACGACGACGATGCGCAACCCGCCCCTCAGCTCCCGGTCTCGCGCCGCACCCGCTCGCGCGCGTCCCGATAGAGATCCTCCAGCGTGCGCTCGATCGGAATCTCGGGAACCCAGCCGGTCGTGGCCTGGATCTTCCCCGGATCGCCGACGAGAAAATCCGAGTCGCGCGAGCGCACCCGCACCGGATCCTGGACGATCGTGGGCTTGAATCCCGCGATCGCGCAGAGGCTGTCGAGCAGATGGCGCATGATGTGCCCGTGACCGGTGCAGACATTATAGGCTTGGGCCGGCTCCCCCTGCTTGAGAAGGAGCCGGTACGCGCGGACGACGTCCCGCACGTCCCCGTAGTCGCGCACCCCCTCCAGATTCCCCACCTTGATCTCCGCCGCGACCAGCCCGGCGTGGATGCGCGCCAGCTGGTCGGCCCAGCCCGCCAGCGCGAAGCGCGGGTTCTGGCCCGGCCCGGTGTGGCTGAAGGTGCGGGTGCGGATGACGCGAAGGCCGTAGCTCTTGGCGTAGAGCTCCCCCAGGGAGTCCTGCGCCACCTTGCTCAGCGCGTAGGCGTTGATCGGCTTGAACGGAGTGTCTTCCCGGAGCTTCTGACCCGGCACGCCCGAGCCGTAGACGTCCGCCGAGCCCACGAGAAGAATCGTGGCGTCCGGCAATTCCAGCCGCGCCGCCTCGAGGACGTTGAGCGCGCCGATCGCGTTCACCTTGTAGGTCTCGGCGGGTCTCCGGAGCGACTCGGAGCCGGAGGCCTGGGCGGCGAGATGGACGATCCGGTCGGGCTTCGATTCCAGCATGCACCCGCGGACCTGCTCGAAAATCGTGACGTCCAGCGGCCGGTGACTCTTGAGATGGCAGCGGAGCACCTCGTCCGCCTCGGACCCGCCGAGCTCGATGTGATCGGTGCCGTTCAGCTCCTCGTCGGGATCCTTCGCCAGCTCGTGCGCGAGGTGGCGTCCCACGAAGCCCGCGACGCCGGTGATGAGCGTGCGCAAGGCCTTAGCGGGCCCTCCAGTACTCCAGAAGATCGCGCAGCGTGGTCTCGAAGGGGATCGTGGGCTTCCACCCGGTCACCTTCGTGAACTTGGCGGCGTCCCCGAGCAGGACCGGCACGTCGGAGGGACGCATGCGGGCCGGATCCTGCTCCACCTTCACCTTCACCTTCGTCATGCTCAGGAGCAGGTCGAGCATCTCGCGGATCTTCCACGCGCGCCCCGAGCAGAGGTTGTACACCTCGCCCGGCTCGCCCTTCTCGAGCGCCAGCCAGTAGGCGCGCACGATGTCGCGCACGTCGGTAAAATCCCGGCGCGCGTCCAGATTTCCCACGCGGATCACGGGCGGCCGCCGGCCCTTCTCGATGTCCGCGATCTGCTTCGCGAAATCGGAGCAGACGAACACGGGCCCGCGCCGCGGCCCTTCGTGGTTGAACCCGCGCGTGCGGATGACCGGCAGCTTGAAGCTCATGAAGTACTGGTAGCCCAGCATGTCCTGCCCGACCTTGCTCACCGCGTAGGGGGAAAGCGGGCGGAGCGGATTGGTCTCCTGGATGGGAAGCTCGTTCTCGTACACCATGCCGTACTCCTCGCTGGAGCAGGCGAGCTGGATGCGCGGCAGGATGTGGAGCTTCTTCACGGCCTCGAAGATGTTGAGCTGCCCGATGATGTTGGTGATCAGGGATTCGGTGGGCGCGGTCCAGGAGGTCGGCACGAAGCTCTGGGCGGCGAGATGGAAGATCCATTCCGGGCGTTCCGCGTCGAGCACGTCGCGCACCGAGGAGGCGTCGCGCAGGTCGCATTCCACCATGCGCACCTTGTCCAGGAAGTGCTCCACGTTCTCGGTGCGGCTTCTCCAGCGCTGGATCCCGACGATCTCGACGCCCTTCTTCTCCGCCAGCATGTAGTCCACGAGGTGGCTGCCGGCGAAGCCGGTGATCCCCGTGACCAGAACCTTCATGCTTGGGTCCTTTCCGTAGGGCTCGACGCCAGGGATGCTTCGTACGCGGCCACGACGGCCCGGGGATCGCTCGCCTCCGAGATGGGCCTTCCGACCACGATGAAGTCGGCTCCGCGCCCGATGGCCTCGGGAAGCGAGAGCGTCCGCTTCTGATCCTGCGACGGATCCCCCGGCCCCCGGATGCCGGGGGTCAGGATCACGAAGGGGGGCTGGTGCTCGCGGCGCAAGGCCACGAGCTCCTGGGGCGAGGCGATCACGCCGTCGCAGCCCGCCTCGCGGCACACCCGCGCCAGCGCCAGCACCTTCGATACCAGATCGGTCGTGGGATTCCAGAGCGCCGGAAGCTCGGAGCCGTCGAGGCTCGTGAGCATCGTGACCCCGAGAACGCGCGGCCGCGCCGTGAGGCCTCGAGCGGCTTCCACCGCGGAGCGGAGCATCGCGGGCCCCCCGGCCGCGTGCACGTTCAGGAGCGAGATCGGAAGCCCTTCCAGGGCACCGACCGCCTTTCCCACCGTCGCGGGAATGTCGTGAAGCTTGAGGTCCAGAAACACCCGCTTGCCCCGGTCGGCAAGCGCCTGGACGGCCGGCCGCCCCGCGGCATAGAACAGCTCCAGCCCCACCTTATACCATGCCACGGAGTCGCCGATGCGGTCCACCTGAGCCAGGGCCGACGCGAGATCCGGGCGGTCGAGCGCGACGATGAGCCTGTCGCGGAGCCCGCTCAGAGGATTTTCCCGGCGCGGATCATCCCGCGCTCGGCGGGAACGTCCAGCGCTCCGATGAGGTCCGCCACGGAGGGAACCTCGGCCCGTCGCGCGTAGGCCTCGATCTCCGCGACGCACGCCTCCGCCAGCTCCGGATTCGAGAAGAGCGCGGTGCCCACCTGGACGGCGGTCGAGCCCACGAGGAGGAACTCGATCGCGTCCCGGGGATGCGTGATCCCGCCCATTCCGATCACGGGGACGTCCACCGCCTGCACCACCTCCCACACCTTGGCCAGGGCGAGAGGCTTGATGGCCGGTCCCGAGAGGCCGCCCACCACCGTGCCCAGGATGGGCTTCCGCGTCCGGGAATCGACCGCCATCCCCACGAACGTGTTCACGAGCGAGACCGCGTCGGCTCCACAAGACTCGCATGCCACGGCGATCTCGGCGATCCGGGTCACGTTGGGCGTGAGCTTCGCGATGAGCGGCAGCCTGGTGAGTGGGCGGATCGCGCTCATGACCTCGCGCGCCATGTCGGCGTCGGTCGAGTACCGGAGGCCGTGCGGGCCCACGTTCGGGCAGGAGATGTTCACCTCGATCGCGTGCGCCACCCCGGAGCCGCTCACCCCTTCGACCAGCTCGCAGAACTCCCGGACGTCCTCTCCCTCCACCGAGACGATCACGGCGCAGGGAAGCTCCCGGAGGATGGGCACCTTGAGCTCGAGGAATCCCTCGAGCCCCGGATTCTCGATTCCGATCGAGTTCAGCATCCCCGCCGGAGTTTCCACGACGCGCGGCGGCGGGTTCCCGGCGCGGGCGTGCCGCGTCACGGTCTTGGTCACGATTCCGCCGATCGCGCTCAGGTCCACCAGGCGCTCGTACTCGATTCCATACCCAATGATCCCGGACGCCACGAGCACGGGATTCCGGAGCGTGAGCGATCCGACACGGACCGTGAGCGACGGCGAGGGCGTCACGGCAGCCGCTCCCAGTCCACGATCGTGGCGTCCATGACCGGCCCCTCGATGCACATCGCGGGATAGCGCCCGCCGTCTCCGTCGGCGCCCGAGAGGAGCGGCACGGGACATCCGCGGCAGGCCCCGACGGCGCAGGCCATCGGCCCTTCCAGCGAGGCCTCGCAGCGGATCCCGAGCTCCCCGGCGAACGCCGCGACCTCGTGGAGGAGTCCGTGCGGGCCGCACGTGAAGATCTCCGCCGTGAGCCGCGTGTGCTCCCCTGCCTCCCACTGTTGCTTCAGGAGATCGAGCACGCTTCCGTGATAGCCGACCGACCCGTCGTCGGTGGCGAGGTGGATCCTTCCGCCTCGGATCTCGCGGACTCCGTAGAGCTCGCGTGCGGAGCGCGCGCCGAAGAGGAAGAGAAAGGGGCGCTTCTTCTCGCGGAGCCTCCGGGCAAAGAAGAGCAAGGGGGCCACGCCGCGCCCGCCGGCGACGAGGATGGGCGCGCGGCGCGGCCGCGGCGTGAAGCCCAGGCCCAGGGGGCCGATGAGATCCAGCTCCTGACCCTTGGGCTGCGACGCGAGCACCCGGGAGCCTCGGCCCACCACGGAGTAGTAGATGCGCACGGCGCGGATCTTCCCGCGCTCGACGAAGCCTTCCAGGCTGTAGGGCCGCCGGAGCAGGGGCTCCGATTCCGGAGAGACGCGCAGATGCACGAACTGTCCGGGCTCGGGCCGCGCGAATCCGCGGGGAACCTTGAGCGTGAGGAGGAAATTACCGGGCGTGATCTCGCGGTTCTCGACCACCGAACACCCGACGAGATTCATCGCGAGGGTCCGATGGTGGGTCCGGTGGTCGTGTCGGGCGGCGCTCCGGTTGTCGGTTCGGGCGGCTTCGGAGCCGCGGGGCTCCTGGTTTGGGACGTGTCCGCGTCGGCGGGGTGCGTGACCCGAGGGAGCGGAGGCGGCAGCGGCAGCCCCTGGCGCCTCGCGCGGTAGAGCGCGCGGGTGTACGCGGCGAGCGAATCCTGGCGCGCCCGCTCCGCGATCTGCCCCGGGGTCTCGAAGATCACCGGCCGTGTGCTGTCCGCCGGGGAAATATTCACCTGAGGCTCGGGCTGCTCCAGGCGCTCGCGGATCACGGTCGTATCCGGATTCGCGACCAGGGAATCCAGGAGCGCCGTCCTCGCGTCGCTCCGCCCGCTCCACTGGCGCCAGAGATAGAGCGCGGACTCGGCGTACCGCGTCCTGCGGTAGCGGCTCGCGATCGTGTCGGTGAGGGCGGCGGCGGCCAGCGTGTCTCCCTTGTCGTGGGTCTGGATCCAGAGCCTGGCGAAGGCGGCCTTGGCCGCGTACGGGCTTGAGCCAAATCCGCGCTCCACGGCCTCGTACTGGAGCATGGCCGAGTCCACCCGCTCGATCTGGAAATAGTAGATCTCCGCGAGCAGGAACGCCGCCCGCGCGCGCGCCTGCGTCGTGTCCGAGAGGAGCGTGGATCGGTACTGCTTGATCGTCGCGAGGTTCGCGGCGCGCCGCGAGGCCTGCACCTGAAATTCGGAGGGAGCGGGCTCCGCCTTCAGCTTCTCGTACTCGCGGCCGGCCGCGTCGAAATCCCCCAGCTGCGACTCATAGAGATATCCCAGCCGGAATTGCGACTCGTAGGCGATGGCGCTGCGCGGGTACTGCGTCACCAGCGCCTGGTATCCCTCGATCGCCTCATGAGTGCGCCCCATCACCGTCTGGAGCGCGTAGCGCCGGATGAGAATCTCACCCTCGCGCTTCTCGTTCACCGCGAAGGGCCTCCAGCTGTCGTACCAGGAGAGCGCCTCGTCGTAATGCTTGAGCTGTTCCAGCGCATCGCCTCGCTGGAGCGCCAGGTCCAGCCGGCGGGCTCCGAGATCCTCGTTCTTGAGCGCCTGTGCGTAGTCCGCCTGCGCGCTCTGGTAGTCCTTGCTCGCCATGTGCGCGTCCCCCATGCGCCTCAGAGCTCTCGCGCGCTGCCGCTTGCTCTGGGCGGTCTCCGCGGCGCGCTTGTACCAGGCGAGGGCGGCGGGATAATTCCTGAGTCCCACCTCGTCTTCGGCTCCGTAGTAGTAGAGCTCCCACTTGCGCTTGAGGTTGGGATGCTGGGTCTCGACCTGGCGGAACATCGTTTCCGCCTCGACGTATTCCTTCCGCCGGTAGAGCGAGAGCGCCTCCATCAGCTTGGAGTCGGGCACGTAAGGGCTCTTGGGGAAGCTGGCCCGAAGCTCGCCGAATTTCTTGATCGCCGCCGGATAATCGCCCTTTCCATAGAGCGCCGCGCCCATGTAATAGACCGCGTCGTCCACCCACTTGCTCTTGGGATAGTCGACCAGGATCTTGGCGCACTGCCGGATGACGCCGTCGTACTTCCCCACGGCCTCCGGGGCGGGCGTGTCCAGGAGGAAGCGGTCCTGGGCCTTCTGGCCTTCGCGCATGTACCGCTTGGCGAGATAAAACGTGTTGTAGTACGCGCAACCGGTGAAGGTGACGAGGAGGAGTGCGACGAGAATCTGGGGTCCCGGCGATCTGGGGTGCGGGGTTCGCATGAACGGCGCCATGGTACCACTAGAACCCCGGAGCCCGCTATCGGGCGCCAGCCAGCAGGGTCTCGGCGCGATAGGTGACCCGGCCCCCCATCATCGTCACCAGCACCTGTCCCGGAAGCTCCCACCCCTGAAACGGAGTATTCCGGCCCTTCGACGCGAATTCCTCGGCCCGGACCGTCCATCGCCGTGAGGGGTCGAACACCGTCACGTCCGCGGGCGCGCCCGCCTCCAGCGTCCCGCCGGGAAGCCCGAGCACGCGGAGCGGATTCACCGTCATCCGCATGATCAGTTCCGGCAAGGACAGGAGTTTCGGCTCGACGAGCGCCTTGAGGTAGATCCCCAGAGCCGTCTCCAGCCCCACGATCCCGAAGGGGGCGGAGTCGAAATCGGAGTCCTTCTCGAAGTCGGTATGGGGAGCGTGGTCGGTGGCGAGGCAATCGAGGGTGCCGTCCACCACCGCCTCGAGCAGCGCCTCGCGATCCTTGGCGCTCCGGAGCGGCGGGTTCATCTTGGTGCGGGGATCGAAGCCCTCGACCGCCTCATCCGTGAGGAGCAGGTAATGAGGCGCTGTCTCCGCGGTCATGCGGATGCCGCGGGCCTTGGCGCGCCGGATGATCTCCGTGGAGCGCCCCGCGCTCACGTGCGCCACGTGCACGTGCCCGCCCGTCAGCTCGGCGAGCAGCGCGTCACGCGCGACGATCACCGATTCCGCCGCGTCCGGGATTCCCTTCATCCCGAGCCGCGTGGACGTCCAACCCTCGTGCATGACGCCGTCCCCCTTGAGATCGGGATCCTCGGCGTGCTGGATGACCGGAATCCCCAGGGGGCGGGTCAGCTCGAGCGCGCGGCGCATGATCTCCGCGTTCCGCACCGGCTTTCCGTCGTCGGAGATCGCGACCGCTCCCGCCTCGACCAGCTCCTCGATCTCGGTCAGCGATTCGCCCATCTGTCCGCGGGTCACCGCCGCGATCGGATGGACGCGCGCGTGCCCGCTCTCGCGCGCGCGCCGGATCACGTACTCGATCCTCGGCCGGTCATCGAGCGGCGGGGTGGTGTTCGGCATGCAGGCGACCGTGGTGAACCCGCCGCGCGCCGCGGCCAGGGTTCCCGATTCGATCGTCTCCTTCTCCTCCTGTCCCGGCTCGCGCAGGTGCACGTGGATGTCCACGAGCCCGGGGCAGATCACGGCACCCTTCACCGACAGCACCTCGGCGGCGCGGTCGGACCGCACGTCCGCGGGGGCGTCCTCCCCCAGGCCGGCGATCTTCCCGTCCACGATCCAGAGATCCTGGACGCGGTCGATGCCGCGCGCGGGATCGAGGACCCTACCGCCGCGGATGCAGAGAGGGCTCGCCATGGGCCTTCTTCGTCTCCTTCACCGGGGGGTGCTCGGTCGCCGACTCATCGGGCGCCTTGTGCCCCGCGAGCAGGTAGAGAACCGCCATCCTCACCGCAACTCCGTTCGTCACCTGTTGCAAGATGACCGAGTGCTCTCCGTCCGCCACGTCCTGCGCGATCTCCACCCCGCGGTTCATCGGGCCGGGATGCATGACCGTGACATCCGGCTTCGCCCGCTTGAGGCGCGTGCTCGTGATGCCGTAGACGCGCGCGTACTCGCGGAGGGAGGAATAGAGGGTGCTGCGCTGGCGCTCGAGCTGGATTCTCAGGATGTTCACCACGTCCGCGCCCTCGATCGCCTCATCCACGCTCCTCGCCACCTTCACGCCGAAGCGCTCCACCTCCATGGGCATCATCGTCGCGGGGCCGGCGATCGTGACGCTGGCGCCGAGCTTGGTGAGCCCCCAGATGTTGGAGCGCGCCACGCGGCTGTGCGCGATGTCGCCGATGATGGCGACCCGAAGCCCCGCCACCTTCCCGCGCCGCTCCCGGATCGTGAAGATGTCGAGAAGCCCCTGCGTGGGATGCTCGTGCGTCCCGTCCCCCGCGTTGATCACGCCGGCATCCAGATTCCCCGCCAGGTAGTGCGGCGCGCCCGAGGATTGGTGGCGGATCACGACCAGATGGATGCCCATCGCCTCGATGTTCCGGGCGGTGTCCTTGAGCGATTCCCCCTTCGAAACGCTGGAGCCCGAGGTCTGGAAGTTCACGGTGTCGGCGCTCAGGCGTTTCTCCGCCAGCTCGAAGGAGAGCCGGGTGCGCGTGCTGGCTTCGAAGAAGAGGTTCGCGGCGGTCAGGCCGCGAAGGGAGGGCACTTTGGGTATGGGCCGGTCCAGCACCTCGCGGAAGGTGCGGGCCGTGTCCAGGATGGAGACGATCTCCTCGGCGGAGAGGTCCTCGAGCCCCAGGAGGTCCTTGCGGGCTCCGATCACGGGAGGATCTCCCCGATGGAGACGCCGTCCACCTCGTCCACCTCGCTCACGTGGACCATGATCACCTCGCGCTTGGACGTGGGGACGTTCTTGCCCACGAAATCGGCGCGGATGGGAATCTCGCGGTGTCCGCGGTCCACCACCACCGCGAGCTGGATGGCCTTGGGACGCCCGAGATCGATCAGCTCGTCCAGCGCCGCGCGCACCGTGCGGCCGGTGTAGAGCACGTCGTCCACCAGGACCACGATCTTGTCGTCGATCGGGACGGGGACGTCGGTTCCGCTCACGACCGGCTGGTGGGCGATCTTCTGGAGGTCGTCGCGGTAGAGGGTGATGTCCAGCTTCCCCACGGGAAGCTCGATGCCCTCGAACTCGCGGATCTTCTTGGCCAGACGCTCCGCCAGGGGAACACCGCGGGTGCGGATCCCGACCAGGACCAGGTCCTTGGCTCCGTCGTTCCGCTCGATGATCTCGTGGGCGATGCGCGTGATCGCGCGGCGAAGCCCTTCGCCGTCCACGATCTCGGCCTTTTCGCGTACGCGCTCGTGACTCACGGCTTTTTCGGTCGGCACGGAAAACCCCTCCTAGGGACAGGAAGGGGTCGTGGGTTCAGCACCCCTTTCTAGTCTCTCGGAACTAGTTTGAAGGGTATCGAGCAGCGGTCTGCCCGCTGCTCTGGGAGCATACCAGAGACGGCGGGCCGGCTCAACCGCTCATCGATACTTGATGAAGACGGCCTGGATCTCCTCTTTTGTCTCCGTGGTTGGAATGGAGTGCCGCTTCCGTGGCCCTTCACCCGCGCGCGGCAGTCTAGCGATCCGGGCCGAGATTTTCCATATGCGAGTGGGAGGTGCTAGGATGCCGGGGTGACCCCCCGTTTTCGCATCTTCGCGCTCAGTTTCTGCCTTCTCGCCTCCCGCCTCCCCGCGGCAGCAGGGGCCGCTCCATCGGGCCAGTCGCGCCTGGCCGAGGAATTCCGGTCGGGCGTCTATGCCCTCGCCGACGACAGCATGGAGGGACGCGGGCTCGGCACCCAGGGAATCCACCGCGCGGCCGACTGGATCGAGCGCCGCCTCATGGCCCTGGGGATGAAGCCCGCGTTCGGAAAGAGCTACCGCCAGCCCTTCGACATCAAGACCGGCGTCACGCCCGTCTCCGGAAACCACCTCGACGTGGTCCGCAATCACGACGGGCAGGTCCCCGATTCCTCGTGGGTGCCGCTCGGCTTCTCCAGCTCCGGCTCCTTCTCAGGAGAGGTTGCCTTCCTGGGCTATGGAATCGACGCGCCGCCGCTCCAATACCGTGAGCTCCAGGGAATCGATCTCAAGGGCAAGATCGCGCTCATGCTCCGCTACGAGCCCCAGGAGAGGGACAGCGCTTCGAAATTCGACGGAAAGAAGCCCAGCCGCTGGTCCGCGCTCCGGTACAAGGTGCTCCAGGCGCGCGAGCGCGGCGCCAGGGCGGTCGTCTTCGTGACCGGACCGATTCAGGACGAGGGAAAAGACCGGATCCCATTACTCCAGAACGATGGGCCCGAAAGCCCGGCGGGAATTCCTGTGATCCAGGTGAAGACCTCGGTGGCGCAGGAGTGGCTCCGCTCCGCCGGCATCGATCTCGAGCGGTTCCAGAAGGACGTGGACCGCGATCTGAAGCCGCGCTCCGTCGCCTCCACGGGCACGCAGATCGAGGGAACGGTCGCCCTGAAGGCAACCTTCGAGGAGGCGGAGAATCTGGCCGGGGTCATTCCGGGCCGGGGCTCGCTCCAGAACGAATACGTCGTGATCGGGGCACACTACGATCACCTCGGCTACGGCGGCGAGCACTCCATGCGGCCGAACGAGCACGCGATCCACAACGGGGCCGACGACAACGCCTCGGGCACGGTGGGCGCGATGCTCATCGGCGAGGAGCTGCGGCGCTCGCTCGCGGAGGTTCCGGACCGGCGAAGCATTCTGATAGCGCTCTTCTCCGGCGAAGAGGTCGGCCTGGCGGGGTCCGCCTGGTTCGTGCAGCACCCGCCGGTTCCGATCCAGGGCGTCGCGGCCATGATCAACCTCGACATGGTCGGGCGCTTGCGGGAGGACCAGCTGATCGCGCTCGGCTCGGACACGGCACCCGAGTGGAAGGATCTCATCGACCGCGCGGCCCAGAGCGCGTCGCTCCACGTCACGAGCAGAGGGGATGGATACGGCCCCTCGGATCAGACCAGCTTCTACGCGGCTGGGGTCCCCGTGCTCTTCCTCTTCACCGGCTCGCACGAGCAATACCACACCCCGGAGGACAAGCCCGCGACGGTGAACCCGGAGGGAGCCGCCAAGGTGGTCTCCTTCGCGGTCTCGCTGGGCGAAGGGCTGGCTCGCGCGGGCTCGCGGCCCCAGTACGTGCGCGCCTCGTCCGGACCCGCCATGGGCGGGGACAGCCGAGGCTACGGCTCCTATCTCGGCACCATCCCCGACTACAGCGCGATGGAATCGAGCGAGGGGGGCGTGCTCCTCGCGGACGTACGCCCGGGTGGACCGGCGGACCTGGCGGGAATCCGGGGCAAGGACCGGCTCGTGTCCATGGCCGGGACGCGGATCGAGAACCTCTACGACATGACCTACGCACTGCAAGATCACAAGCCCGGCGAGACGATCGATGTGGTGGTGATTCGAAACGGTGAGCGCACCACCTTGCGCGCGACGCTGGGCCAGCGAGGCGCGGGCGGCACTCCCCCGGGCGCGGGCGCGCCAGCGGAGGCACACGGCGGGGGCGCTCCAGCAACCACGGGCAGCGGGTCCTATGCGCTCGAAGACAAGGAGCTGGTCACCCGCGCGGGGCTTCCCTTCGATCATCCAGTCCCCGAGGAGCGCCACCTCACCGACATCCGTCAGCTCACGTTCGGAGGGGAGAACGCCGAGGCCTACTGGAGCCCCGACGGGAAGAACCTCATCTTCCAGGCCACGAAGCGCGGCGCGAAATGCGATCAGGAGTACGTGGTGGATCTGGAGACCGGCGACTCTCGCATGGTTTCCACCGGCAAGGGGCGGACCACGTGCGGCTACTTCGAGTACCCGGAGGGAAAGCGGATCATCTTCTCCTCGACCCACGCGGCGGGGGACAGCTGCCCTCCGCCCCCGGACCGCTCGCACGGATACGTCTGGGCCATCTATGACTCCTACGACATCTACGAGGCCATGCCGGACGGATCGGAGCTCCATCCGCTTGTTCAGTCCCCCGGATACGACGCGGAGGGCACCTGGTGCCCTGGCGGAGGGAAGTTCGTGTTCACCTCCACGCGCGACGGGGATCTCGAGCTCTATGTCCGCGAGGATTCAGGGAAGGTGACGCGGATGACCCACACACCCGGGTACGACGGGGGCGCCTTCTTCAGCCCGGATTGCTCGGAGATCGTTTGGCGCGCCAGCCGGCCGCAAGGGAAAGAGCTCGAGGAATATCGCACGCTCTTGAAGAAGGGGCTCATCCACCCGCACTCGCTCGAGCTTTACATCATGAACGCGGACGGCACCCACGTCCGCCAGCTCACGAAGAACGGCGCCGCCAATTTCTGCCCTACCTTCCACGCGGACGGGAACCGGATTCTCTGGAGCTCCAACGTGGGCTCGGCCGATCAGCGTGAGTTCGACCTCTGGATGCTCGACAAGCGTGGGGGCGCTCCTGAGAGGATCACCTTCGCGCCGGGATTCGACGGCTTTCCCCACGTGAGTCCCGACGGGAAATGGCTCGTCTGGGCCTCCAACCGCGCAGACCCCGCTTCACACGAGACGAATCTCTTCCTGGCTCGCTGGAAGGACTAGCGCGCGAGCGGCGGGAACATCTTCACCGGCGGCTCCGGCGGGCTGCCCTTCCGGACCCGCTCCAGTCCTCGCCGCGCCGGCTCGTAGCCGGGACGTTTGTCGAGCGCGCGCCGGAACATCGAGGCCGCGCGGTCGAGATCTCTCGCTTCCTCGTATGCCTCTCCGGCTTGCACGTACAGCTCCGCGGCCCGCGCCGGCACGAGGCCCGCGGACACCTCGTATTCCTGGGCGGCCTGCGCGAGGGTTCCGCGGTCGAGGTACACATCCGCCAACGCCAGGTGAGCCGCCGCGTTCCCCGGATCCAGTCCGACCGCGAGCAGGAGATGCTTCTCCGCCTCGCCCCCTAGCCTCAACCGCTGCTCGAGCGTGCCCCAGGACGCATACGTGTCGGCGGACCGGAGGCCCTGTCGCTCCGCTTCCGCGTAGGCGCGCAGTGACTGGACCTCGTCCCCTGACTCCTCGTAGGCGCGCCCCAGCGCCGCCCAACCTTCTCCCGACTTCGTGCGCTGGATCCCGGGAAACGGGGCCGTGACGAGCAGCACGGCGCATCCGAGCGCGACCAGCGTTCGAGCGTGGACACGGGCCAGCTCCCCAAGCGCCGCCGCGGGACTCGTGCGAATCCCTTCCGACTCGCGCGCCAGCGCGGCGAGCAGTCGGTCGATCCCACGCCCCGCGAGGGGAAGCGCGCCCGCGAGAAGCGGAAGCCGCGTTCGATCGCAGACCCCGATCGACGCGATCGCGAGCGTGACGAAGGAGAGGTAGCTCCCGAGGAGCGGCGCCCGCCGCCGCTCCTTCCATGCCACGACCAGCGCGATGGGACCCACGAAGGCGAAGGAGAGAAGCAACGGCTGGCGAAACATCGGCGAGTTGTGCGCGGCCAGGAAGCGCTGGTCCACCCCGCAGGGGACCTCGCGGCGATTCCAGGCCAGGATCAGGTTCTCGAGAAACCGGAGCGGCGAGTGCTCGACGCCCGCACCGGCTCCGTTCCAGCGCAGCGCAAGAAACGTGGCCAGGGCGAGCAGGACCCCAGCCGCGACCCTCCTCGCATTCGAACCGGAGCGGTCCGCGCGCGCGGCCAGGTAGAAGAAGAGCGCGATCAGGAAGAACCCCGGCGTCACGGGCAGAGGCTCCGCCTGAAAATAGAGGAGCGGTCCGTAGAGCGCCGCGATCTCGGCCGTAAGGATTCCGGCGCGCCGGCCCCACATCACGTGGGCGGCCGCGCCCAGCAGAAAGACCGATGCGACATCGAGTAGGGCCTGAATCAAACGCGGCACGTGCACGGCGTGCGCCGCCAGGGACGCATGCGCGAAGAGGGGGCTCTTCACCGCACCCGCGAGGTAGAGGAGACGGAGGATCAGCGCCAAGGCGCAGGCAAGGAGAAGCTCGCCGCGTGGGAAGGGCTCCCATCCCGGCGAGGCCGCCGGGAGCTCTGGTTCGGCATCCTCACGCGCCGCTGGCACGGCGCGAGTCTAGACCTTGCGGCCGCGATCTCCAAGCGAGGCGCCGCGGAGCAGGTCCGCGATTCTGCGCGCGAAATCTTCCATCGTGTAGGGCTTCTGCAAGAACGCAAATCCCTCGCTCTTGAACTCCAGATCCTCGAGGGTGTCGCGGGCATATCCTGAAACAAGGAGCACGCGGAGCCCCGGCTTGGTCCTGACGAGCTTCTTGGCCAGGGCGACCCCGCCCATTCCGGGCATGATCAGATCGGTCACCACCACGTCGATCGTCTCCTTCACCTGCTCGAACACGCGGAGCGCCTCTTCTCCGGAGGAGGTCTCGACCACTTCGTATCCAAAGATGGTGAGAAACTCACGCGCGAGCGCCCGCACCGCATCCTCGTCTTCGACCAGGAGTACGGTCCCCTTGCCCGTCCGCGCGGCCGGCGGGGCGGCCGCTCCAGCGGCCGGCTCCGGGGCGCCGAGGCGGGGCAGACAGACCCGGAACGTGGAGCCTCGCCCGGGCTCGCTCTGCACCAGCACGTCGCCCCCGGACTGACGGACGATGCCGTACACGACGCTCAGCCCGAGGCCGGTCCCCTTGCCCTGTTCCTTTGTCGTGAAGAAGGGCTCGAAGAGATGGCTCTGGACATCGGGGGTCATCCCGCACCCTTGATCGGTGACCGAGACCACCACGTAGGGGCCGGGGGGCACGGCCGGGCCTTTCACTTCTGCCCCGACATCGGTGGCGCTCACCTCGATGCAAAGCTCCCCCCCCTGAGGCATCGCGTCCCGCGCATTGGCCGCGAGGTTCGCGAGCACCTGCTCCAGCTGCCCCCGGTCCGCGCGCACGTGAAGCGGCCACTTCCCCGTGCGCGTCACCAGGCGCACGTCCGGCCCGATGAGCCGGGAGAGAAGGCTCTCCAAGCTCCGCACCACCTCGCCCGCGTCCAAGTCTTCCGGCGTGGCGACGTTCTTGCGGCTGAACGTGAGCAGCTGGCGGGTGAGCAGGACACCGCGCTCCCCCGCCTTCTGAATCTCCTCGGCGCCCACGCGAAGAGGATCGCGCGGCGACATTTTCGAGAGCAGCACCTCGCTCCGCCCCTGGATCACGGTGAGGAGGTTGTTGAAGTCGTGCGCAACCCCGCCGGCGAGCCTTCCGACCGCCTCCATCTTCTGCGCATGGCGGAGCTGGGCTTCCAGCCGTTTCCGCTCCGTGACATCGGTGGCGAATCCAAACAGTCCGACGATTTCCCCGCGCTCGTTCCGCTCGGGGCGGAAGTGGGCCTCGTAGGAAATGCCTTTGATCTCTACATGGGCCGTGAACTCTTCGCCCGCGAGGCAGCGGTCGATGTTGGCGAGGACGTCCGGGTGATCCCGGTACACGTCGTAGATGGATTTGCCCACCACCTCCCCCTCGCGGCGTCCGAGCGCCTGGAGCCCCTTTCCGGCCGACACCTTGTAGATTCCGTCCTTGTCGAGGGCGAAGATGACCACGTCCGACTCGTGGATCAGGGTGCGGAGCCGGTCCTCGGCGCTCCGGAGCGCCTCCTCGGCCCGCTTCCGCTCCGAGAGATCGCGGATGAAGCCGGTGAACACCGGCGCCCCCGTCGAGGAGATCCGCGCGATCGTGAGCTCGATGGGGAAGGAGGTCCCATCCGAGCGCAGCGCGGGAATCTCCATCGGACGTCCCAGCATCCGGGAATCGCCGGAGGCCATGTAGCGCTCGAGCCCCTGGCGGTGCCGGTCGCGCAGATCGGGAGGGATGACGAGGCCCGCCAGGTCCCGGCCCAGCACGTCCTCGCGCCGGTATCCGAAGATCCGCTCCGCTGCCGGATTGAATTCGAGAATCCGCCCGGCATGATCCATGGAGACGATAGCGTCGGGCGCGGCCTCGATCATGGCGCCCTGCCGCGCCTGGCTCTCCCCGAGATCCTGCTCGGCCTGGAGGCTCGAGGTCACGTCCACCATCTGGATGAGATCGACGCTCTTTCCTTCCAGCGTCACGCGAGCGGACGAGACGAGCGCGATCCGCTCCGTTCCGTCGTGCGCGAGCACGCGGCATTGGGTCTTGGTCGGCGCGTTCTGCCGCGAGGCCAGCTCGTAGAAGCCCTGGAGCCGTTTCCATTCCGACCCGGGATGCAGCGCCGGAAGGCCGACCTGGGCTATCTCCTGCGCCGTGTAGCCGAGCATTCGCTGCGCCGCCGGATTCGCGAGCAGAATGGCCAGGGTCGGCGGGTCGACGATCAGGATCGCTTCCGGATTTCGCTCGAAGAGGACACTGTAGCGGACCTCGGATTGACGCAGGGTCTCGAGACCGGTCAGGTCCTGGATCAGGATCATCGCCTCGCGCGGCTTCCCGTCGAGCCCCTTGATGGGGAGCGCGGTGAGGTAGAGGACGCCGGGCGCTCCGCGAACCAGGATGCGCAATTCTTGATGTGTGACCTCGTTCTGCTCGAGAGCGCGCTTGATGGGGCAATCGTAGGGATGGTTGCTGTCCTGGACCTGGCCCAGGCGCGCCCACAGCTCGCCGCAGGGCTTGCCGACCCAGCTCGACGCGTCGTCCCGAAAGGGGAGGAGCACCGCCATGGCGCGGTTGTTCCATCGGATCACCCGCTCCTCGTCCGTCACGAAGACGAAGGTGTCGGTCTGGTTCACCACCGCGGCGAACTTCTGGCGCTCGCGGTCGAGCACGCGCAGGTGCTCGTCGAGAGTCTTGAACCAGCGCTTGTCGCGCTCCGCCTGCATCTCCAGCTTCGAGACCTCGCGCTTGCGGATCACGGTGGAGGCCACGAGCTCGATGGCCGCCGTGATCCAGGAAGCGGAGACCGGATCGTCCGGAGCTTTCTCGGTGGGCCACGCGATCGCGACCGCTCCGAGCGGAGCCTCTGCCTGGCAGAGGAGCACGGTCCGGGTGGCGCGGCCGTTCTGGACATGGCACTCGCCGAGCAAGAGGTGGGTACCGCCGCTCCGGATCGCATCCAGTGCTTGAACTTTGAGTCGGGGACGCAGGAGGGACTTGGTCGCGGGATCATCGGGCGCCCAGCGCTCCGTCAGGGGCGCATCGCCGTCCGCCAGGAACACCACGAGGGCGTCCGCCCCCGTGCCGCGGCGGAGAAGCTCCAGGGCCTCGATGATGGAACGGTCGAGGGAATCCGATTTCAGGATTCGAGGGATGGCCTCGAGGAGACGCTCGAGGCTCTCGTGCCGCTCCGGGGTCAGGAATCCCGCCCGGGCCGCTCGCGCGACTCGTAGAGCCCG
Source organism: Candidatus Dormiibacterota bacterium (assembly GCA_035635575.1). Classification (GTDB taxonomy): domain Bacteria; phylum Eisenbacteria; class RBG-16-71-46; order SZUA-252; family SZUA-252; genus WS-7. The sequence continues at coordinate 20,556 of DASQAV010000131.1, read as the reverse complement.
GCGAGCCAGTCCGCGACCACCTGCACGCTCGCCACGGTGCTCTCGTCGAACGCGGCGACCTGATGGCTGTCGATGTCGATCTGCGCGAAGATCCGCTCGCCCCTCCGGATCAGGATCACGAGCTCCGAGCGGGTCTCGGTGCTGCAGGCCAGGTAGTTGGTGACCAGCCGGACGTCGGGCACGTTGATGTTGCGACGCTCGGCGACCGCGGTTCCGCAGACGCCCCGCCCGACGCCGATGAACACGTGATCGGTGGGAGCGCCGATGAAGGGACCGAGGCGGAGGACGTTGTCGGGAAAGAGCTCGTAGATGCCGGTCCAGTGGAACCGCTCGTCCAGATCGTGGAGCGCGCGCACCGCGGCCTGGAGCAGATCCTCGAACGCGGCGCCCTCGCGACGGCGCCGCTCGAGATCGGCGACGATTTGATCCGACTTCACCATGCTTCCCGATCCCTCGTGCCTGGCCTTGGGGGGTCGCGCGGAGCCGCGAGCCCGCATTCGGAATTGATCGGCCTCGGGATCGGTGATCTTGATGAGGCAGCGAGGGGGACGGGTCGCAGGGCAAGCCGCCCTGGAGACGCTAAAGAGCAGCCAGTGAATCGGTTACGAGAGCGTCGAGCAGCGCCGCGTCGTCTTTGACCGGAACCGGCTTGAGGAGGCCGCGAGCGCGGAGCACGCGCTCGAGACGCACGAAGTCGGGAGACGGGAGGCCCGCGCGCATGAGGAGCGCGTCATCCCGGAAGATTTCCGCGGTTCCCCTCAGGGCGAGCATCGAGCCGGGACCTTCCCCCTCCCTTCCGAGCAGACACACGCGATCCGCCACCGAGCCCACGAACGCCAGGTCGTGGCTCGCGAGGAGGACGCTCCGCCCGCGCGATCGGAGCGAATCGAGAACCCGCACCAGAGCGCGCCTCCCCTCGGGATCCAGTCCCGCCGTGGGCTCGTCGAGGAGGAGAAGCTGGGGCGGCTCGATGAGCACCCCGGCCAGCGCGGCGCGCCGCTTCTCTCCTTCGCTCAAGGACCCAGGGAACCTCCCCGCAAAGCGGTCGGGATCCAACCCCACTTCCGTCATCGCGCGGCGCGCGCTCCGCTCGCGCTCCTCCGCCGGAATTCCCTCGATCCAGAGAAGCGCGGTCACATCCTCGAGCACCGTGCGTCCGAAGAGCTGCCGCTCGGGGTACTCGAGCGCGAGCGCCACCGGCCGCACCCTTCCCACGACCGGCGGCTCGCGATGGATCGTTCCTCCGCTTGGAGCCACGAGGCCGGCCGCGAGCTTGAGGAGCGTGGTCTTGCCGCTGCCGCTCCTGCCGATCGCCGCGACGATCTCGCCGGGTCCGATCTCGAGGTCCACGCCGTGGAGCACCGGAGCGCCGCGCGCGCCGGACGGCGACCAGGCCACGCCGTTCATCGCGATCGCCACCGGGCCGCGCCGCGCCTCGGACGGCGCCCGTGCCGGGGCTTCGGGACGAAGTGCGGCCCGCGATTCCTCCTCCGGTCCCAGGGCCTGGTCCAGCGCGCGCTCCAGGGGCTCCACGTCCGCGGCGAGCGGCCCGGACCATCGCCGCCCCGACGCGAGGAGCGCCGAAACGCGAAGCGCCAGGGGATACGGCACGCGCGCTCCGTCGATCACCCCTTTCGGGGTGAGCTGGGAGAGGGAGCGAAGGGAGCCTCCCTCGATCACGTGAAGGGTTTCCCCGAGGAAGGGCGGATCGGCCTCCTGGTGGGTGCGGATGACCGCGCGGTCCCCGGCGATCGCGTCCCTCACCACCGAGCCCTCCAGCTCGCGGCGCGAGCCGGGGTCGAGATGCGCCAGCGACTGATCGAGGAGAATGCAGCGCGGGTTCCCGGCGAGAGCGGCGGCGAGAAGGGTGCGCGCCTTCTCTCCCGCGCTCAGGCTCTGGGGCGCCCTCTGCCGAAATGCCAGGAGGGAAAACGCGCGGAGCGCTTCCTCCGTTCGCGCGCGGATCTCGAGCGGGGAGATGGCCAGCGACTCGAGCCCGAACGCGATCTCCGCCTCCACCGTGTCGGATAGAAATTGCGGGTCGGGCTCCTCGAAGAGTGCCGCGACCGTGGGCCAGAGAGAGCGCCCTTCCTTCCCCGCGCGCACTTCTTCGCGCTCGAGGAGGTAGCGGCCGCTGGAGGGCTCGCGGAGCCCCGCGACGATGCGGATGAGCGTGGTCTTTCCGGAGCCGTTGGGACCGAGGAGAAGGTGGCTCGAGCCGGGGAACGCGGAAAACTCGACGGGGCCGAGGAGGGTCCGGCCCGCTCCTCCCCCTGGAGAGGACGGTGTCGTGTACGAGACCGCCTCGAGGCGGATCACTACACGGTGGTCCGCGCGCTCTCGTGGAGGAAGGAGCGGACCTCGTCCATGACTTCGACCAAAGGGCGCCCGAGAGATTGTGCGATCCGCTTCACGTCCTCGTACTCGGGCACGCGCCGCTCCTCGCCCGTGGGCAGGATGGCGGTCTTCACTCGGATCATCCCGAGCGGTGTCTGCACCTCGGCGACCGAGCGCGCCAGCTCCACGCGTCCTTCGTGACGCACCCGCACGCCGATCGTGGTCGATTCCTTGAAGAGCCGCTCCAGCACGGCGTGGGCCTTGCCCGAGTCGCAGATCGCCGTCACCAGCACTCCCGGGCGCCCCTTCTTCATCTGGACCGGCGTCAGGTACACCTCCCGCGCGCCGCTCAGGAAGAGGCTTTCCGTGAGGTGCCCGTAGAGCTGGGGATTCATGTCGTCGATCGTCGTCTCGAACACCTCCACCGAGCCTCGATCCTGAGCGCCCAGGGGCTCGCCCAGCATGGCGCGCATGAGGTTCGGGCGCTCGGCGAAGTCCATCGTTCCAGTCGCGACGCCGGTGCGGCGGGGCCGGATCCCGATCGGCTCGCCGATCGTGTCGCACAGCGTGCGCAGGAGCACGGCGCCCGTGGGCGTGGTCAGCTCCGCCTCGATCTCGGTCATGCGCACGGGAACCCCCTCTAAGATTCGAACCGTCGCGGGCGCCGGGATGGGCAGCGTACCATGGGCCGCCTTCACGAAGCCGCGTCCCTGGGGGATCACGGAAGCGTGACAGCGCTCCACGTTCAGGATCTCGAGCGCCCATGCCGTGCCCACGATGTCCACGATCGAGTCCAGAGCTCCCACCTCGTGGAAGTGGACCTTCTCGAGCGAGGTGCCGTGCACCTCGGCCTCGCACCGGCCCAGGAGATCGAAGGCGGCGAGCGAGCGGCGCAGCACGCGCGGAGGAAGCGCCCCTCCCTCCAGCATGCGGCGGATCTCCGTGTAGTGGCGGTGCGCCTTGGTCTCCTCGGTGCTTACCTGTAAGAGCAGGGCGTCGAAGCCGTGGCGCTTCACGACCGTGGACGAGAGGGCGATTCCCGGGAGCGGCAGGGCGCGGAGATTCCGCTCGATCTCGGGGAGCGGAGCGCCGGCCGCGACCAGGGAGCCCAGGATCATGTCGCCGCTCGCGCCGCCGACGCAGTCGAAATAGACGATGCTCACGACCTGCCTCCCGAACGGGAACGAAGCGCGATCACACCCGCCGCGTATCCCGCGCCGAAGCCGTTGTCGATGTTCACCACGGTGACCCCCGCGGCGCAGGAATTGAGCATCGCGAGGAGCGCCGCCAGGCCGCCGAAGGAAGCGCCGTAGCCCGCGCTGGTGGGCACCGCGATCACCGGCCGGTCGGTGATGCCGCCGACCACGCTCGCGAGCGCCCCTTCCATCCCGGCCACCACGACGATGGCGGTGGCCTGACGGAGCGCCTTGACGTGCTTCAGCAGGCGGTGGATCCCGGCAACGCCCGCATCGTACACCCGGTCCACGGGCACGCCCATGAAATCGAGGGTCACCGCGGCTTCCTCCGCCACGGGAAGATCCGAGGTCCCGGCGCTCACGACGAGCACATGTCCCGTGCGCCGGGAACGGCGCGACCGGGATCCATTCCGGCGAGCGCGCTCCACCGTCACGGTCCGGGCGGCCTCGTTCCATCGCGCCTCGCCCTCGAACGCCTCCATCAGGGCGCGGGCCTGCTCCTCGCTGGCACGGGTGGCGAGCAGGCGCCCGCTCCGCGACACGATGGAGCGCGCGATCGAGACACACTGCGCTTTGGTCTTTCCCTGGCAGAGGATCACTTCGGGGAGCGCTTGGCGAATGCCGCGATGGTGGTCCACGGTTCCCGCGCCGATGGATTCGAAGGGAAGATGGGCGATCGCCTCGAGCGCCTGGCTCGTGGTGATGCGTCCGCGCCGTACTCCGGTGAGAAGCTTACGAAGCCGCGCAGGATCCATGAGCGTCCACGCCCCCGCCGTTCCACCCGGCGTCCGGCGAATCGGGCTCTGGGATCTGGGGCTCGGGAGCGCTCTCGATTCGTTCCAGGTAGTTCAGGAGAAGGGACTCCACCTCGGCCGGCGTTGCGGCATGGTTCACCTCGCGGCAGAGGCTGGAATTGTCGTAGAGGCCTCGGACGTACCAGGCAACGTGCTTCCGCATGAGCGTCGCGGCATAGTCCCCCTTCTTCTCCGCGAGATCGTGGAGATGGCCGATCGCGGTCGCGATGCGCTCTCGCGGCGTGGGTTCGGGGCCCGGATCGTCTCCGTTCAGGAGGCGGTGCGCGCGCGCGAAGAGCCAGGGATTTCCGAACGAGCCCCGGCCCACCATCACGCCGTCGCAGCCCGTCTCCTGGATCATCCGGAGCGCATCCTCGGGGGTCTTCACGTCGCCGTTTCCGATCACGGGAAGCGTCGTGTTGGCCTTCACCTCGGCGATCACTTCCCAGTGCGCCTGTCCGGTGAACTTCTCGGAGCGGGCGCGTGCGTGCACCGTGACCCACCTCACGCCCGAGCGCTCGAGCACCTTGGCGACCTCGGGAGCGTTGGTGTTCGTCTTGTCCCAGCCCATCCGGATCTTGGCCGTCACGGGGAGCTGAACCGCGTTCACCACCGCGGCGGTGACGCGCTCCAGACGCTCGAGATCGGTGAGCATGGCGGCGCCGGCCTCACGCGCGATGACCTTGCGGACCGGACAGCCGTAATTCAGATCGAGGGTGTCGAAGCCCAGCCCTTCGCATATGCGCGCCGCCTCCGCCATGACGGCGGGATCGGAGCCGCAGAGCTGGGCCCCGATGGGGCGCTCCTCGGGGCGGTATTCCAGAAGCTCGAAGGTCTTGGGGTTCTTGCGCACCAGGCCATCCGACGAGGTCATCTCGCAGAAGACCATGGCAGCGCCGTTCCGCCGCGCGATGCGGCGGAACGGCGAATCGGTCACGCCGCAGAGCGGCGAAAGAAGGACATTCCCAGGAAGCTCGACCGGCCCGGCACGCATCGCTCCTAGCGGACCGGCTTGTTGTTCAGGAGATTCGTCTGTAGCTTGCCCTTGCTCATCTCGGAGGCGAGCGCCAGGAGCTTCGGAAGCGTCGGAGCCTTGTCGAAGAGCGCCGCGGCCGACTTCACCTGGTCGTCGTCCTCGAGCGCGATCCGGTAGGCCTCTTCCTCACCGCCATAGCGGCGGCCCAGCTCGCGCCGGAGACCGCTGTCCACCCACTTGCGGGCGTCCGCCAGCGAGTCGGGGTTGAACTCCACCTTCTCGTCGCGCAGGAGCTGCATGAACTCATCCCGGATCCCGGGCGTGAGGGCGTAGGTGGACGGCGGATCGCGATGCTTGGACGCGTACTTGACCGCGTACTTGAAGAAGACCTGCTTCTGCTCCAGGTCCTCGATCACGCGCGGAAGCTTCACCTCCACGAGCTCGATGTCGGGCGTGATGCCGCCCCCGCCGTAGACCACCCGCCCCATCTCGGTGCGGTATTCCGGCTTCGGCTTCTTCGAGTCCGCGGCGGAGTCCTGGGGCTTGGTGTCGGAATCATCGGAATCGTCTTCGGCAAGGGCGCCGTCTTTCAATTGCTCGTCCTTCTGGATGCAGCGGCCGCTCGGCGTGTAGTACTTCGCCGTCGTGAGCTTGAGCTTGGGGCCCTTCACGCTGCGCGTGAGCGGGATCACCGTCTGCACCAGCCCCTTTCCGAACGTCGTCTTGCCGACGACCAGCCCCAGATCGAGATCTTGCAGGGCGCCCGAGACGATCTCGGAGGCCGAAGCGGTCCACTGGTTCACGAGGATCACGATCGGGTAGCTGTCGTGCGTGTGCTCCGCGGTCGAGTAGAAGTCGCGGTTCTGCGAGGAATCGCGGCCGCGGGTATACACGACCTTCTTCCCGCGCGGCGTGAACTCCTCGGCCACTTCCACGGCCTGGGAGAGCAGACCCCCCGGGTTGTAGCGGAGATCGATGATCACTCCGTGCGGATTCATCTTCTCGAGCTTGTCGAAGGCCTGGTCCATCTCCTGGCGGCTGCGCTCCGAGAAATTCGAGAGGCGCACGTACCCGACGCCGTTCGACAGCATGCCGGCGTAGGGAACGCTCTTGATCTGGATGATGTCGCGCGTGATGTCGAACTCCATCGGCTTCTCACGCCCTTCGCGGTAGATGGTCAGCTTGACCTTCGTGCCGCGCTCGCCGCGCATCTTCTTCATCGCGTCGTCCAGCGAGAGCCCTTCCGTGGAGGTGTCGTCGATCTTGATGATCCGGTCGCCGCCCAGGATCCCCGCCTTCCAGGCCGGGGTGCCCTCGATGGGGGCGATCACGGTGACCCAGCGGTCGCGCATCCCGATCGAGATGCCGATTCCGCCGAAGGCGCCGTGCGTCGTGGTCTCGAGGCGCTCCGCCTCGTCCTTGTCGAGGTACTGCGAGTAGGGGTCCAGCGTCCGGAGCATGCCGCGGATCGCCGCGTCCATCAGCTTGTCGCTGCTGACGGGCTCGACGTAGTTGTCGCGGACCTTCGTCAGGACCTGGATGAACCGTTCGATATTGGAATACGTGTTGTCGTTCGATTCCTGCACTCGAGCGACCGCCCACGTACCCGCGATCAGGGCGACCACGAGGACGCAAACCGCGAAAATCTGCCTTCGATTCATGGAGTGGTTACCTCTGTACCTTGGGTGTCCAGCCGCTCAGAATCCGTTGCACGTCTGTCTCGATTTGATGCGCGAGACTTGTCTCTGGATCCGTACCCCGTAGCACCACAATTCGTTCCGGCTCCCGCCGCGCGAGCTCCAAGTAACGGGCGCGCACGGCCTCGAAAAAGGCTTGGCTCTCACGATCGAACCGGTCCGGTCTTGCCCCGAGCCGGTGTCTCGCCCGCTCCAGCCCCTCGGCTACCGCGATGTCGAGCAGGTAGGTCCGGGCGGGCTTCAGCCCCCCCGTGGCCCAGTCGTTGAGCGAGGTCAGGAATGTCTCTGGAATCGTCCGTCCACCCCCCTGATACGCCAGGGTAGCGTCCGTGAATCGGTCGCAGATAACGACTTCGCCGCGGCCGAGGGCGGGACGGATGGTCTGCGCCACGTTTTGAGCGCGCGCGGCCAGAAACAGGAGCAATTCCCCCCCGGGAGCCAAGGGCTCATCCCCCGAGTGCAAGATCAGCTCGCGGATACGCTCCGCGATGGGGGAGCCGCCCGGCTCGCGTGTCAAGCATACCGGAATTTGCCGAGTTTTGAGAGCCTTGTGAAGGAGAGAGGCCTGGGTCGATTTGCCGGACCCCTCGATCCCCTCCAGGGTGATCAGGAGTCCCGTCACGGGCGGGCGAGGCGGACTAGACGCTCTTCCGCGCGGCCTTCTTCATGCCGCCGCGCGTGGCCTTGGCCCGCGGCCGCTTCAGGAGCGCGGGCTTCTGCGCCGCCTTCCTCTTCTGGCCGTACTTCTCGATGAACTCTTCCACCATCCGCCGGGCCACGTCGTCCGGATACTGGACGGGAGGAGATTTCTTGAAGTAGGCGGAGGGCCCGATGAGCGCCCCGGAGAGGCCGTTGTCCAGCGCAAGCTTCGCGCAGCGGACCGCGTCGATGATCACGCCCGCCGAGTTCGGCGAGTCCCAGACCTCGAGCTTCAGCTCGACGTTGAGCGGAACGTCCCCGAACGTGCGGCCCTCGAGGCGGATGTAGGCCCACTTGCGGTCGTCCAGCCACTCGACGTAGTCGCTCGGGCCGATGTGGACGTTCTTCTCGCCGATGTCGTAGGTGAGCATCGAGGTGACCGCGTTCGTCTTGGAGATCTTCTTCGACTCCAGCCGCGACCGCTCGAGCATGTTCAGGAAGTCGGTGTTTCCGCCCACGTTGAGCTGGCTCGTCCGCTCCAGCCGCACGCCGCGCTCCAGGAAGAGGCGCGCCAGCACGCGGTGCATGATGGTGGCGCCCACCTGCGACTTGATGTCGTCGCCGATCACCGGGAGCTTCTTCTGCTCGAACCGGCGCTGCCAGTACTTCTCGCGCGCGATGAAGACCGGGATGGCGTTCACGAACGCGCAGCCCGCCTCGAGGATCTGCTCCACGTACCACTTCGTGGCCTCTTCGCTGCCCACCGGCAGGTAGTTGATGACCACGTCGGTCTTCGTGTCTTTCAAGAGGCGCACGATGTCCGCGGTGGAGCCCGGCGCCTTGTGGATGATCTTGGAGAGGTACTGCCCCAGCCCGTCGTGCGTCATGCCGCGCGCCACGGGAACGCCCTGGCGCGGCACGTCGCTGAACTTGTAGGTGTTGTTCGGCCACGTGAAGATGGCCTCGGAGAGATCCTTCCCGACCTTGTTCTTGTCGATGTCGATCGCGGCGCTGAACTCGATGTCGCGCACGTGATATCCGCCCAGGTTCACGTGCATGAGACCGGGCACGAAATCCGAGTCCTTGGCATTCCGGTAGTAGTGAACGCCCTGAACGAACGATGAGGCGCAGTTCCCTACGCCGATGATGCCGACGCGAATCTTCCCCATGAGGTTCCATCCTCCGATGTTACGGGCACGGCTTCGAGGATCCGGGCGCGACCCAAGCTAAGGCGTGCCCCGACAAACGTTACGCGGAGTTCGTCTGAGTAAGCTTCCGGACATGATACACGCGCTGCAGAACCGTGACGAGCGTCAAAATGAAGAGCACGCCCAGCACGCCGGGCATGAATCGGTGGCCCAGAAGGGCGCCCACACCGAGCGTGAGCAGCCGCTCGGGGCGCTCCATGATCCCCACCTTGCACTCCATGCCCAGTCCCTCGGCGCGCGCACGCGTGTAGGACACGAGGAAGGAGAGGATGAGGATCGCGAGCGCGAGAATTCCCAGCGTCGCGCCGTCGGCGTCTCCCCACTCGGCGCTTCCCTCGAACGTGCCGCGCATCCAGACGGTCGCGGTCTGGCTGCGCGTGAAGTAGTAGTAGGCGAGCCCGACGTAGAGGGCGCCCTCGCTGACCCGGTCCAGCGTGGAATCGAGAAAGGCGCCGAAGGGGCTCACGATCCCGCGCTCTCGCGCCACGTCACCGTCCAGGATGTCGCAGAGCCCGGCCAGCGGGAGCACGAGGCCCGCGACGAAGAAGGAGCCGCGGCCCAGGAACATCGCCGCGAGGAGCGAAAGGGCCACGCCGAGGATCGTCAGGTGATCCGGCATGACGCCCCGCGCCGCGAGATATTTCCCGATGGGCCGGAAGATCTCGCGCCCCTGTTCCTTCCAGTTCCCGTTCAATCACCCTCCTCTTGGTCTTCCGCGGCGCGCGGAGCGCCCCCCACCACCAGCACGAACTCGCCTCGCGGCGGCGTTGCCTCTACCCACTGGAGGAGCGAAGGCAGCGTGCCCCGGCGGGTCTCTTCGAATTTCTTGGTCAGCTCGCGCGAGATCGACGCCGGCCGCTCTCCCCAGGCTTCCGCGAGATCGCGCAGGCTCTCTCGAAGCCGGTGCGGCGACTCGAAGAAGATGAGGGTCCGCGGGTCCCGGCGCAACTCCTCGATGCGGGCGCGGCGGCGCGCGGCGCGGCGCGGAAGGAATCCCTCGAAGGCGAACCGGTCGGTGGGAAGGCCGGAAACCTCGAGCGCGCAGAGGGCGCTCGACGCTCCCGGAACGGGCACGACCGGTACGCCCGCGTCGACCGCGGCGCGCACGAGCGTGAAAGCGGGATCGGAGATCCCCGGCGAGCCCGCGTCGGAGACGATGGCGACGGAGCTCCCCGCCTGCAGCTTCTCGACCAGCTCGGGCGTGCGCCGCTCCTTGTTGTGATCGTGGTAAGAGACGAGCGGCCGGTGGATCGAGAACCGCGAGAGGAGCCCCTGCGTGTGCCGCGTGTCCTCGGCGGCGATGAGATCCACCTCGGCCAGGATCCGCTGCGCGCGCGGGGAGAGATCCTCCACGTTGCCGATCGGCGTTCCGACCAGGTAGAGCGTTCCCGGGCTGGGCTCGCTCACGCGACGAGAACCGATCGGGCCGCGCTTCGCACCACTGCGATCGCGCGCTCGATCCCCGCATCGTCCACGTCGAGGTGCGTGACCGCGCGAAACCTCCCCGGGCCTCCGGCGGCAGGCCCGAAGAGGACGCCTTCGGCCGCCGTGGCACGCAGGAGCGCGTCCCTTCGTGCCTCGTCCTCGCCGGTGTCCGCGATGACGATGTTCGTGCGCACGCTCTCGGGGTCGAGGCGGATTCCGGGAATCTCCGCGATCGCCTCGGCCAGCCTCCTCGCGCGCCGGTGATCGTCCACGAGCCGTTCCCGGTGATGCCGCACTCCGTGAAGCGCCGCGGCCGCCAGGATGCCCGCCTGCCGCATGCCGCCGCCAAATACCTTTCGCGCGGCGCGCGCCTTCTGGATGAAGGCACTCGAGCCCGCCAGGGCCGAGCCCACGGGAGCGCCAAGCCCCTTCGAATAGCACACCATGACACTGTGCGCGTAGCGGGCGATTCGGTCGAGGGACTCTCCCAAAGCAGCGCTCGCGTTCCAGAGCCGCGCGCCGTCCATGTGGACGGGCACCCCGCGACCTGCGGCCTCCACCGAAACCATCGCGAGGAAGACCATGGGGTACACGGCTCCGGAGGCCCAGTTATGTGTGTTCTCCACCTCCACCAGCCCGATCGTGCCTCCCGCGTCGTGAAACGCGCGCTCCATGTCGGCTCCCGTAATCGTGCCTCGATCGGTATCGATCGAAAGCAACCGGCCGCCGAGGAATTCCGTGACCGCTTTGGCTTCGACCATCGCGACGTGGCTCAGCCGGTCGAGCAGGATCGCTTGCCCCGGTTTGACGTGCACGGACACCGCGATCTGGTTTCCCATGCACCCGCTCGGTACGAAGAGCGCCGCCTCCTTGCCCAGGAGCGCCGCGGTTTCCTCCTCGAGAAGACGCACGGTCGGGTCCTCCCCGTAGTTGTCGTCCCCCACTTCAGCCTCCGCCATGGCGCGGCGCATCGCGGGCGTGGGCCGGGTGACCGTGTCGCTTCGCAAATCGACGTAAGTTGTTGTCAGATCGTCCCCGGATTCTTGAATCGGAGAGGTGCCGGTGATAGTCTCAATTCAGGTGGCGGACCCGAAACTTTCCCTGATCGAGGCAGTATAGGGGAGCGGGGACCCGCCTCAAACCAAGACCACAAAGGAGAACTCGATGTTCTTTCCGTTCTGGGATCCGACCATGATCCTTCTGATCCCGGCGCTCATCCTGGCCGCGTACGCGCAGGCCAAGGTCCAGTCGACGTATGCCAAATACAGCCAGATCCGCTCCGCGAGCGGCCGGACCGGGCGCGAGGTGGCTCAGGCCATCCTGTCCGCGAACGGCATTCCGGACGTGACCGTGGAGCCGGGCGAGGGATATCTCTCCGACCACTACGATCCGATCAAGAAGACGATCCAGCTCTCACCGCACAACTATCAGGATTCCTCCATCGCGGCGGTGAGCGTGGCGGCGCACGAGTGCGGACACGCCATCCAGCACAAGGAAGGCTACGCCGCGCTCCAGCTGCGGACGGCGATCTTCCCGCTCGCGAATATCGGGTCCAGCCTGGCCTGGATCTTCATCATCGCGGGATTCATCTTCGCGAACCGGCTGGCGATATTCGGCGTGGGGCTCCTGGATATCGGGATCTTCCTCTTCACCTTCGCCGTGATCTTCCAGCTGGTCACGCTGCCCGTGGAGTTCAACGCCAGCAAGCGAGCGATCGTCCAGCTGAACCGCCTGGGGCTGGTGGCTCCTCAAGAACAGGCGGAAGCGAAGAAGGTTCTCGACGCGGCGGCCCTCACGTACGTGGCCGCGGCCGCTGCGGCCGTGTTGCAGCTGCTCCGACTCCTGCTCCTTCGCGACCGGCGTTGATCTTCCGCGCCTCCGGCGCGAATCCTCAGAAAACGAACGGGGCGTCTCACGCGAGACGCCCCGTGTTTCTACCTGGATGCAGCGCCGCCTCAGACCTGGGCGACGATGTCTTTCAATTCCTTCGAGACCTTGAATACCGGAACGCGACGGGGCGGAACCGGCACCGATTCGCCGGTCCTCGGATTCCGCGCGAGGCGCGACTTCCGGTCCTTCACCTTGAACGTGCCGAAGCCACGAATCTCGATGTGCTTGCCCGCGGCGAGAGCCCGGGAGACCGCCTCCAGGAACTGATCGACCGTGTCGGCTACGTCCTTCTTGGTAAGGCCTGTCCGCTCCGCGATCTCGTCGACGATTTCTGCCTTGGTCATTCAGCGCCTCCTGAAGAGAGCCCCTCGGCTAAGCCGGGCGGTGAATCGAACCCAGTCCCGTAAATCGAAAGGGAGCGCCGCGGAGCGCCTAAGGCGGAGTTGGCATTGAACATAAGCGCGTCCCGGTCCTGCGATCTGCGAATATAGGCCGCTGACGAAAGCTGTCAAGGCTTTTTCCCGCTGATACTTCCGGCACAATGCGGGATTCCGCACCGCCGAAGGGTGCAGACCGCCTGTCCTACGGGCACGTTCGCGGACCGCCCGACGGGGTGCGCGATGCACGAGCCTAACTCATTATGGACAAGTGATTTAGTTGGGCTACCAACGCGCCGGCGGAAACCCTTCATGGCACGTCGATTGCGAGTCTTCCGAGGACGGGCAAGAATTCGGGAGTCGCATAGCGAAGGTTTCTGATCCTGCGTCGCCGGCCTGCTTCTACCTTGCGCTATTAGCGGCTCCCGTTTTCTTTCCCGTTCGATTTCCATCCCCGCCTCCGAAGCTATAATCCCGCCACTTCGCAATGACACGCGTCCTCCTCTTCTTCATCGATGGGATCGGCGTCGGCTCGAGCGACCCGGAACGCAATCCGCTCGCCACCGGCTCCTTCCCGACGCTCGGCCTCACCGAGACCAGCACTCCCCGCGCGCGCGCCGGTCCTCCGCTCCTGGCGCACGGAATCGACGCCGCGCTCGGCGTGCCGGGCCTGCCGCAAAGCGCCACCGGCCAGACCGCGATCCTCACCGGAGTCAACGCTCCCGCCGTGATGGGACATCATCTTTCCGGATTTCCAGGACCGACGCTGCGCCGGGTCCTGTTCGAGCATTCGATCCTGAAACAGGTCCGCGAGCGTGGACGGAGCGCCACGTTCCTGAACGCCTTCCGCCCCGAGTATTTCGAGATGCCGCACGCGCAGCGACGCCTTTCCGCCACGTCGCTCGCGACGCTCGCGTCCGGCGCGCGATTCCGTTCCTGGGAGGATCTCCTGGAGGGACGCGCGGTGACGCACGACCTCACGCACTGGAAGGTGCGGGAGCGCGGATACGATCTCCCGCTGAGAACGCCGGAGGAAGCGGGACGGATCATCGCGACGGAGGCGATGCAGAACGACTTCTCGCTCTTCGAGTATTTCGAGACCGACCGCGCGGGGCACGCTCGGGACCGGGAGCGCGCGATGCATTGCCTGGAAGACCTCGACCGCGCGCTGGAGACGGTGCTCGCCACGGCCGATCTCGGAGAGCTCACGGTGCTCGTGGTCAGCGACCACGGGAACCTCGAGGACATGTCCGTGGCGACGCACACGCGAAACCCGGCGGTCTTCGAGGTGTGGGGGCCGGGCGACAAAACAAGAGACGCCGCGGAGACTTTCGTCCCACGGCGTCTCACCGACATCACGCCCTACGTGCTCCGGATTCTGGGCCTCCCGGAGAGGAGCGCGGGCAGCGCTACTTCAGTCGCTTGATGATGTGCCAGCCAAACGGGCTGGCCTGTGGATCGTAGTCGGCGATTCCAATGTTCCCCACGCTGATCGCGAACCCCACGTTCCCGAACGCGGGCACCATCCCGGTGCGCGGGTACTCCCCCTGCGCCGGCGCAACGCCGTTTCCGCTCATCCCGTAGATCCCCGGGGGCGAGTCGTCCGTGTACTGCTTGACCAGGGCATCGAAGTCCTCGCCCCGGCGCGCGCGATCCAGAATCTGGTACGCGAGCGTCTTGGCCTCTTCTTTCGAGCGCGTGATCGGCTTTCCCTGGACCGAGCCCACGAACCCGATGAGGATGTGCTGCACCTGGACGTGATCGGGCGGTGTCGCGGGCGCGACCGGCATCGTTCCCGGGGCGGCGGCGGACTGCGGCGTGGGGTTCTGCGCTCTGGGCATCGTTTCCACCGTCCCTTTCTCTGGTTCGGAAGCGGTCTCGGTCTTGGACGTCTTGCCGCAGCCCAAGAGCAGCGAGGTGCCGAGGATCAGCATGGGGAACACCAGATTGCTTCTACGAAACATAGGCTCGGACTCCGTCACGGGGATCGGGTTGGGAACGCGTCCGGTGGCTCCGGCCGCTTCGGAATGAGTAACCGCCTAGAACAGGAAGACCGCGCTGGACAGGACCGTGGTCCAGCCCTTCGCGGAGATGATGGCCGATTGCGTCACGTTGAAGGTGCGGATGATCTCGCCGGAGATCTTGAATACCTGCTCCTTCTCGTCCCAGTTCGCGGTCTCGTCGAATTCCACGCCGAGCGTGGACGCCAGCATCGAGGCAGCCATGTCCTCGGCGAAGTCCCCCGCGATCTCGTCCGTCTGACCGTACGCGTGGTGCTCGCTCAGGTAGCCATACGTGCTCTTGTCGGCGGGGATGGCGCAGCCGATCGAGGAAGCGATGAGCCGGCGCATCTCGTTACTGGCGAGGCGCGCCATGACGCAGAAGGCGATGCTTCCGGGAGCGATGAGCTTCACGCCCTCGTCCTTGGGGATGATCTTGCACTTCGGGGGAAAGATGCTCGATACGTGGACCAGATTGAGCTTCTCGATTCCCGCGTCCTTGAGCGCGAGCTCGAAGGACCGGAGCTCGTCCCGGTGGCTCCCCACGCCCTTCGTGAAGAAGACGCGTGTGGGCACTAGACTGAAACCGCCGCTCCTCCGGTCGGCAACCATGGCGGAACTCAGGTCCATGGGCGCTAGGGGAGGATTCGGGTCGGTCGTTCTCTTCATCGTGCTGGGTCTCCTCTCTGCTTCGGTGTCCTACCGCCTTCGAGTCCGGTCCGACGAGGAGTCGGCCCCGGCCCGATCGAGCGTGATCGTGACGACGTAGCGCCGCGTTTCCAGATTGGCCACGTTCGCGGGGAGCGCCAGAGCGACCTGGCGCTGGATTTTCTCTCGTTCTCCCGTGATGTCAACTGCCACGGTGTACAGCGTGTCGATCCCCCCCACCAGCTTCGCGGGGCCGATCACGCGCACCGAGTCCGGCTCCACGTCCGGAGCCCGGTCCAGCACGTAGCCCGCCGCCGGGGTCCCGACGACGCGCGCCCGAACGGGCAGGCTCTTGGTCGCCTTGGGCTCGATCGCCAGATCAACACTACGCGGATCGAGCACTTCCGTCACCGTTATCTGGCGGGTCAGCTCGGGAGGAATGGCGCGGCTCGAGATATCCGCCGCGGTGATGGAGGTCCGGAAGGTGCCCGGCTTGGCGCCGGCAAGGTCGATCGAAAGGAAGGGACGCGTGAGGTTGAGCCGGATCAGGTCCTTCCATTTGCCCCGCACTTTCACCGCGACCCGGGGCGGAAGCTCCCCCACGCTGGTGAGGGTGTCGGCCAGGCCCACGGCCGCGATGGGGATCTGGACCACGGCCTCCCGCTCCTGGTCGGTCACCACGTGGGCGTAGAGAAGGAGCGCCAGGAGCAACGAGGCCAGCTTCAGCGCGAGATTGTCGAAGAGGATGCCCCGGATCCGCTGCCACATGCCGCTAGAAGCCCGATGCGTCGGCAGGGCCCAGCTCGATCCAGTACTTGGTGTCCATGGGATCCGCCTCGTCCACCGTCCGTCCGCTCACGACGGAGAACCTCACGTTCTGGTTCCCCGTGCCGTCGGGAAAGTAGATCCAGCCCAGATCGCCGCCCGGCTTCCACATCAGACGGAATGCGTTGATGGGAATGGCCCCTCCGTCGGCGACGGTGCCGATTCCCTTGTCCTTCCCCCCCGGGAAGAGCCAGAGAAACGGTGAATGCTGGAGATAGTAGAAGTAGCGCAGGGAGTCGCGCGCGCCTTCCAGGCGCTCGATGGGCATCATGGCCGCGAACTCACCTCCCCGCCGCAGGAGCAGGATGTTCCCGCGCTCGAGCCGGAGCCTCAAGTCATGGAGGCTTCCGAGCGAGGCGCGCTCCGAGTCGGGAACCTCCTCCAGGAGGCGAACGAGCCGGACCTGGGCCCGGCTCTCGCCACCGCCCTCCCCCAGCCCTTTCCCGGCGAGCGGGGAGATCGCGAGGAGCAGCGCGAGCATGGCGAGACTTGATTTCACCGAGGGAAGTCGTCTCCGGATGGGATGATGTGCGCTTTCGCGCGGGAATCTTCCCACGCTGCCGGAGCGAGGGTCAACGGAAACCCACCCCGCGCGAAATAAATTGACGGGGGGCGGTGCGGACGCGACGCTCATGCGGTGCGCCACGAGCTTCCCGTATCCGGACCGATCGACCTGGATCTCACGTTTTCGTGCGGCCAGGCATTCCGCTGGGTGCGGGAAGGGGACGCCTGGCGGGGCATCGTGGGGCGGGCCGAGATCACGGTGTCGCTCCTCGACGCCTCACAGATGGAGATCTCGGCCGTGGGAGAGGACCCGGGCCGGGAGGCCCTGAACCGCTACTTCCGCCTCGATCAGAACCCGCTGAGCCACCTGGATCACGCGGAGGAGCTTCGCGCTCTCCCCGGCATTCTGCCGCTCTTCGGCCTCCGGCTCCTGGAGCAGGACCCCTGGGAGACCCTCGCTTCCTTCATCTCCTCGGCCGCGTCGAATATCTTGAAGATCTCCCGCTGCGTGGAAGGCGTGGCGCTCCGCTGGGGAGACCCCATCCCAGGCTCGGGGAGGAATGCCTTCCCCTCCGCGGCCAAGCTGGCGCGAGCGAGGGAGCGAGCGCTCCGCGAGACCGGGCTCGGATTCCGGGCGCCCTACCTCCTCGAGACGGCGCGGCGGATCGCGCGGACAAACCTCTCCTGGGAATCGCTGCGGCTTGCTCCCTACGCAGAAGCGCGCGCGATCCTCTGCGAGCTTCCGGGTGTGGGGCCCAAGATCGCCGACTGCACGCTGCTCTTCGGGCTCGGGCGCCTCGAGGCCTATCCCATCGATCGCTGGATCCGGCGCGCGACGCTGGAGCTGGCCTCCCGGAAGAAGGCACGCGATGAAGAGCTCACGCGCTGGGCGGCGCGCTTTGGCCCGGGCCGCGGCTACCTACAACAGATCCTCTTTCACTTGAGGCGGACCCAGGGCCCGCTTCCCCCCTTGCCCCGTGCGTGACGCCGCGATCGCGCTCTTCGCCAAGGCTCCGGTTCCCGGATTCGTGAAGACGAGGCTCTGCCCACCGCTCACGCACGAGGACGCGGCGCGGATCGCGCGCGCTTCGCTCGAGGACACGGCGCGGTTCCTGGTACCCGAGGTTCCCGCGTCCTGGACGCTCTTTCTCGACGGCGAGCCGGATCCGGGACTCCTGGGTCTGGCCGAGGAAGCCGGGCTCCCCATCCTCCCGCAGCGCGGGGCAACGCTCGGCGAACGGCTCAAGGCGGCGTTTCGCGAGCTGCGCTCGCGCGGAGCGAGCCGGGTGCTCGCGATCGGCTCCGACGCCCCGACCCTGAACCCGGAACGGATCCACGAAGCCATCGAGTCGCTCGAGATCTGCGACGTGACGCTGGGCCCGACCGAGGATGGGGGGTACTACCTCATCGGAACGAGCGGCGAGCACGAGCGGATCTTCGACGAGATCCCCTGGGGCAGCGGCGCGGCCGCAGCGGTGACGCTCGAGCGCGCGAGGGGGCTCAGGCTGGAGGTCCGGCTGCTTCAGCCCTGGTATGACCTCGACGACACCGCGTCCCTCCGGCGCGCGTACGAAGCCGCTCCCAAGGGGTGGGCGCTGCGAGAGGTGCTGGAAGAGGTGGGGGAGAGGCTGGCCGGGGGCGAGTGATGCGGGGCTCAGCCGCTCTGCTTCAAGGTCTCCATCTCCTGACGGATCGTCGCCGCATGCTCTCCATTCGGATCCAGCTCGAGATAGCGCTCCCAGGCACGGACCGCTTCCGCCCGGTTCCCCAGCTCGCGGTTCACCACTCCCAGGTTGAGCCAGGCGTTCTTGTGGTCCGGCTTCTCGCGCGTCGCGCGCAGGAGCTCCTTCTTCGCCGTGTCGTTGTCCCCCGTCGCGTGGTAAGCGATGGCGCGATCCACGCGCACGTCGACATTCTTGCCGTCGATCGTCAGCGCCCGGGAGTAGTAGTCGATCGCCTTCGACCACTGGGCGGAATCGAATTCGAGGTTTCCGAGCCCGACCAGCGCGTCCAGGTCGTTCGGATTTTTCGCGATCGCGGCCTTGTAGGCTTGCACCATCTGGACGATCTGGGGAGGCATCCGGGGAGCGCCGCCCTGCGCGATGCCGGCGCCGTCATTGGACATTCCTGGGCTGGCGTCGGAGCTCCCCGCCATGATGTCGGAGGGGCCTGTCGGCATTCCGGATTCGGCGCGCGGCCCAACCGCGGTATGGAGCGCGTAGCCCACCATGCCGCCGACGACCAACCCGACCACGAGGAGGAGCCATGCGACACCGGGCACGCCTTGCGAGTCGCGCGCGGTGGTGGAGCCCGAGCGTTTCGGCGTTCCTTGCGCGTGCGAAACAGCATCGCCGGCTTGCGTAGCTCTACTCAGGTCGGCACCGCACGCGTCGCAAACTTCAAAATCCGTTGGGAGCGATTCGCCGCAGCGAGGGCATGAGATCCGATCGCGATTCATTTCGTTCCGCAGTATACGCCACCCGGATGCGCCTTGCCCCTTGACGGTCGATCGGGTAAAAACGATCGGATGATCCTGGCCCAGATGTTCGGGCCGAGCGCCCTCGTCTGGGACGGTGTGACGATCTTTCCGGCGTCCCTCGATCCAAAGCTCAAGAAGGAGGCGCGCCGCGGCCAAATCGTGCTCGTCGTTGGAGACGAGGTCGAGACCGAGAGAGGGAAGGATGGCGCGCTCTCGATCACGGCCGTCGCGGAGCGGCGCACGCACCTCGCGAGGTCCGGTGGCGAAGGCCAGGAGTCCAAGGTCATCGCCGCGAACGTGGAGCGCGCCGTCATCATCGCGTCGGCGGACGAGCCCCCGTTCCATCCTGCCGTCGTGGACCGGTGGGCGCTGCTCGCGCGCCGCGGCGGTCTCACGCCGTTCCTGGTTCTGAACAAGATCGACCTGGTTTCCGTGGAGGATGCCAAGCGCATGATCGAGGAGGCCGCGGTCCCGCTCTCCTACATGCTCGGGAGTGCCAAGACCGGCGACGGGATGGAAGAGCTGCGCGCCGCGATCCAGGGAACCACCTCGGTGTTCGTGGGACACTCCGGCGTCGGCAAGTCCACAATCTTGAGGAGGCTTCTTCCCGATACGGACACGCCGATCGTGACCGGCGAGGTGAGCGGAAAGACAGGCAAGGGGAAGCAAACCACCACGAGCTCCAGGCTGTACCCTCTTCCCGGGGGCGGGCACGTCATCGACACACCCGGCGTGCGAAGCGTGTCGCTGGGAATCGTGAGCGCGTCGGAAGCGGCCGACGTCTTTCTCGAGATCCGGGACGCGGGTCCGTGCCGTTTCGCCACGTGCACCCATCGGACGGAGCCCGGATGCGCCGTGCTCGCGGGGGTGAAGGACCGGAGCATTCCGGAGAGCGTTTACGCCCGCTACCGAAAGCTCCTTCTCGAGGCGGAGGTTCCGTGAGCGCTGCAGACCTGGAATCGCGGCTCGGCGAGCTGATGATCGTCGGTCTCCCCGGAATCGACCTGAGCCCCGACGTGGAAGCGGAGCTTCAACGGATCAGGCCCTCGGGCGTGATCCTGTTCGCGGCGAATCTCACCGACGCCGATCAGACCGCGCGCCTCGCGCGCGCGGTGCAGCAGACCCTCGGCACCCCGGAGCTTCCCGCGATCGTGAGCGCCGACGAGGAAGGGGGGATGGTCTCCCAGCTCTCCGGATTCTGGGAGGTGGCCCCCTCCGCACGCGCGGTGGCCTCCTCCGGAGGCCCGCCGCTCGTGAAAGATCTGGCGCAACGGACCTCGCGCCGGCTTCTCATGCTCGGCATCAATATGAATTTCTCTCCGGTCCTCGACATCGATTCCAACACCGCGAATCCGGTAATCGGCATCCGGAGCTTCGGAGCGACCCCTTCGCTGGTAACCGCGGCGGGACGCGCCGCGATCGAGGGGATGCTGGCCGCGGGGATCATTCCGGTCGTGAAGCATTTCCCGGGGCACGGCGACACCAGCCTCGATTCCCACGTCGAGCTTCCCGTGGTCAGCGCGGACGAGGCGAAGATGAACCTGCGAGAGCTTCGCCCCTT
>DASQAV010000130.1:0-2227 GCA_035635575.1 Candidatus Dormiibacterota bacterium | reverse complement strand
GGCGCGGAACTCCGCCAGCCGCTGCTCCAGCTCCTCGCGGATGAGCCGCGTCCCCTCCTTGAGCCGCATGGGCGTCGTGACGAAGTGCTTCGCCGGGTAGATCGCGGCGCGCGGGACCTGCTTCAGGGTCTTCCCGGTCAGGGGATCGAAGACAGCGACCCGCTCCACCTCGTCCCCGAAGAGCTCGATCCGGACCGCCGTCTCCTCGTAGGCGGGATGGACCTCGATCACGTCCCCGCGCGCGCGGAAAGTCCCGCGCCGGAGCTCCACGTCGTTCCGGGTATAGAGGTTGTGCACCAGCTGCTGAAGAATCGCCTCCCGCGTGATCTTGTCCCCCACGGCCACCATCAGCATCTCGCGCCGGAAATCCTCGGGAGAGCCCAGGCCGTAGATGCAGGAAACGCTGGCCACCACGATCACGTCGCGCCGCTCGAAGAGCGCGCTCGTCGCCGCCAGGCGCAGCCGGTCGATGTCGTCGTTGATCGTGGCGTCCTTCTCGATGTACGTGTTCGTGTGCGGGACGTACGCCTCGGGCTGGTAGTAGTCGTAGTAGGAGACGAAGTAGCCGACCGCGTTCTCCGGGAAGAAGCTCTTGAACTCGCCGTAGAGCTGCGCCGCCAGCGTCTTGTTGTGCGAGATGACCAGCGTGGGCCGCGCCGCGGCCTGGATCACGTTCGCCATCGTGAAGGTCTTGCCCGAGCCGGTGACGCCGAGCAAGGTCTGGTAGCGGTCCCCCCGCTTCAGCGCATCCGTCAGCTCCTCGATGGCTCGCGGCTGGTCCCCGAGCGGCCGGTAGGGTGCCACCAGCTTGAACTCGGCCGGGGAGAGGTCGCGCGCGAGGATCACGGGAACCGCGTGCGGATGGTATAGGCGACCGTGAGGGGCTTCTCGGGCTCGCAGCGGACGGTGAACTCGAACGTCCGCGAGTCCTTCTTGTTGTGCGGGACGGTCGAGCGGACGATCTCCCACTGCCCTTCCGCGTGCTCGATCACGGTGACGTCCACCGCATCCTTTCTATGGTTCGTGAGCAGGACCTCGTAGGAGATCTCGTTCACCTTTCCGCTGATCTGACGGACGTCGGTCTGCTTGCGCTCGGCGGCGATGTCGAAGGCATCCCCCACCGCCACGCGGACCGTCTGGTTCTTCGGTGTATGTTGGATGCGATCCTCGCCCACCAGCTCCAGCGACCCGTCCGTGTCCCGCTGGAACGCTCGGATGATCCCTTCGGGCAAGGGCATGCCCAGCCCCGAGGCCGCGTCGTTCTGGAACTCCATCCGCACCTGGACGTGGTCCTGGTCCACCGCGCCGTCGTAGGTGAATTTCCGGACCGACTTGATCCCGGTCGCGTGCATGAGCCCAACCTGCTTCACCTCGTTGTTGGCCAGCGTGGCCCGCTGCGGCAGCTCGTACAGGTGGTACTCGAAGAACCCGCGCTCCTCGACCTGGGCCGACGCGCCCTCGGCCTTCATCATGCGCACGTCATAGGCATAGGGCATGGGCCGCGCCACCGGCGCGCGATGGATGGTGCCCGCGATGAGCTTCAGCTTCGCGTCCTCGTACGTGGCGCCGGAGCGGTTCTCCACCGAGGCCCAGCCCTGGAGCTCGAGTGCTAAGCCGCTCTCCTCCAGCACCGCCACGTATTCCGCGTGCCAGCTCATGTTCCCGGTCATGTAGGAGACCTCGAGATCGCGGTCCCCTCCCCCCGATGCCCGCACGCGCCAGACCAGGGTGGGGCGCGTGATCAATTCTCTGGGCAGCTCGCGCACGCCGACCTGGCGCACCTCCGCGCGGTTCAGGAGCGAGACGCTGCCGCCGGGCTCCTGGACCACGAGGGATACGGGATCGAACGCGAGCAGGGTCCCGCGCTTCACCTGGTCGTCCTTCGTCGCGACGTCGATCTCTTGGTCGACGTACTTCTCGAGCAGCTTGTCCGTGCTCGCGAGGTCGTAGCGGTAGTCTTGGCACAGGATAGCCACCTCGCCCCCGCGGCCCGCGGGCCTGAGGTGGACCGAGGTCGGATCGATGCTCGAGGCGACCTCGGTGAACCGGATCTCGGAGTCGCCGGACGGGATCGCGAAACGGCGCCGATCCTTCACCACGCCCAGGTTGTCCTTGTACACCGTCACCGCGACGTCGCGCCCCGCCACGGTCGCGGTCGTGTAGGGAACCGGCCGCGGAGGCTGCGGCGACGCGATCTTCCGGGGTGCGTCCTCGGCCCAGGCCGCGA
>DASQAV010000129.1:0-6015 GCA_035635575.1 Candidatus Dormiibacterota bacterium | reverse complement strand
AGGCTAGGAGCCTCGGGCAAATGAGTGGCCCTGCTACACTCACTCCATGTTCGCTGCCGCGCATCCGCAGACGGTATTCCTGCTCTCCCCCGCCCACTGCGGCGGGAGGCGGGCGCAGATCCTCCTCGGTGAGAGCGCCTCCTTCCCGCTCGCCGTCCGGTTGCGCGAGAAGGGTGCGCCCATCGGGGACGTATTCAGCTTCCTGAGCGGACTCTATTTCCGAGGAAAGCTGGCCTACGGTGAAGCCTTCGCGTGCGCCCGCACCACGCCGCATGGAGTGCTCGTCATCACGCCCGGGCTGGGACTCGTATCCCCGGACACGATCGTCGGGCTTCAAGACCTGCTCTCGATCGCCACGGTCGGCGTCGCGCCGGACGAGCCTCGGTTCCGCCAACCCCTGGAGCGGGATTCGGCCGCACTCGCTTCCGTGCTCGCCCAGGAGGATCGCGTCGTCCTGCTCGGGAGCATCGCGACGGGCAAATACGTCGACATCATCGAGAGCCACTTCGACGGGCGGCTGCGGTTTCCCAGTGATTTCGTGGGCCGCGGGGACATGAGCCGAGGCGGGCTCATGCTTCGCTGCGTCCTGGACCGGAAGGAGCTCGAGTACATCCCGATGGCCGGCGCGACGCGTCACGGCAAGAAGCCGCCCCGGCTGAAGCCACTCCGATGAGCCCCGCCCGCGCGCCGGCGAGGCGCCGCGCGCCCGCCGCCCGAGCGGCCGCGCTGATTCCCAAGGGCGTGACCAACGTCGAAGTCGATTTCGGCCAGGGGACGCTCCGGCTCACCAATCTCGACAAGCTCTTCTGGCCGGAGCTCGAGATCACGAAGCGCGATCTCCTCCAGTACTACGCGCAGATCGCCCCTGCGCTCGTGCCGCATCTCACCGACCGCGCCATGGTGATGAAGCGGTATCCGAACGGCGCGCACGGCGATTTCTTCTTCATGAAGCGCGCCCCATCCCCGCGGCCGGAGTGGATCCAGACCTGCCGCATTCCCCACGGCTCCGGGAACGTCATCGACTTCCCCATCGTCCAGGACCTGGCGTCCCTCCTATGGGTGGTGAACCTCGGCTGCATCGATCTGAACCCCTGGTACGCGCGCTGCGACGACACCGATCGGCCCGACTACCTCCACTTCGATCTCGATCCGGTGACGGGCGCCACGTTCTCCCAGGTCATCGAGACCGCCCTTCTCGTTCGCAGAGGGCTCGAGGGTCTGGGGATGTCCTGCTACGCAAAGACCACGGGATCCAAGGGCATTCACGTCTACGTGCCCATTCAACGTGGACCGGTCCAGAAGGACGTCTGGACGTTCGCGAAGAGCTTCGCCATCGCCCTCGCGGCCCAGGCTCCGAAGCTGGTCACGGCGGAATACCGTATCGCGAAGCGGCCCGCGGGCCACGTGCTCGTCGACTACAACCAGAACGCCTGGGGCAGGACGCTCGCCTCGATCTACTCCGTGCGTCCCCGGCCCAAGGCGACCGTCTCCGCGCCGGTCTCCTGGGAAGAGCTGGAGCGCGGGATCCGGATCGAGGATTTCCGGATCGACAACGTGCCCCAGCGCGTGGCGAAGCTCGGCGATCTCTGGAAACCTCTGCTCGCGCAGCGCGGGCGCGTGCGCCTGGAGCGGTTCCTGTGACGCTCCCCCTCCGGCGTCCCTATCCGCCCATGGAAGCGCTGTCGGTCGCCACGATTCCCACGGGGCCGGAGTGGCAGTACGAGCCCAAGTGGGACGGATTCCGCTGCCTGGCGTTTCGGGACGGGGACACGGTGGCGCTCCAGTCGAAGGCGGGCGAGCCGCTCGAGCGCTATTTCCCGGAGATGGTCGAGGCGCTCCTCCAAGTGAAGGCGCGGCGCTTCGTCCTGGACGGCGAGCTGGTGATTCCCCGCGGGAAGGCTCTATCCTTCGACGATCTGCTCCTGCGCATCCATCCCGCCGAGAGCCGCGTCAAGAAGCTCTCCGTGGAGACGCCCGCGATGCTCATCGTGTTCGATCTGCTCGTCGACGAGAAGGGCGCGTCTCTGGTCGCTCTCCCGCTCGAGGACCGCCGGAAGCGCCTCGAGACGTTTGCCGCGAAGGTTCTCCGGAATCACCCGCGCATCCGCGTGTCTCCGGCGGCGGACGATCCCAGGGTCGCGATCCGCTGGTACGAGAGGACCGGCGGAGCGCTGGACGGCGTCATCGCGAAGCGCCGGGATCTTCCCTACCGCTCGGGGGACCGGACCGGGATGCAAAAGATCAAGCAGCGGCGAACCGCGGACTGCGTGGTGGGCGGATTCCGCTTCGCGTCGAAGGGACACGTGATCGGCTCGCTCCTACTGGGCCTCTACGACGAGGATGGGTTGCTGCACCACGTGGGATTCACGTCCGGCATCTCGAACGAAGAGAAGAAGGCCCTGGTCCCCAAGCTGGAGAAGCTGATCCGGCCGCCGGGGTTCACCGGGCACGCACCCGGCGGCCCCAGCCGGTGGAGCACGGAGCGCTCGGGCGAGTGGAAGCCGCTCCAGCCCAAGCTGGTCGTGGAGGTGGAATATGATCACGTGAGCGGCGATCGTTTCCGCCACGGGACGCGGCTCGTGCGCTGGCGTCCCGACAAAGCTCCGCGCCAGTGCACGTTCGAGCAGATCGCGAAGCCGGAGGGCTCGCTGCTCCGCCTCCTCGAGGCAGGCACCAAGAGCCGGAGCAAGGCGCGCGGTTGAGCGTTCCCGCTATCGTCCTCCAAACCCCACGCCTCATCCTCCGCCAATTCTCCCTGGACGACGCTGCGTTCATCTTCGCTCTGGTCAACGATCCGGAATGGCTGAAGCACATCGGCGATCGGAACGTGAGGAATCTGGACGACGCTCGCGGTTACATCGATCGGGGGATGCAGGCGTTCGAGCGCCAGGGCTACGGAATGGGCGTCGTCGAGCTCCGGTCCACGGGAGAGGCCGCCGGAATCGCGGGGCTCATCAAGCGGGACGGCCTCGAGGACGTGGACCTGGGATTTGCGTACCTCCCGCAGCATCGGGGCCGGGGGTACGCCTCCGAGTCGGCCGCGGCCGTGCTGGAGCACGGCACGCGGGTTCTCGGAATGAAGCGGATCGTGGCGATCGTCTCGGAGGCGAATCAGCCCTCGATCCGGCTCCTCGAGAAGCTGGGAATGAGATTCGAGCGGATGATCCGCCTTCCCGGCGACGACGAGGAGATCCGGTTGTACGCTACTTCCGGGCCGGGCTCTTCTGGCCCAGGACCTCTCGCACCTTCGCGAGCAATGCCGTCACCGTGAAGGGCTTCTGCAAGAAGGCGCTCCCGCCCTTGATGAGCTCGTCGTAGGAAGACGCGTGCTCGTTGTAGCCGGACATGTACAGGATCTGGATCTTGGGGAAGATCCCTCGCACGCGGTCGGCCAGCTCTCCGGGGCTCATCCCGGGCGTGACCACGTCGGACAGCATCAGGTCGATCGGCAGATTGCTGCGGCCGTAGGTCTCCGTCACGACCAGGGCCTGCGTCCGGTCGTTCACCTCGACGACCTTGTATCCATTCAACTTCAAACTCTCGCCGACCACGTTCCGGACCAGCTCGTCGTCCTCGACGACCAGGATGGTCTCGCTCCCGCTCGCCCTCTGCTCCTGGCGCTGCGGCGGACGCTTCGACTCCGTCGCCGCCTCCACGCGCGGCAGGTAGACGGTGAAGGTGGAGCCCTGTCCCGGCGCGCTCTCGACCTGGATGGCTCCCCCGCTCTGCTTCACGATGCCGTGAACGGTCGATAGACCGAGACCCGTGCCCCGTCCGGATTCCTTGGTCGTGAAGAAGGGCTCGAAGATCTGGGCCCGCGTCTTCTCGTCCATCCCGGTCCCCGTGTCCATCACCGCGAGGGCGACGTAGGAGCCGGGCTCCAGACCCTCCCGTTCGTCGCGAAGCTTCACGTTCGAGGTCTGGATCGTGATTTTGCCGCCCTCGGGCATGGCGTCCCGCGCGTTCACGACCAGGTTCATCAGAACCTGCTCGATCTGTCCGGCGTCCGCCTTGATCCGCCACAGATCCTCGGCATAGAGCATCGAGAGCTCGACGTCCGCGCCGATGAGGCGCTTCAGCATGCTCTCGATCTCGCCGGCCACGGCGTTCAGGTCGAGGACCTTGGGCGTGAGCACCTGGCGGCGGCTGAAGGCGAGCAGCTGGCGCGTGAGCGCGGCCGCGCGCAGGGCGGCCTTCTCCACCTCGCCGACTTCGCGCAGAAGCTCGTGCTCGGCCCCCAGCTGCTCCTGGATCATCTGGCTGTAGCTCAGGATCGCCGTGAGGATGTTGTTGAAATCGTGCGCCACACCGCCGGCGAGACGCCCCACCGCCTCCATCTTCTGCGCCTGGCGAAGCTGCTCCTCCAGGCCGTGCCGCTCGGAGCGGAGCCGCGCCTCGCGCAGCTCCCGCTCGATCGCCGGGGCCAGGCGGTTGAGATTGCCCTTCATCACGTAATCGTTCGCGCCCGCCCTCATGGCCGCGACCGCGGTCTCTTCCCCGATCGATCCGGAAACGAAGATGACGGGCAGGTCGCGATGCGTATCCCGGATGATGGACAGGGCCTCCGTGCCTTTGAACCCGGGGATGTTGTAGTCCGAGATGACAATGTCCCACCGGCACGTCTCCAGCGCCGCGCGCAGCGACTGCTCCGTATCCACACGAAGGTGCGTGACCTCGTAGCCAGCGCGCGTCAGCTCGCGGACCGCGAGGTGGCTGTCGCTCTCATTGTCCTCGACGACGAGGACTTGGAGTTTCTTATCGTCCATTTGCGCTCCTCGGCGCCGGCGGCGGCTGGTTCAGCACCAGCCAGTAGAGGCCCAGGTGCCGGACCGCCTCCGTGAACTGGTCGAAGTCCACCGGCTTCTGAATGTAGCTGTTCGCGTGGTTCTCGTACGCGGCGAACCGGTCCCGCTCCTCCGCGGAGGAGGTCAGCATGACCACCGGAAGGGTGTGGGTGCGCTTGTCCGCGCGGATTCGCTTGAGCACCTCGAGGCCGTTCACCTTGGGAAGGTTGATGTCCAGGAGGATGACCTGAGGCTGCTGGTTACTGTTTCGCGACGCGTGCTCCCCCGCGCAGAAGAGATAGTTCAGCGCCTCCTGCCCGTCGCGGACCACGACCACTTCGTTCGACACGTTGTACTTGCGGAGCGCCCGGAGCGTCAGCTCCTCGTCGTTCGGGTTGTCCTCCGCCAGCAGAATGACGGTGCTCGTCATGACTTTGCCTCCGAAAGGGTGAAGGAAAAGGTCGCTCCCCGCTCCACGGCGCCTTCGGCCCAGAGCTCTCCGCCGTGCCGGTGGATGATCCGCTGTACCGTCGCCAGCCCGACGCCCGTGCCCTCGAAGTCGCTCTGCCGATGGAGGCGCTGGAACGGGGCGAAGAGGAGATTCGCGTGCGCCATGTCGAAGCCGGCCCCGTCGTCCTGGACGAAGAAGATCCGGCGCCCGCCGTCCGTCTTCTGTCCCAGCTCGATGCGCGCGGCCGGGTGCTTGGAGGTGAACTTCCAGGCGTTCCTCAAGAAGTTGTCCAGCACCACCCGGAGGAGCTGCGAATCCGCGTCGACCTTCATGCCCTCGGCGATCACGAACTGGACTCCCTGGCGCTCCGGCTGCGCCCTCCTCAGCTCGGCCGCGATCTCCTTGCCCACGGACCCCAGATCGAACCGCTCCCGGCGAAGCTCGGCCCGCGAGAGGCGGGAGAGGTTGAGGAGATCGTCGATCAGGTTTCCCATCTGACGAGTCGCGCCCCGCACCCGGTCCAGGTGCTTCGTGCCCACCTCGTCCAGCTTCTCGCCGCAGTCCTCGAGCAGCGCCTTGCTGAATCCGTCGATGGCCCGGAGCGGCGCCCGAAGGTCGTGCGACACGGAATACGAGAACGCCTCCAGCTCCTTGTTCGAAGCCTCGAGCGCCGCGGTGCGGTCGGCCACCCGCTGCTCCAGCTCGGCGTCCCGCCTCTGGATCTCGGCGAGCATGTCGTTGAAGCCTTCCGCGAGAACCCCCAGCTCGTCGTCGCTGACG
>DASQAV010000128.1:0-6139 GCA_035635575.1 Candidatus Dormiibacterota bacterium | reverse complement strand
CACCGCGAGCGAGATCGCCATCAGCCAGACCTCCGCCATGGGCGTGTGCCCCGCGTGCGCGGCCGGCGCCAGCGCCGACGCATCGGCGAAGACCGGTTCCAGGAACCGGTCCAGGATCTGTCCGCCCTGGATCAGGGGGATCTGGATGAAGCCGCCGATCGTGCTCAGGAGCGCCAGGATCATGAGCGGGATCGTCATGCTGTTCGGGGACTCGTGGATGTGGTGCTTCACCTCTTCGGACATCCGGGGCGCGCCGTGGAAGGTCAGGAAGTAGAGGCGGAACATGTAGAACGCGGTCAGGAAGGCCCCGAAGATGCCGGCGCACCAGAGCAACGGTCCGCCCCGGAGCCACGTCTGGAACAGGATCTCGTCCTTGCTGAAGAATCCCGCGAACGGAATCACACCCGCGATCGCCAGCGTTCCGATCAGGAACGTGAGGTGGGTCTTGGGGAGATGGCGCCTGAGGCCCCCCATCTTCCACAGATCCTGCTCGTTCGAGAGGGCGTGGATCACGCTGCCCGCCCCCAGGAAGAGGAGCGCCTTGAAGAAGGCGTGGGTCATGAGATGGAAGATGCCGGACGTGAAGGCGCCCACGCCGCAGCCCACGAACATGTATCCCAGCTGGCTGATCGTGGAATAGGCGAGCACGCGCTTGATGTCGTTCTGCGTGACGGCGATCGTCGCCGCGAGGAGCACGGTCGCGATGCCCACGATCGCCACCGTCTGGAGCGCGAGCGGCGAGAGGAGATAGAGCACGTGGCAGCGAGCGACCATGTACACGCCCGCCGTGACCATCGTCGCGGCGTGGATGAGGGCGCTCACGGGCGTGGGCCCCTCCATGGCGTCCGGCAGCCAGACGTAGAGCGGAATCTGCGCGCTCTTCCCCGTGGCGCCCAGGAACAGGAGAAGCGCGATCCCGCTCGCCACGGCGCTCCCCACCGCCAGGCGCTGCGGCGCCTGCGCGAACACGGTCCCGAAATCCACGCTGCCGAACGTGACGAAGATGAGGAAGATCCCGAGCAGGAATCCCCAGTCGCCGATCCGGTTCACGACGAACGCCTTCTTCCCCGCCTCCGCGGCGGCGGGACGCTCGTACCAGAATCCGATCAGGAGATAGGAGCAGAGCCCCACCGCTTCCCAGCCGAGGAACATGAGGAGGAAATTGTCCGCCAGGACCAGCGTGAGCATCGAGAAGGCGAAGAGGTTCAGATAGGCGAAGTAGCGGCCGTACGCCTTCTCGTGCCCCATGTATCCGGTCGAGTAGGCGTGGATCAAGAACCCCACGCCCGTCACCACGAGCATCATCACGGCACTCAGCGGATCCAGCATGAGCCGCACGTCGGCCCGGAAGTCTCCCACCTGGAGCCAGGTGTAGAGGGTCTGCGTGACCCGGCGCTGCTCGGGGGAAAGGGAGAGGAGATCGCCGAAGCAGGCGAGCGCGATCGCGAAGCTGAGGCCCACCGAGCCCACGCCGATCACGCTCACCAGCTTCCGGGGCAGCTTCCCCGCCCAGATTCCGTTCACGATGGCGCCGACCAAGGGCAGCGCCGGCACCAGCCAGAGGATCGAGAGTCCCACGCCTATCCTTTCAGGAGGTGCACGTCGTCCACGTTCGCGGTCTCCCGGCTGCGGAAGATCGCGACTAGAATCGCAAGCCCCACCGCCACCTCGGCGGCCGCGACCGACATCACGAAGAACACGAAGATCTGGCCGTCCATCTGGCCGTGCTGCTTGGAGAACGTGACGAAGCTCAGGTTCACCGCGTTCAACATCAGCTCGATCGACATGAAGATGATGAGCGCGCTCCGTCGTACGAGCACGCCGATGAGGCCGATCGTGAAGAGCAGCGCCGCGACCAGCTGGTAGGCCTCGAGCGGCACGGTCCAGCCCGGCATCAGGCGAACTTCCGCTTCGCGAGCACGACCGCCCCGATGACCGCGATCAGGAGCAGGATCGAGGTCACCTCGAAGGGAAAGAGCCACGTGGTGTAGAGGATCCTGCCGATCTCCGCCGGGGATCCGAATCCAGGGGGCAGCGCCGTGGTCTGCGCCGGGGTCCCCTCCGTGCCTCCCTGGGAAAGAACGACGTAGAGAAGCTCCACGAAGATGATCAGGGCGAAGAAGAATCCGAAGCCCTTCCAGCCGCCGGGCGTGAGGAGCGCCGCATCCCCCTTCACGTTCAGGAGCATGACGACGAAGAGGAAGAGCACCATGATCGCGCCGGCGTAGATCAGGATCTGGATCACGGCGATGAACGCGGCATTCAGGAGCACGAACATTCCGGAGAGCGCCAGCAGCACGCCCACGAGATGGAGCGCGCAATGCACCGCGTTTCTCCGGAAGATCACGTTGAACGCGAAGACGATCGCGATGATGGAGAAGAGCGTGAACAGGATCGGCTCGAGCATGTCAGCCTGTGAGTCCCACCCAGAGAGCGGTGATGACGAGGTTCAGGAGCGACGCGGGTAGGAGTACCTTCCACCCGAACGCCATGAGCTGGTCGTAGCGAAGCCTCGGGAACGTGGCCCGGAGCCAGACATAGAAGAACAGGAACAGCGACAGCTTGATCAGGAACCACACGACCGGCGGAAGGAACGGCCCGCGCCATCCGCCGAAGAAGACCGAGATCGCGATCCCGGAAACGACCATCATGTTCGCGTACTCGGCCAGGAAGTAGAGCGCGAACTTCATGGAGGAGAATTCCGTGTGGAACCCCGCCACCAGCTCCGTCTCCGCTTCCGCGAGATCGAAGGGCGCGCGGTTCGTCTCCGCGATGCCGCAGAGAAGATAGATCACGAACGAGACGAACAGGGTCGGATACGCGATGAACCACAGGTGCTCCTGCTGCTGCACGATGCTCGCCAGGCTGAGCGTTCCGGTCACCACGATCACGCTCACGAGCGAGATGCCCTGCGCCAGCTCGTAGGAGATCATCTGCGCCGAGGAGCGCAGCCCGCCGAGCAGCGGATACTTGGAGTTGCTGGCCCACCCGCCGAGCACGATCCCGTACACCCCCATCGAGGTCGTGCCCAGGATCCAGAGAATCGCGATGTTCACGTCGGTTACCTGTAACGGGATGGCGTGCCCCGCGACGTTGACCGTGTCCCCGAACGGCACGACGGCCAAGGCCAGGAACGCGGTGATCACGGGGAGCGCCGGCGCGATGATGAACACGACGCGGTCCGCGCCGGACGGAATGATGTCTTCCTTGAAGAAGAGCTTGATCCCGTCGGCGATCGTCTGGAGGAGCCCGAAGGGACCCACGCGCTGCGGTCCGATCCGATCCTGCATGTGGCCGATGACCTTCCGCTCCATCCACACGACCAGCGGAACGCCGAGCAGCACGAATCCGAGGACGATCAGAACCTTGACCGCGGATGCGATCAGAAACGTGAGGTCCACGCGGCTACTTCAGCTCTTCCAGGAGGCGATCGAGCTGCTGGGGCGTGACGTTTTCGTGGTAGCGGTCGTTGACCATCAGGACGGGCGCGGTGCCGCAGGAGCCCAGGCATTCGACCGAGACGTAGGTGAAGCGGCCGTCCTGCGTGGTCTCGCCGTCGTGGATTCCCAGCTTGTTCTCGACCTGCTTCTGCAGCTTCTGCCCGCCGAGGAGGGAGCAGGAGAGATTCCGGCAGACCTGGATCATGTGCCGGCCGACCGGCTTCTGGTAGAACATCGTGTAGAAGGTGACGGTCTGCCGCACCGCCTGCGGGGTGAGACCCAGGATCTGCCCGACCTCGCGCTGGGTCTCCTCGCTCAGCCAGCCCTGATCCCCCTGCGCCACGTGCAGCGCCGGGATGAGGGCGGACTGGTGGGTCTCATAGACGCTCTTGAGCGACTCGATCTTCTGTCGCGCTTCCGCCGAGAGCACGGCTCAGTTCTCCACGTTCGGGAACTGTGCGGACTGGGTGGGAAAGTCCTTCCGGAGCGGATGACCCAGCCATCCGTCGGGGGTCAGGAGTCGCTCGAGGTTGGGGTGTCCGGCGAAAAGGACCCCGAACATGTCGAAGACCTCGCGTTCCATGAAATTCGCACCGCGCCAGAGCGTGGTCGCCGTCTGGACGCTCTCCCCCTCGTCCACCCACACCTTCACGAGGATCCGGCGATTGAAGGTGGGCGAGTAGAGGATGTACACGACCTCGAACCGGGGCTCGCCGGGCTGGCGATGATTCAGCCGGTCCACCGCGGTGATGTCGGTCAGGTAGTCGTAGAGGAGGTCCGGCTCCTTCCTGAGAAAGAGGAGCGCATCCGGGATCGCGCCGCGGTCCAGCCAGACCGAGAGCTCGCCGCGGAAGCTCTGCTCGTTCTTGTAGGCGCCCACGAGCTTGGACTTGAGCCTGGCGACCACCATCTCCTGGTCGGGCGAGAGCGGGTCCAGCTCGTCCGTGAACGGAACGATCAATCCCATTCCAGAGCGCCCTTCCCCCAGACGTAGATCAGCCCGATGAGGAGGATTCCCACGAACACCCCCATCTCGACCAGGCCGAAGATCTTGAGCTGCTTGAACACGATCGCCCAGGGATAGAGGAAGACGGTCTCGATGTCGAAGACGATGAACAGCATCGCGACCAGATAGAAGCGCGTGTGGAAGCGCTCGCGCGCGTTGCCGACGGGGGTGATGCCGCACTCGTAGGCGCCCAGCTTGGCCGGGTCGTAGACCCGCTTGCCCAGGAAATGCGACATGAGCAGCGTGAATACGGCGAAGCCGATCCCCACGACCAACATCATGAGGATGGGGATGAACGCGGCAGTCGAATTGGGATCCACGTGGCTCAACGGAACTCCTGCGCTCGCCGTGGGATCGGGCGCTCCGGCCGGAGCCGCCTCAAACCATCCCGAGTTCGTGAAAAAAGGTGCTAATCAAGGCAGGATAAAAACTTGGGAGCTACGGTGTCAAGCCACTTTCTCGAAATGGGCCTTGCCCTCGGCCCCCGAGATCCGGATCGCGAGGTGATCGGGATCGTGCTCCAGGAGGAGGAGCCAGTTCTGGCGTATGGCGTCGCGGAAGATCGAGCGCTTGGTCTCGAGCGTGGTGAGCGGGAAGACGTCGAAGCCCATGACGAAGGGGAGCGGCAGGTGCCCCACCGTCGGGAGGAGGTCCGCGCAGTAGAGCGCGCGTGATTCCGGCAGGTCGAAGAAGACCCCCTGGTGCCCGCGCGTATGCCCCGGAAGCGACCGCATCGTGACCCCGGGCAGGATCTCGATGTCCTCGTCGTGCAGCACCAGCTGTCCCGCCTTCTCGATCGAGACGAAGTTCTGGGAAAGGTAGGACGCGCGGGTTCGCTCGTTGGCGTGGGTCGCGTCCTCCCACTCGTGGCGTCTTACGAGATAATGCGCGTGTGGGAACGTGGGGCGCACGGCGCCGTCCTCGCCCCGGGTGGTCCCGCCTCCGCAATGATCGAAATGAAGGTGCGTGTAGGCGACGGTGGTGATGTCGCCGGGAGCCACGCCGATCGCGGCCAGGTCCTGGATCAAGGACTCGGGGTGCTCCACCGCGAAGATGTCGCGGAATTTCGACTCGTCCTTCGTGCCCACGCCCGCGTCCACGAGCACGCGCTGCCCGTTTCCTTCGATGAGGAGGCAGTTCATGGCGAGCTGGATGCGGTTTCGGTCATCGGCGGGCGCGACGCGGTTCCAGATCACCTTGGGGACGACGCCGAACATGGAGCCGCCATCCAGGCGGAACCTGCCGCCGGAGACGCAGTGGACCTTGTAGGGTCCGATTTCGAGAGCCTTCGAGGAAAGGATGCCGGAGTGCCTCATAAGCCGAGTTCTGTCGGATTTCTCCGTGGCGACCATTTCTCTGGGACGTCCGTTGCCGGACGCCTCAAGCAACCTACCCGGGAGTCAAGCGAGGCGGGCCACCTCTCCTCCCCTATTTGGTCTTTCTCCGAGCGGGGTTTACCGAGCCGGAGGCGTCACCGCCTCCGCTGGTGCGCTCTTACCGCACCGTTTCACCCTTACCCCGCGCTTGCGCGCGTGGCGGTTTGTTTTCTGTGGCACTTTCCCTGGGATCGCTCCCGCTGGGGGTTACCCAGCACTCTGCCCTGTGGAGCTCGGACTTTCCTCAGGCCGCGCAAGCGCGGCCCGCGGCCGCC
This sequence comes from Candidatus Dormiibacterota bacterium, assembly GCA_035635575.1. Taxonomy (GTDB): domain Bacteria; phylum Eisenbacteria; class RBG-16-71-46; order SZUA-252; family SZUA-252; genus WS-7. The sequence continues at coordinate 42 of DASQAV010000128.1, read as the reverse complement.
TGTGGCACTCCGGACAGCCGTTCCTGCCTGTTACGCTGCGAT
>DASQAV010000127.1:0-6997 GCA_035635575.1 Candidatus Dormiibacterota bacterium | reverse complement strand
GAACGCCCGCATGGCTCTGGCCACCGCGGACCAGGGGTATGTTCTGGAGACCGGGGCGGTCTGCATGGCGGACAAGGCGCAGGCCCTGTTGAACAATCCCTTCGTGCAGGAGGCCTATCTGGGGGGCGCGGGATGAGTCCGGCGAAGCGTAGGCCCAAACCCGAGCGAAGGAGAACATCCCGCCCCCCACTTCGTGATCTCCCATCGGTCGGCTCGGTCCTCGAATCGCCGGAGCTTTCCTCTTATAAGGAGCGGGCGCCGCATGCCGTCCTGGCGGAGGCTGCCCGGCAGGCCATCGCCGCGGCGCGTGCCTCCCTACGTGGGAAAGCCGGATCTCGGAAGGAAGCTCCCGAGCGGGAGGCCATCGTGAAGGACGCGGTCCGCCGCGTGGAATCGGAGCTCCTTCCTTCTCCCAGGCCCGTGATCAACGCCACCGGAATCGTGCTCCATACCAACCTGGGGCGGGCGGTGCTCTCCGAGGAGGCGATCGCGGCGGTCGTGGAGACCGCGCGGCGCTACACCAATCTGGAGCTCGACCTCACGCGCGGCGCACGCGGCTCGCGGATGGCGCACGTGGAGCCGATCCTGACCGAGCTCCTGGATACCGAGGCGGCCCTGGTGGTGAACAACAACGCGGCCGCGATGCTCCTGGCGCTGAATACGTTCTCGCTCGGCAAGGAGGCGATCGTCTCCCGGGGGCAGCTGGTGGAGATCGGGGGCAGCTTCCGGATCCCCGAGATTCTGGAGCGGGCGGGCGCGGTTCTGCGCGAGGTGGGGACCACGAACAAGACCCGCCTCCAAGACTACGAGCGCGCGATCGGGCCCCGGACCGGGCTTCTCCTGCGCGTCCATCCCAGCAATTTCGCGATGGTGGGCTTCACGGAGGAGGCGACCCGCGAAGCGCTGGTGGCGCTCGCCCGCAAGCGAAAGCTCACGCTTCTCGAGGACCTGGGGAGCGGCGCCCTGATCGATTTCTCGCGCTGGGGGCTGCCGGCCGAGCCCCAGGCGCGGGACGCGCTCCGGCAGGGCGTTCCGATCGTGTGCTTCAGCGGAGACAAGCTCCTCGGAGGACCGCAGGCGGGGATTCTCGCGGGGAAGCGGAGCCTCATCCAGGCGCTCCGGGCGAATCCCATGGCGCGCGCTCTCCGCGCGGACAAGCTCACGCTCGCGGCGCTGGTCGCGACCCTGCGCCTCTATCGCGATCCCAAGAAGCTGGAGCGCGCGATTCCGACGCTCCGCATGCTGAGCGAGCCCGAGTCGGAGGTGCGGGAGCGCGCGAGCCGCCTTCTCCACGCCATTCCGGACGTTCACGCTTCTCAGAGCCGAGCGGAGGTGGTAGCCTGCACCACGGAGGTGGGTGGAGGGGCGATGCCGCTGGCCCGTGTTCCCTCGTATGCCCTGGCGTTACGTCCCGCTCGGGGCAAACTCGAAGATCTCGCTCGCTCGCTTCGTACCGGTCCGGACCCTGTGATCGGAAGAATCGAGTCGGGAAGGCTCCTGTTGGATCTCCGTACCGTGGAACGTGACGAGCTCCCGAAGCTCGCCCAGGCGGTCGTGCGCGCGCTCGAGGAGGAACCCTGACGCCGTCCAGCGATCTGGAAATCGAGCGGTACTCGGATCCTCAGAGCTTTGCGCGGGAGGTGAATCTCCCGCTCGTCGGTGTCGTCAACGTCACGCCGGTTCCCGCCGGCGCCCCGTCCGCGACGCTCCTTGGCGCCGACAATCCCGACGAGATGAAGCCGGTCATCGACCTCCTCACGCAGACCCGCAAGTCGCTGACCCTGCGCTCCCTCTTCATGACGGGCTTTCCCTACGATCCCGAATTCTTCGCCGCCGGCCTCGCCCTCGCGCGCCAGTGGAGCCGCCAGGGACTGAAGGTCGCCGTCGTGGATCTGGATTTCCGGAATCCCACCCTCCTCCGCCCGAAGCCCGATCCCAACGAGGGGTACGTGGACGCGCTCGAATACGGGTGCTCCTTCCAGCGGATCGCGTGGGAGCTGGTGAACGACGCGCTCTGGCTGGTCGGCCCCGGGAGCCATCCTCCGGAGGAGCGACGGTTCACCGAGCATCCGGACTGGGCCCGCGTGATGCGGATCTTCTCCGGGCGCGTCGACGTGACCCTCTATCTAGCGCCGTTCCTCGACAAGAAGGGTTTCTCGGGGGCGCTCTCGAAGCGGATGGACGGAGTCCTGATCGCGACGTCCGTACGCCGCTCCAGCCGCGCCGCTCTCCGGGATGCGTTTCTGGAGTTGTGGGGCTCGGATGCGCCCATGATCGGCTACCTCGGCCTGGACGTGCCCTACGTGCTCGCTCCGCGCGGTGAGGTGGAGCTTTCGCCCGCGGAGCCCTGGTCCTCGGCGAGGTTCGAATCCTCGAAGTCGGCGTGGCCCTATCCCGCGCCCCCCTCCGGTGGCGCCGCGGCGGGGCCGCAGGGGCCGCCCGCACCAACGGCGCCGGCTTCGGCACCCAAACCTTCCGGAAGCCGCAGGGCTACGGATCCGAAACCAGAGCCGCCTCCCGGAATCACGCGCGCCCACGTCACGGTGCCCGCGCAAAGGCCGACCCAGGCGCTGGTCGAGCGAATCTCGGACGAGGTGCGCCGGGAGCACGTGCCCCGCTCGGCCCAGCCGCGTGCGACTCCAGGGCGCTCCTACGGAATCCTCTGGGGGGCGCTGCTCCTGATCACGCTCGCGGGGGCCGGGGCCTGGTTCGCCTATCAGGCCATGCGGAGCGACGCCCGCCGCGCGGCTCCTCGCGAGACGCTCCCCTCGGGCACGGAGCCCATGCTCCCGGAGAATCTCGGGGCCCAGAACCCGTCCGCTCCCGGCGGTTCAGAGCCGGCGCAAACTCCGTCCGTCGGCATCGTTTCGGGGGCGCCCCTGGGTGGGGGCTCGCCGTCCGCCGGAACGGATGCGGCGGGACCAGGTATCTCGCAGGAGACGCGGGGCGCGGCGGGCCAGGAGATTCTGCCCTATCGCGTCCATGTGGCTTCGTTCCGTTCCGAAAAGACCGTGCGCGAGCTCGTGAGGCGCCTTCGCCTGAAAGGGCTCGATGCCTGGTATGCGAAGGCCACCGATCAACCCGACTGGTACCGTGTGTTCGTCGGCCACTACGCCGCCCGCCAGGAAGCCGCGCAGAAGGCCGCGGAGCTCTTGAACCATGGATGGGTGGACCACGCCATGGCGTATCCCGACAACGCGAGGTAAACCGTGTTCTTGAAGCGACTCGACATCCAGGGATTCAAATCCTTCCCGCAGCGCATTCGCGTCGATTTCGGCCCGGGGATCACCTCGGTCGTGGGCCCGAACGGAAGCGGGAAAACGAACATCGTCGAAGCCATCCGCTGGGTCCTGGGCGAGCAGAACATGAGGAACCTCCGCGGGGACACCCTGGAGGACGTCATCTTCACGGGCTCCGCGCACCGGAAGCCGCTCGGCATGGCGGAAGTCTCGCTCACCATGTTCAACAACCGGGGCGTGCTGCCGTCGGAGTACACCGAGATCGCCATCGGCCGCCGCACGTTCCGCAACGGGGGGGGCGAGTACTTCATCAACAAGAAGCCGTGCCGGCTCCGGGACGTGCGCGACCTCTTCCTGGACACGGGCATGGGGTCGCACGCCTATTCCCTCATCGAGCGCGGCATGGTCGACAACGTGCTCTCCGACGAGAGCGGGCACCGGCGCTTCCTCTTCGAGGAGGCCGCCGGGATCATGCGGTACAAGACGCGCAAGAAGGAGGCGCTCGGGAAGCTCGATCTCACGGTGGGGGATCTGACCCGCGTGAACGACATCGTCATCGAGATCGAGCGCGAGGTCCGGTCGCTGGGCCGCCAGGTGGGCAAGGCCCGCCGGTACACGCGGCTCCGCCAGGAGATCAAGGTCCTGGACCTGGGGCTGGCGAAGGAGGATTACGACCGGCTCTCGAGCGTGGGGTCCGCGTTCCTGGACGACGTGGCGCGCGCCGAGGAGCGCCGGGGGACGCTCACCTCGTTCCTGGCCCGTCACGACGCGGAGCTGGAGCAGCTCAAGCTCGACCTCCTGAAACGCGAGGCCGAGGTACGTCTCGCCCAGGAGGAGCTGAACGAGCGCGAGGCCCGCGGAGCGGCGCTCCTGAACGAGGTGGCGGTGCTCCGCGAGCGGCGCACGGGGCTTCTGGAGAAGCTCGAGCATGCGCGCTCCGAGGGCACGCGGCTCATGAAGAGCCTGGAGGAGCTCCGGCGCGCGAAGGATGTGCTGGAGGGGGAGCGGACCCTTCTCAACGCCGCCCACTCGGAAAAGGCACGCGAGCTCGAGGAGATGGAGGCCGCGCTCTCGGCGGTGCTCCCGCGGCTCGAATCGAAGCGGGCGGCATTGCAAGAGAGGAGGCAGCTCTCCCTCGACCTCTTCCAGACGCGCGTGAAGCAGCAGAACGCGGCGCAGAACTGGGCCGAGAAGGAAATCGAGCTGACGAAGAAGAAGGAGCAGCTGGCCGAGGAATCGGCCACGCTCGCGGCCGAGGAGCGCTTGCTCCACGAGTCCCTCGAGGCGATCGGCCGGGCGGTGGAGGCCTCGCTGGCCGAGGTGGAGCGCGCGCGCGCGCGCGTCGAGAGCGAGACACGCGCGATCGCGGAGATCGAGGACCAGATCCAGGAGCACGACGAATCGGAGAAGCGGGCGCGCGAGGAGCATGCGGCTCTGGAATCTCGCCGGAACACCCTTCGCGAGCACAAGGACAGCTACGAGGGGTACGACGAGAGCGTCCGCTCGCTGGTCGCGGGCCCCAAGCGCCCCGAGAGGATCTTGGGAACGGTCGGCGACGTGCTGCACGCCTCGGGGGACTGGCTCCTGGCGCTCGAAGCGTCCCTGGGAGAGGCGGTCCAGTTCATCGTCGCCGAGCGGACGGACGCCGCGCTGAAGGCGCTGAAGGCTCTGGAGAAGGGAGGCGGAGGCCGCGCCACCTTCATCGCCCTCGACCGGCTCTCCTGGGCGCGCGCCGCCGAGATTCCCGAGAACGTGCTCTCGGCTCGCGGCGTGCACGGGCCGCTGCTCGAGCACGTCCGCTTCGAGCCCGGGTTCGTGGCGCTCGCGTCCTTCCTTCTCTCGGGTGTCGTCGTCGTGGACTCGATGGAGATCGGCCTCGAGCTCATGGAGGAGCACCGCGAGCTGCGGCTCCATTACGTGACCCGACACGGGGAGCACGTGCGCGGCCCCGGGATCTTCCAGGGCGGAGGCGGTCCGACGCGCGCGGGCTCGGTTCTGAGGCGCGAGGAGGAGCTGGAGCGCCTGGGGCGCGAGGTGGAGCGGTCCGCGGCCGAGCTCAAGAAGACCCTCGCGCACGCGGAGACGCTGCGGGAGGGGCGCGCACAGACCCAGGCGGCCCTCGAGGACGCGAATCGGGAGCTCCGGGAATTCGAGGAGGCGCATCACCAGGACGAGGCGAAGCGCGCGGAGCATCGGATCCGCCTGGAAGCCCGGGCGCAGGCGCGCGGCGCGCTCGAGCAGGCACTCGAGGGGGTCGAGTCGGAGCTGAAGGTGGCGCTGGTCGAGGCGGAGATCGCGAGCCAGGCACTCCAGACCACGGACGAGGAGCACGGGCGCGTCGAGGGCGACCTCGCGCGCGAGGAGGCTCAGGTGCTGGAGCTGGAGCGGGAGCGGGACCGTCTCCTGGCGCTCCATGCCGAGCTCCGGATCGAGTCCACGCGCGCCAAGACCGCGTTCGAGGCGAGCTCGGGGGAGATCGACCGGGTTGCGGGAAGCGGCGAGGAGGCGAAGCGCGAGATCGCGGCACGCGCGGAGGAATCCGCGGAGACGGATCGACGGATCCAGGGGACCCACGGCGCGGTCGGGGCCAAGGAGCAGGAGCTGGAGCAGGAGATCGCCCTCAAGGCGGAGAAGGAGCAATCGCTCCAGCGCTCACGGGAGCGCTTCGGCTCGGTGAAGGGCTCGGCGGACGATCTGGAGGCCAAGGCGCGCGAGCTGCGCCGCGAGCACCACGAGCTCACCGAGCGGCTCCATCGCCAGGAGCTGGAGCGGGCCGAATCGGAATCGGAGATGCGCGTCCTCACGGAGCGGGTCCGGAACGAGTACGAGACGGATCTGAAGTCGTGGACCCCGGCGGCCGCGATGCTCGAGGGGGTGGGGGGCGAGATCGAGGATGGGGAGCTCGAGGAGGAAGAATCCCAGGTGCCGGACGAAGCGCTGGTGACGCGTGCGGCCGGGATGCCCGGGGCGACGGACGACGCCATGGCCGGGACGCGGGAAGAGCGGCGGGAGCGCCTGAAGCAGGGACAGGAGAAGCTGCGGTCGCTCGGGCCGGTGAACCTCCTCGCCATGCAGGATTACGAGGAGCGCCGCCAGAGGCTCCGCTTCCTCGACGGTCAGCGCAAGGATCTGGACGAGGCGCGGCTGTCCTTGCTCGAGGCGATCCAGAAGATCAACGTGACCGCCTCGGAGCTCTTCCAGAAGACGTTCCAGCAGGTGAACGAGAATTTCCAGAAGGTGTTCCGCACGCTCTTCGAAGGGGGCGAGGCGGCGCTCACGCTGAGCGGAGAGGATCCGCTCGAGGCGGAGATCGACATCCTCGCGCGCCCGCGCGGGAAGAAGCCGCAGTCCCTCTCGCTCCTCTCCGGAGGGGAGAAGGCGCTCACGGCGATCGCGCTTCTCTTCGCGATCTACCTCGTCAAGCCCAGCCCCTTCTGCATCCTCGACGAAGTGGACGCGCCGCTCGACGACGCCAACATCGATCGATTCGTGCTGCTGCTCCGCGAATTCAGCCGCAACACGCAGTTCATCGTCGTCACCCACAACAAGAAGACGATGGAGGTGGCCGACTGCCTCTACGGAGTGACCATGGAGGAGCCCGGCGTCTCGAAGCTGGTCTCCGTCCGGTGGAACTCCGAGGCGCCAGCGGATGCAGAGCCCGAAACAGCGCAGGAGCTCGCCTCCGCCGAGACGTAGAATCGCTTCGTGGATTTCTTCGACAAGATCTCCCAGGGCCTGAAGAAGACCCGAGAGTCACT
>DASQAV010000126.1:0-27927 GCA_035635575.1 Candidatus Dormiibacterota bacterium | reverse complement strand
CTGATCTGGATCGGCCCCTCCCCTTCCGCGATCCGGGCGCTCGGAGACAAGCTGAGCGCCCGCGCGCTCGCGTTGCGCGCCGGCGTCCCCGTGCTCCCGGGCACCGAGACCCCGCTGAGCAACGCGTCGGAGCTGAGGAAGGCGGCGGACCGGATCGGCTACCCGGTTGCGCTCAAGGCGGCCGCCGGCGGCGGAGGGAAGGGGCTCCGGCGCGTGACCTCCGCCGAGGAGCTGGAGCAGGCGCTCCGGCTCACGCAGGGGGAAGCGAGAAACGCCTTCGGAGACGACCGGATCTACCTCGAGCGCTGGCTGGAGCGGCCGCGCCACATCGAAGTGCAGCTCCTCGGCGACGCGCGGGGAACCGTGATCGCGCTGGGGGAGCGTGATTGCTCCATCCAGCGAAGACACCAGAAGCTGGTGGAGGAGACTCCTTCCCCCGCGCTGGATGACGCACGGCGGAAGGAGCTCTGGGCCCACGCGGTGAAGGTCGCGCGGGCGGGCGGATACACGAACGCGGGCACCGCGGAATTTCTCATGGATCGCTCCGGGAAGTTCTACTTTCTCGAAGTGAACGCGCGGTTACAAGTGGAGCATCCCGTCACGGAGATGGCTCTGGGGCTGGACCTCGTGCGCGAGCAGATACGGCTCGCCCAGGGAGAGCCGCTCTCCATGGCGCAACACGAGGTTCTCCCCCGCGGAGCCTCGATCGAGTTCCGGATCTACGCCGAGGATCCCGAGGGGGGATTTCTTCCGCAGGCGGGAACCGTGCGGAGGCTCTCCCTGCCCCAGGGGCCCGGCGTGCGATGCGACGTGGGGATCCGGTCCGGCGGCCAGGTGCCCATCCACTACGACCCGCTGATGGGGAAAATCATCGTGTGGGGAGACTCACGCGAGTCCGCGCTGGCCCGCGCCGCGCGGGCGCTCGACGAATGCGTGCTCTCGGGAATCCCGAACACACTCCGGTTCCACCGCTGGCTTCTCGAGCAGAAGGCGTTTCTCTCGGGCGCCTACGACACCGCCTTCGTCGCGCAGGAATACAAGGGCCAGGGGCCTTCCGAGTCTCCCCAAGAACACGAGGACGCCGCCATCCTGGCGGCGCTCCATCTCCACAACGCTTCGCGTGGGCCGCTCTTCTCCGATTCCGGGGATCCCGCGCGAAACGGCGATGTGGAGCCGAGCCGCTGGCGCCTGGCACAGACGGGTCTTCGCGCGCCCTGGAGGCCCCGATGAGATACCTCCTCACGCGGGACGGGCGGGATCTGGAGGTGCAGGTCGAACCCGACGGCGCGGGCTACCGCGTCGCGCTCGAGGGCCGAACCCGCCACGTCGACGCCACCACCGCCATCGGAGCGACGGCGCGCGCGCGCATCGACACGAGGCCGGTCGAGGGCTGGGTGAGCCGGCGCGGCGATGCGCTCGAGGTCGAGCTGCGCGGGCGCGTGTACCGATTCCGCATACGCGACCCCCGCGCCCCCAAGCTGGCGCGCCGCAAGTCCCAGGAGGACGCCTCCCGTGGCGAGCTCCATGCGCCGATGCCGGGGCTCGTCGTGCAGGTGCTGGCGCACGAGGGGGAGGAGGTCGAGGCCGGCCATCCGGTCGTGGTGGTCGAGGCGATGAAGATGCAGAACGCGCTGGTGGCGCCCGTCAAGGGACGCGTCCTCTCCATTCCGGTGACGCCCGGGACCGCGGTGGAGAGCGGTCAGCTCCTGCTCTCGATCGCGCCCGAGGAATCCTGAGCCGTGTCGCGCTCCGATCTGGTGCGGGCGAAGGCTGCCGACCTCCCCGGAGAGCCTCCGTACCTTCGCGGCATCCATCCCACCATGTACCGCTCGCGCCTCTGGACCATGCGCCAATACGCGGGCTTCGGCGACGCGACCGCCTCCAATCGCCGGTATCACTACCTGCTCTCCCTGGGCCAGACCGGGCTCTCGGTGGCCTTCGATCTTCCGACCCAGATGGGCTACGACGCGGATCACCCGCGGGCGCGCGGCGAGGTCGGGCGCTCGGGGGTCGCCATCTCCACGATCGAGGACATGGAGCGGCTCCTCCAGGGGATCCCGCTGGATCGCGTATCCCTCTCGATGACGATCAACGCCACGGCGATGATTCTTCTCTCGCTCGTGATCGCGGTGGCGGACCGGCGCGGCATCCCGCGCGCGAAGCTCTCCGGCACCGTTCAGAACGACGTGCTGAAGGAGTATATTGCGCGCGGCACGTACATCTATCCGCCCGCGGCGTCGCTCAAGATCGCCACGGACCTGATCGAATTCGGTGCCGAGGAGACGCCGCAATGGAATCCCATCTCGGTGAGCGGGTACCACATCCGCGAGGCGGGCTCGACGGCGGTCCAGGAGGTCGCCTTCACGCTCGCGAACGGGCTCGAGTACGTGCGCGCGGCCGTGGGCCGCGGGATGCCGGTGGACCGCTTCCTGCCGCGGCTCTCTTTCTTCTTCAACGCGCACAACGACCTCCTCGAGGAGATCGCGAAGTTCCGCGCGGCGCGCCGGCTCTGGGCGCGCCTTCTCGAAGAGCGCTTTCACCCGCGCGACCCCCATTCCCTCAAGCTGCGCTTCCACGCGCAGACCGCGGGCTCGACCCTGACCGCGCAGCAGCCCCACAACAACATCGCCCGGGTCGCGATCCAGGCGCTGGGAGCGGTGCTGGGCGGGTGCCAGTCGCTCCACACGAACTCCTTCGATGAGGCGCTCTCCCTCCCCAGCGAGGAGGCGGCCACGGTGGCGCTCCGCACGCAGCAGCTCATCGCGTACGAGAGCGGCGTTCCCATGACGGTGGATCCGGTGGGCGGTGCCTGGGCGCTCGAGCAGATGACGGACCGGATCGAGACCGAGGCGCGGGCGCTGATCGAGGGGATCGACGCCCTGGGCGGCGCCGTGCGAGCCATCGAATCCGGATTTCAGACCCGCGCCATCGAGCAGAGCGCCTACGAGCACCAGACCGCGGTGGAGCGCGGGGAGCGCGTGATCGTGGGCGTGAACCGTTTCGTGGATCCGGACGAGGAGACGGCTCCCGTCTTCACGCTCGACCCCGAGCTGGAGCGGGCCCAGTTCGAGCGCGTCCGCGCCTTCAAGGCCTCACGCGAGGAGTCCCTCGCGCGCCATTCGCTCGAGCGGCTGGAGGAGATCGCGCGGCGCGACATGAACCTGACTCCGGGCGTGATCGACGCCGTCAAGGCGAACGCGACCCTGGGCGAGATCTCCGACGTGCTGCGGAAGGTCTACGGAGCCCATGACCCCCATGCGTGAGGACGCGCGTTGACGATCCTCCAGGCGGCGATCCTCGGCGCGGTCGAAGGGCTCACCGAGTTCCTGCCGATCTCCTCGACCGGGCACCTGATCCTGGCCGCGCACGCCATGGGCCTCGTCGGCGGGGTGATGAACGCGTTCGAGATCGTGATCCAGGCCGGGGCGCTCCTGGCCGTGGTCTGGCTCTATCGCGCGCGCGTCCTGCAAGTGCTGACCGGGCTCGTGCGGCCGCGCTCCGGGGGCGGGCGGCTCCTCCTCAAGCTTCTCATCGCGTTCCTGCCGGCGGCGATCCTGGGGCTCGCGCTTCACCATGAGATCGAGGAGCATCTCTTCGGTCCCCGCCCGGTCGCGATCGCGCTTCTTGCCGGAGGCATCGTCATGGTGCTCTTCGAGCGCTGGCGCCGCTCGCGCGGGCGCGCGCCCCGATACGAGAGCGTGGACGCGATCCCGTTCTCGGCCGCGCTCTGGATCGGCCTCTTCCAGTGCGCCTCGCTCTGGCCCGGCATGTCCCGCTCCATGGTCACGATCCTCGGGGGGCTGATCCTCGGATGCTCCGCCCTGGCCGCGGCCGAGTTCTCGTTCCTCCTGGCACTCCCGACGCTGGGCGCCGCGACCCTCTTCGACTTCGTGAAGCATCGCGACTCCCTGCTCCACGGAAACGAAGTGGGGACCGCCGCCATCGTGACCGGCCTCGTGGTCGCCGCGGTCGTGGCCGGGATCGCGATCCGGACGTTCCTACGTTATCTGACCCGCCACGGGCTCGCCGTATTCGGCTGGTACCGGATCGCGCTCGGCGTCGTCCTCCTGCTGCTCCTGGGACACCACGCGATGGGGCTCCCGTGAGCCGCGTGATCGGGCTGGCGCACGTGGGGATCGCGGTGCGCTCGCTGGACGAGTCGATCCCGATCTGGGTCCGCGCGTTCGGATTCCGCCATACCGACACGATCGAGTTCGATTCCATGAAGCTTCGCATCGCGTTCCTGCGCGCCGGCGACTCCGAGATGGAGCTCCTGGAGCCGACGGCCGCCGATTCTCCCGTGGGGCGGTTTCTCTCGAAGCGCGGCGAAGGCATCCACCATCTGTCGTTTCACGTGAAGGATCTCGAGGAGGCATTGCACCATTCGGAAGCCGCGGGGCTGGAGCTGATCGACCGGTCTCCGCGCGAGGGCAGCCATCACACGAAGATCGCGTTCCTGAGTCCCCGGACCCTGAACGGGGTGCTGGTCGAGCTGTGTCAACGGAGGGAGCCATGAATTCCACGAAGATCTTCCTCGCCGTTCTGTGCGTGGGGGTCGCCGCGGCCGCCTGCACCGCGACGGCGAACAATCCGAGGCTGGACTCGAGGTACGAGTACACGGTCGGAGACGACGTGGCGCAACGCACCGCGAGCATCTTCCGCATCACGGCCGGCATCGAGGAGCCGACGCTCGTTTACTACGACCGGGACACTCACGACATCGTGGCGGAGATCATCGGAAGCACGGACAACGTGGAGGCGGCGAAGCGCGAGGTGGATGCACTCGTGGACGTGATCCGGGCGAACGTGGTGGGGTACGCCAAGAAGCAACACAGGCTCGACCTCACCGACAACGACGTGACCCTGATCTACTACGTGGACAGCGATCAGGGGGTCCCGCTGGAAGTGGTGCGGCGCGAGAAGGGCAAATACATCGTCCCCGTGGGCGGCGCCGAGAGCGACAGCACCGGGGAGATGGAATAGTTGAGGCGGGCCGCACTCGCCGTCCTCGCGCTGCTCCTCCTCGCGCTCGCGGGCTGCGCCGGCGCCGGAGCCACGCGGGTCCGCTCGGAATCCGGTCCCGGCCTGGGCTTCCTCACGGCCACCCCGGCGATGGTGCGGCCGCTCCGGCCCGAAGTCCGGATCACGCCGATCCTCACGGCGGGAGACACCCTCTTCTCCAACAACCCCGGCGAGCCGCCGTTCGTGTTTCCGGGCCGCGCGGGAGGGCTGGGAGCGCGCGATCGCGGCGACGGGAGCGCCGAGCTCTACGTCTCCCACGAGGACGCGTGGCTGGACCACATCGAGGGAGCCGTGGTCACGCGGCTCCTGCTGGATCTCCGGAACGCGGGCGTCTCCTCCGCGGGCTACATCCTCCGTCCCGAGCGGGGGTACATGGGGTTCGCCCACGCCGCGCTCCTCGACTCACGCGTGGGATTCCTCCGGCCCACGTTCGTCGTGAACGAGCGCGGGCACCGGCTTCGCTCCCCCCTCGTGGCCGCGATCGACGTGGGCACCCAGCAGATCCAGGACCTGCCCTGGCTCGGGGCCATGCGGCACAAGAGCACCGTTTGCGTCCCGGTCGCGGGAAAGACCCTCCTCGTTCTGACCGGAGGCTTCGCGAACCCCGCGGCGGACCAGCTCTACATGTACCTGGCCAATTCCGATTCGGACGTCCTCACGGGACGAGGGCAGCTCTACGTCCTGTGCGCGGATCCCACCAATCGTGCCGGGGAGACCCAGAGCGCGGCATCCATGAGACGGGGGATCCCGATCCGGGGCACGTTCGCGCCCGTGAACGATGCGCAGGCTCGATCTCCCGCCACGCTCGCCCCCCTGGTTCAGGCGCTGGGCTGCCTCAATTTCGCCCGTCTCGAGGGGATCGCGATCGATCGCGAGCGGCCCAACGGCTTCTACTTCACCGACCGCCTGGGCTTCGGCACGGCGTCGGGGATCCAGACCACGGCGGGCGGCGGAAGGCTCTACCACGTGACCTTCGATCCCTTCGACCCCACGAAGGTCCAGTCGCTCGAGGTCCTGCTCGACTCGGGCGACGGCGACGACCTCTATCGTCCCACCACCATCGACACCGACGAGCAGAGCGTGATGATCCAGGAGTATCCGGGCGCGCACGGAATCCACGCCTCCCGAATCCTACGTTATGACGTCCGCACGCGCCGCCTCGAGACGCTGGCGGAATGCGTGGAGCGCGACACGCGGGGGCGCCTCGTGCCGAACGGCGTGGGTGGAGAGTGGGAGCCGAGCGGAATCACCAACGTGAGCGATCTCCTGGGAGAGGACACGTGGCTCTTCACCGTGCAGGCCCACACGGTGGAGATCATCCAGGATACCCGGCACGTGGGAGAGGCCGGGCAGCTCCTCCTGCTACGCGGCGGCCGGAATCCTCAGCGTCAGTAGCCGCTCGGGGGCGGAGGCGGAGGAGGAGGCATCTCGTCGTCCGTGTTGGAGCGCGGAGGCGGGAGATTGTCCTCGGGCGCCGGCGTCTTGTCTCCGGTCGTGCCCGCCACCTTCTTGCTCCCCTCCGTGTCGAACGTCTCGGTCCCGTTCCGCTCGTAGCGCAGCTGAAGCTGACAGACCACCTTCTTGGGAGTCCGGAGCGAGTACCCGTTATCGAAGAGGAGCACGATCGGGGTCCCGGCCGGCAGATCCTGATCGAGCGTGAGGTTGCCCGAGCGCGGCGACGTCCAGAGCGCTTCCGGCTTCTTGCCGCTCTTCTGCTTCAGCCAGTTGTCGTAATCGGAAGCCCGGAAGAGGCGCACGACAATGTCCTTCCGTCCTTGCGTCCTGACGGTGCCGAAGAGATGGACGGCACGGGCCCCTGACTTGGTCGTGGGCAGGTCCAGCGCGAAGAAACTGGCGGGTCCCACGGTATAGGAAGTATCCACGATCTCCGAGACGTAGCCGTCGTTCGAGTCGGCCCGCGGTGCGGGCGTCGAGACGGTAGCATCGCCTCCGGCCGTATTGCCTTCCGGTGGCGCCGCCACGGGGTCCATGGCGTAGGCCAGGCCCCCGGTGGGACGGTGTGTGAGCAGAAGCACGAGCGCCGCGAGGATCAAGGCCAGGAGCCACGCTCCCCGGTGCCATTGCCTAGGATGAATTCCGGATCCGAATTTCATCGCAACCTCCCCTGCGGACGGTTCCCTTTCGGGCTCAGCTCTGCCCCTTGGGCTCGTACTCTCGGAAGAGCTTTCCCCAGTCCGATTCCATGATCTTCTTCTTACGCGGAACCCCGACGAATGGATACCAGTATCCGTCGTGGTAGAGCCGCGACGCGAAATACGACCACGGCACGAGCGGGCTCCGGAGCAGGATCTTCTCCAGAGGCTTGAGCGGGCCGTGGTAGATGAGCTTTTGCCCCTTCGACGCGAACGTGTTCTCGTTCCGGTGGAACTTGAGATTCACGTTCGACACGTCGTCCCCCACGAGATCGATGCAGCGCGGATCCCCGTTCCCCAGCTTCGCCTCGTTGGCGAGCCGGATGAACTTGATCGTCAGCGGATCGAAGCCCATCAGCTTCGCGGCCGTGGCGTCGATCGCCACCTGGTCGCGCGACGCGAGCAGGAGGTTCGTGACGTGCGGCCGCATCGCGCGCGGGCCCGGACCGTCCCCCGCGATCACGCCGTCCATGACCGCGAAGATGCCGCGGTGGATCTCCTTCTGGATCGTGAGCAGGTCCACGAGCGTCTCGTGGATCACGCTGTGGGTCCAGTGCCGCTTGAGATGGAGCAGCCCCCCGAACGCGTTCTTCATCGCGCCGGTCATCTCGGTGAAGACGTGGGTCTTGAGCGTCGGCAGATGAATGACGTTCGTCCCCATGAGCGTCTTCGGGATCATGAGACCGTCCGGATACACGTCGTTCAGCACGAGCATCCTTCCCCGGGGCACGTACCGTATCCAATCGGCCTCACTCTCCTTGTCATTCAGCCAAATCGACCGAACCCCGTACCGATCCAACACCGGCTCGAGCTTGTTGTTCCGGATGCCCACGTGCGGATCGACCACGACCGTTGAATTCTGCGCGGCCAGCGTCCGCTCCCGTGCAAAACCCGACTTCTGGAGGTGGCGGAGGACGCCCTCCAGCTGCCAGGGGCTGGTGGAGCAGCCGGGATAGTAGACGTGCCACGAGATGTTCACTTTCAGGAGCGTGGTCGCATCCGGCCGGAGCTCCTCGCGCGCGTCCGCGAGCTCCATCAGACGCCCCACGTCCTCGACGACCCGCTCGGGGCTCGTCCTCAATACGGCGACTTTCGATCTCACGTCGTTCCCTTCCCGTCTTTCGGGTGCAGCACGGAATTGGCGATCACAATGCGTTGAATCTCCGAGGTTCCTTCATAGAGCTCGGTCACTTTCGCGTCGCGGTAGTAGCGCTCCACCGCGAACTCCTTCGTGTACCCGTAGCCTCCGTGGATCTGGACCGCGCGATCCGCCGCCATGCGCGCGACCGCGGACGCCTTGAGCTTCGCCATCGAGGCGTACGGAGCGTAGGGGACTTCCTGGTCCTTCATCCACGCCGCCTGGAGCGTGAGGAGCCGGGCGCCCTCGATCTCGGTACGCATCTCCGCGATCATCCACTGGATCGCCTGGAAATCGCCGATCGGATGTCCGAACTGGTAGCGATCGCGGGCGTATCGCGAGGCGGCATCGAGGGAGGCCTGCGCGATTCCCAGCGCCTGGGCCGCGACCCCGATGCGTCCTCCGTCCAGGGTCTGCATGGCCACGCGGAACCCGCGTCCCTCGTCATGGAGCCGGTTCTTCGCGGGGACGCGGCAGTCCTCGAGGACCAACTCTACCGTGTCCGAGCCGCGAATGCCCATCTTGTCGATGTTCTTCCCGATCTTGAGTCCCGGCGAGGTCCGCTCGACCAGGAACGCGGTGATGCCCCGGTGCTTCTGCTCCTGGCTGGTGCGCGCGAGGAGCACGAACACGTCGGCGTATTTGCCGTTCGTCACGAAGGTCTTCGAGCCGTTCAGCACGTACTCCTCTCCCTTCCGCTCCGCGCGGGTGATCAGCGCGGCGGAGTCGGAGCCGGAGCCGGGCTCGGTGAGCGCAAAGGCTCCGAGCCATTGCTTCGCGAGGCGCGGAAGCCAGCAGGACTTCTGCGCGTCGCTCCCGAACTTGGCGATGGGCCCCGCGGCCACGGAATTGTGCACCGAGATCGTGATCGCCACGGCCGCGGAGGCGCGCGCGATCTCCTCCATCACGATCACGTAGCCCACCGCGTCCACGCCGACGCCGCCGTACTCCTCGGGGATCAGGAGGGCGAAGTAATTGTTGTCCCGGAGCTTCTGGCGGAGGGAATCCGGAATCTGCTCCTCGGCGTCGATCGTGTGGGCGATCGGCGCGATCTCCCCCTCCGCGAACGAGCGGGTCACGGCGCGGAGCATTTCCTGCTGCTCCGTGAGCTGGAAATTCATCGGGGCCTACGAATCGGAGTACTCGTAGAACCCCCGGCCCGATTTGCGGCCCAGCCTGCCTGCCGCCACCATGGCCCGAAGCAAGGGACTCGGCCGGTACTTGTCGTCGCCGAAACCGCGATGCAGGACTTGAAGGATATCGAGGCACACGTCCAGGCCGATCAGATCGGCCAGGGCGAGCGGCCCGATGGGGTGGTTCATGCCCAGCTTCATGACGGTATCGATGCCCTCGCGCGTCGCGACCCGCTCCTCCAGCGCGAACACCGCCTCGTTGATCATCGGCATCAGCACGCGGTTGGAGATGAAGCCCGGACGGTCCTCGACCAGAACCGGCGTCTTTCCCACGGAACGGGCGGCCTCCATCGTGGCCTCCACCGTCTGCTCCGACGTCGTGAGCCCGCGCACCACCTCCACCAGCTGCATGACCGGGACCGGATTCATGAAGTGCATCCCGATGACGCGCTCCGGCCGCTTGGTCGCCGCCGCGAGCTCGGTGATCGATATGGAGGAGGTGTTCGTGGCGAGGATGGCGTCCTCGGGAAGCAGGCGGTCGAGCTCTTGCAGGACGGCCTTCTTGAGATCCGGCCGCTCGGGCACCGCCTCGATCGCGATCGCGCACTCCCGGAGCGAGCCCGCGAGCTGCCCGGCCGCGCCGCGCGCCTCACCCCGGATCCGGCCCAGCACCTGATCGCGCGCGGCCGTGTCGAGGGTCCCTTTCTTGATCAGGCGGTCGAGGCTCTTCTGGATCGCGGCGATGCCGCGCTTCACGCTGGCCTCGTCCTGATCCCCGAGATAGACCTGCCGGCCCGCGGCCGCGAACACCTGGGCGATGCCGCTCCCCATCGTGCCCGCCCCGATCACCGCGACCGGGCGCGTGGCCGTGGCGACCGCCACTAGACGGCTTCCACGCTGAGCGCCACCGCGTTCCCGCCGCCCAGGCAGAGCGTCGCCAGCCCCGTCTTGGCCTTCCGGTCCCGCATCGCGTAGAGGAGGGTGGTCAGGACGCGCGCGCCGCTCGCCCCGATCGGATGGCCCAGCGCGACCGCGCCGCCGTGCACGTTGAGCTTCGAGAAATCCCAGCCCAGCTCGCGGGCGTCCACGATGGCCTGAGCCGCGAAGGCTTCATTGGCCTCGATCAGATCCCAGTCGTTGGGCTTCCGCCCCAGCTTCTCCGCGAGCTTCTTCACCGCGATCACGGGCGCGTAGAAGACCATCTCCGGCGCCGTACCGCCGGTCGCGTAGCCCGTGACGCGCGCCATGGGCTTTGCTCCCGTGCGCTTCACGTAGGCACCCGACATCACGACCAGGGCCGAGGCTCCGTCGTTCAGTCCCGGCGCGTTCGCCGCCGTCACGGTGCCATCCTTCTCGAAGGCGGGCCGGAGCTTGGCCAGCGTCTCCATGCTGGAATCCGCGCGCGGGCGCTCGTCCACGCAGAAGCACTTGGGCTCCCCCTTCTTCTGCGGCACGAGCACCGGCACGATCTCTTCCGCGAACTTGCCTTCCTTCTGGGCCTTCACCGCCTTCTGGTGGCTCTCCACCGAGAAGCGGTCCTGATCCTCGCGCGTCACCTTGAACTTGCGGGCGATCAGCTCGGCGGCGCTCCCCATGTGGAAATTGTTGAAGGAGTCCCAGAGCCCGTCGTGGATCACCCCGTCCACCAGCTCTCCATTCCCGAGCCGGTAGCCGGTGCGCGCCTTCGGCAGATAGTACGGAGCGTTCGACATGGACTCCATGCCGCCCGCCACGATCACGTCCATGTCCCCCGCGCGGATGGCCTGCGACGCGAGCATGACCGCCTTCAGCCCCGAGCCGCACACCTTGTTCACGGTCGTGGCGCCCACCGTGTTGGGGATGCCCGCCTTGATGGCCGCCTGGCGCGCCGGGGCCTGCCCCACGCCCGCCTGGAGGACGTTCCCCATCAGAACTTCCTCGACGTCCTCCGGCTTGATTCCCGCGCGGCTCACCGCCTCTCGAATCACCACGGCGCCGAGCTCGGGCGCGGGCATCGAGGAGAGCCCACCCAGGAACTCTCCGATCGCCGTCCGCGTCGCGCTCACGATGTATGCGTCACGATCTGCCATGCAATCCCTCCGCTTCCCGCAAGAGCTCCCGTGCAATGACCAGCTTCTGGATCTGGGACGTGCCCTCGCCGATTTCCATGAGCTTGGCGTCGCGGAAATACCGCTCCACCGGATGGTCCGTCATGTACCCCGCTCCCCCGTGGATCTGGATGGCGGTGTCCGCGGCCTTCATCGCAACCGTGGAGGCCAGGAGCTTCGCCATCGCGGATTGCCGCGTGAAGGGCAGCCCACGGTCCTTCAGCCGCGCCGTCTGGTAGACCAGGAGCCGCGACGCCTCGATCCCGGTCGCCATGTCCGCGAGCAGGAGCTGGATCGCCTGGAATTCCGCGATCGGCTTTCCGAACTGCCTCCGCTCGCGCGCGTACTTGATCGCGGCATCGAGAGAGGCCTGGGCGATTCCGACCGACATCGCGCCGATGGAGATCCGCCCCCCGTCCAGGGTCTTCATGAACTGCTTGAATCCCTCCCCTTCCTTGCCGTCCTTCTCGAGGAGGTTTTCCTTGGGCAGCTTCACGTTCTCGAAAAGAAGCTCGACCGTGTCGCTGGCGCGATGTCCCAGCTTCTTCTCGCGCGTCCCCGCGCTGAATCCGGGGGTCCCCTTCTCGATGATGAAAGCGGAGATCCCCTTCACCCCGATGCCCGGCGTCGTGACCGCGGTGAAGACCGCGGTTCCGCAGACCGAGCCGTTCGTGATGTAGATCTTCCGTCCGTTGACCGTGTAGGTGCCTTGGTCGAGCACGGCGCGCGTCTTGGTGCCGCCCGCGTCCGAGCCCGCCTCGGGCTCCGTGAGCCCGAACGCCGCGAGCTTCTCCCCGGTGCAGAGCGCGGGGAGGTACTTCCGCTTCTGCTCGGCGGTCCCGAAATTGAAGATCGGCGAGGTCCCGAGCGAAACGTGCGCCGCCAGCGTGATCCCGGTGGAAGCGCAGGCACGCGAGATTTCCTCGACCGCGATCACGTAGGAGAGCGTGTCCAGCCCCTGGCCGCCGTACTCTTCCGGAAAGATCATTCCGAAGAGGCCCAGGTCGCGCATCTTCTTGATGTTGTCCCACGGGAATTCGTTCGCCTCGTCGTACCGCGCCGCCTTGGGCGCGATCTCCTGGTCCGCGAATTCATGCAGCATGTCACGAAGGCGCATTTGCTCCTCGGTCAGCTCGTACAGGTCGTTCGACCTCGTCTCGGTCATCGTCTCCATCCGGGTCCTCGCGCCGGTCAGACCGGCATCTCGCAGACTTCCTCGACTCGAAGCTCCGCGTCGGTCGACTTGAGAATTTCATCCACGGTGACGCCGGGGGCGCGCTCGATGAGCTTCAGCCCCTGCGGTGTGACCTCCATCACGGCGAGCTCGGTGATGATCAGGTCGACGACGTTCTTCCCCGTGAGCGGCAGCGTGCACTTCTTCAGTATCTTGGAGGTTCCGTCCTTCGCGGTGTGCAGCATCGTGACCACGACGCGGCGCGCCCCGGCGACGAGATCCATCGCGCCCCCCATGCCCTTGACCATCTTGCCGGGAACCATCCAATTGGCCAGGTTCCCGTCCTGATCCACTTCCATCGCCCCGAGGATGGTGAGGTCGATGTGCCCTCCGCGCACCATCGCGAAGGAGTCCGCGCTCGAGAAAAAGGACGCTCCCGGGAGGACGGTCACCGTCTCCTTGCCGGCGTTGATCAGATCGGCGTCTTCCTCCCCCTCGATCGGATAGGGTCCGACCCCGAGGATGCCGTTCTCCGACTGCAAGGTGACGTGGACCCCTTCCGGGATGTAGTTCGCCACGAGGGTCGGCATCCCGATCCCGAGATTCACGTAGAACCCGTCCTTAAGCTCGCGTGCCGCTCTTCGGACGATTCGTTCTCTTTTCGATTCGCTTGGGTCCATAGGTCCCCTGGAAGATGCTGGTGATGAACACGCCGGGAGTGATGACCTGGTCCGGGTCGATGGCGCCCGGCTCGACCAGCTTCTCCACCTCCGCGATCGTGTGCTCCGAAGCGGTCGCGACCACCGGGTTGAAGTTCCGCGCCGATCTCCGGTACACGAGGTTGCCCTCGCGGTCCCCCTGGTTCGCCTTCACGAAGGCGAAGTCGCCGCGGATCGGCATCTCGAGCACGTATTCGCGCCCGTTCAGCACCCGCTGCTCCTTCCCCTCCGCCACGACCGTGCCCACGCCGGTGGGCGTGTAGAACCCTCCGATTCCCGCGCCGCCGGCGCGCACGCGCTCGGCCAGGGTGCCTTGCGGGATCAGCTCGACGTCGAGCTCGCCGCTCAGGAACTGGCGCTCGAAGATCTGGTTCTCGCCCACGTACGTCGAGATCATCTTTCGGATCTGCCGTGTCTGGAGGAGCAGTCCCAACCCCCAGTCGTCAACGCCCGCGTTGTTCGAGACGCAGGTCAGGTCCTTCACACCCGAGTCGCGCAGCGCGACAATGAGGTTCTCGGGAATGCCGCAGAGTCCAAATCCTCCGAAGAGGATGGTGGCTCCGTCCTTCACCCCCGCGCGCTCCAGCGCCTCGCGCGCCCCCTTCACGACCTTGTTCACCTTGCCGAGCCTGCCTTCGCGGGGCCGGACCTCGCGGGCTTCTGCCCCGCGGCGCCGGCCGCGGCCGTATCGCCGCGCGTCGCGCCACGGATGTAATCGATGATCGCGGTCGTCGTCGTGCCCGGGCCGAACAGGTCGCCCACGCCCATCCGGCGGAGCGCCGCCATGTCTTCCTTCGGGATGATCCCGCCCCCCGTGAGGAGCACGTCGCCGATGCCCGCGGCGCGCATCAGCTCGAGCACGCGGGGAAAGAGCGTCATGTGGGCTCCGGAGAGAATCGAGAGGGCCACCGCGTCCACGTCCTCCTGGACCGCGGCCTGCACGATCATCTCCGGTGTCTGGTGGAGCCCCGTGTAGATCACTTCGAAGCCGGCGTCGCGCATCGCGCTCGCCACCACCTTGGCTCCGCGGTCATGTCCGTCCAGCCCCGCCTTCGCCACCAGCACCCGGATCTTTCGCGCCATGGGGCTTTGCTCTCCTAGAAGACCGCGGGCTCGCGGTACACGCCGAATGCCTCGCGGAACAGGTCCGAGATCTCGCCCAGGGTCGCGTAGGCGCGGACCGCGTCGAGGACGTAGGGAACAAGGTTCTTGTCGGTCCTGCATGCGTCGCGGAGATCCTTCATCGCCTGCTCCCAGCGCGCCGCGTCGCGGCGCTGGCGCACGGCGCGCACGCGCTCGATCTGGCGGCGCTCGATCTCGGGGTCGATCTTCAGCACCGGGATCGAGATCTCCTCCTCGCCCCCGAAGCGGTTCACGCCCACGATGACGCGGCGTCCCTCCTCCACCTGCATCTGGAACCGGTACGCCGAATCCGCGATCTCCTTCTGTGGATATCCCCGCTCCACCGCGTGGATGATCCCCCCCATCTCGTCGATGCGCCGGATGTACGCCATCGCCTCTTCCTCGACCCGGTCCGTGAGGGATTCCAGGAAGTAGGAGCCCGCGAAGGGGTCCACGACGTTCGGCACGCCGGTCTCGTACGCGATGATCTGCTGCGTCCGGAGCGCCACGGTCGCCGCCTCCTCCGTGGGGAGCGCCAGCGTCTCGTCCATGGAGTTCGTGTGGAGCGACTGCGTGCCGCCGAGGACGGCGGCCAGCGCCTGAATCGCGACCCGGGCCACGTTGTTGAGCGGCTGCTGCGCGGTGAGCGAGACGCCCGCCGTCTGCGCGTGCGTCCGGAGCTGCCAGCTCCGGGGATTCTTGGCCCCGAAGCGGTCGCGCATGAGCTTGGCCCAGATGCGCCGGCCCGCGCGGAACTTCGCGATCTCCTCGAAGAAATCGTTGTGCACGTCCCAGAAGAAGGAGAGGCGCGGCGCGAACTCGTCCACGTCCATGCCGCGCTTCACGCATTCCTCGACGTATCCGATGCCGTCCGCGATGGTGAAGGCCAGCTCCTGGACCGCGGTCGCGCCCGCCTCGCGGATGTGATAGCCGCTGATCGAGATCGAGTTCCATTTGGGCATGTGCTTCGCGCACCACTCGATCATGTCCACGCAGATCTTCACGGAGGGCCGGGGCGGGCAGATCCACTCCTTCTGCGCGATGAACTCCTTCAGCATGTCCGCCTGGACGGTCCCGCCGAGCTTCTCGGGAGGGATGCCCTGCTTCTCGGCCACCGCCACGTACATCGCAAGGAGCACCACGGCAGGAGCGTTGATGGTCATCGAGGTCGTGACCTGATCGAGCGGGATCCCCCGGAAGAGGATCTCCATGTCCTCGAGCGAGGAGATGGCGACCCCCTCGCGTCCGACCTCGCCGAACGACATCGCGTGGTCGGCGTCGTAGCCCATGAGGGTCGGCATGTCGAAGGCGGTGGAGAGACCGGTCATGCCCTGCGCCAGGAGATAGTGGAAGCGCTGGTTCGTGTGCTCCGCGGAGCCGAAGCCCGCGAACTGGCGCATGGTCCAGAGGCGCTTGCGGTACATCTCGGGATGGAGGCCGCGCGTGAAGGGGAATTTCCCGGGCTCGCCCAGGCGCTCGTCCAGCCCCGGCTTCACGTCCTCGGGCAGGTAGACGGGCTTGACGGGAATTCCGGACAGGGTCTCGAAAAGGGGAGCCGGCGTCGCGCCGTTCTCCGCGCCGGACAGGGCGGCCGAGTCGGGAGCCGGGGCGCGCGAGGTCTCGCGCTTCCTGGGCTCGGTCCTGGTCTCAGTTCGGGCTGCGTTCGCCATGGTCCGTGATCCTTTCGATCAAATCCCGCGCCGCGCGGTAGGGCGAAACCGCCCCACCGAGCACCTGGTCCGCGGCCCGGTCCAGAAGAGCCGCGAGCCCCTGCCGTTCCCACGCCGCCTCGAGAATCCGCTCCCGAATGGCGTTTTTCAGCCTCGCCCGGATCTTCTCCCGGCGCCCGCCCTGGGCTTTCGGGTCGGCGAGATGGGCCCTGTGTGCTTCGATGGCTTCGTGGAGCTCTTCGATTCCGCGGCGCTCGGTCGCGACCGTCCTCACGACCGGCGGCCGCCAGGGCGCCGGAGCCCGAAGCGCCAATGCCGACCGGATCGCGGCGACCAGCTGATCCGCTCCCGCGTGGTCGGATTTGTTCACCACGAACACGTCCGCGATCTCCATCAGCCCCGCCTTCAGGGACTGGATGGCGTCGCCCGATTCCGGCGTCAGGACCACGAGCGTGGTGTCGGCGGCCTGGGCCACATCCAGCTCCGACTGCCCCACGCCCACGGTCTCGATCAGCGTGATGTCGCTGCCCCACCCCGAAAGAAGCTCCGCCAGCTCTTCGGTGCGAGACGCCAGCCCGCCCAGGCTGCCGCGCGTGGCCATGCTCCGGATGAACACTTCCGGATCGGTCGAAAGCTCGCTCATCCGGACGCGGTCGCCCAGGATCGCACCCCCCGTGTAGGGGCTGGTGGGATCCACCGCGACCACGCCCACCCGCTTCCCCAGGCGGCGCAGGAGCAGCGCCAGCTCGGCGACGAGGGTGCTCTTTCCCGCTCCCGGCGGTCCCGTGATGCCCACCCGGGGCGCCGCGGGGCGCGCTCCGTACACGCGCTCCAGAAGCGCTTCCGCCTCCGGCGCGCCGTTCTCCACCAGGCTCATGGCCCGCGCGAGCGACCGCGCGTCCCCCTGGAGAAGCTCCTCCGCGAGCGAGGACCCTGCCGGCCTCGTCTTCACGCTCCGCTTCGGAGCGGTCAATACTCCATCCCGGCGCGCGATTCGATTCCCTTGCGGTAGTGGTGCTTGATCTCGCGCACCTCGCTCACCGTGTCGGCCATCTCGATCATGGCGGCGGGCGAGCTGCGGCCGGTCCAGATCATGTCCATCCACCTCGGCCGCGCCTTCGCCAGCTCCAGCACTTCCTCGACGGGGATCAGGCCGAAGTCGGCGACCACGTTGATCTCGTCCAGGATGAGGAGGTCGTGCTTCCCGCCCCGGACGATCTCCCAGGCCTTGTCCATCCCTTGGCGCGCCAGCTCGCGGTCCTTGGGATCCGGATTCTTCGGATCCACGAAGGCCACGCGGCCAAACTGCCAGACCTCGACGCGCGGGAGCGACCGAAGCGTGTCCAGCTCGCCGTAGATCCGACCTTTCATGAACTGCACGATCGCGATCTCGAACCCGTGGCCGTGCGCGCGGAGCGCCTGGCCAAACGCGGACGTCGTCTTTCCCTTGCCCGTTCCCGTGATATCGAGGAGGACACCCTGACGCGTCTCGCGCGACTCATTCTCCGCCGCCGATCCCGCTGCAGCAACGTCATTTGCGGCAGTTTTCGGCATCAACGCATGCTACCACCGGCCCCCGGGGGTGTCAATCGGGTCAGGATCGAATCGGCGACCTGGAACGCGGAGCGGGGACGGCCGATCGCGCGCGCGTTCGCCTTCATCCGCTCCAGATCCACGCGATCGGCGAGGAAGTGCATCATCCGGTACAGAAGATCGTCCAGGTCGTGGGCGCGCACCGCCGCGCCGGACTCCTGCAGGTAGTCGACGTTCCGCTCCTCCTGCCCGGGGATCGGACGCACCGCGATGATCGGAACCCCGCGCGCCATCGCTTCGCTCGAGGTGACCCCGCCGGCCTTTCCGATCAGCATATCGGCGGCTTCGAGCATCCGGTGCACCCGGTCGGTGAAGCCGTGAACCTGGATCCGGCGCTCCTGTCCCCGGACCCGTTTCGCCAGCTTCTGCCACAGCTCCTGGTTCTTCCCCGCCAGGACGATCGCCTGCACCGACGCATCCAGCCGGAGCACCGCCTCCAGCATCGCCTCCATCGGTCCCCAGCCGAATCCGCCCCCCATGAGGAGAAAGGTCAGCCGTCTGGGATCCGGATCCAGCCCCAGCTCCAGCCGCGCCGCCTCCATCCCGACGCTCGAGGCGAACTCCGGGTCGATGGGCACCCCCGTGACCTCGATCCGGTCCACCGGAACGACCCCGGTGGCCCGGAGCTGCTCCGCCGAAAACTCCGAGGCCACGAAGTAGCGGTCGATCCCGGGATAGACCCAGATGGGATGCACGGCGAAATCGGTGATCGCGCAGTAGACCGGAATCGGAATCACGCCTCGCCGGCGCAGGAGCGAGAAGACCTCGGCGGGAAGGAACTGGGTGCAGAGCACGGCGTCGGCCTTGAAGCGCGCGGCGGCGGCCGCGAAGTCGCGGCATCCCGCGGCGAGAAGTCTGGACCGCACCCGCTGCCGGAATCCCATCGCGGGAATACGCTCGGCCTGCCGGTAGAAGAATCCCCACGCGCGGGGCACCCGGTCCACGAGCCGGTTGTAGGAGGAAGCGTAGAACGTGCGCAGGAAGGGGGAGGAGAACTCCAGCGCGTCCCGCACGATGGGCTCGCAGGAAGGGTCGAGCGAGCGGAGCGCCTTCTCGACCGCGCGCGCGGCGCGCTCGTGCCCCACGCCCGCGCGGACATGGAGGATGAGGATGCGCTTCGCCGTGACGCGAGGCTCAGTAGAACTGATTTCGGCCGCCCGGGTAGGCGTTGGGTACGTGCTGGACGAGGAGCTCCCCGCCATCCGACCTCCACGTGATCCCGACCACATCGAAGCGAACCGAGCGATCGAGCAATCCGCGCCGGGCGAGATAGAGCGCCGCGGCGCGCGCCACGTCCTCGCGCTTCTTCCAGCCGACCGCGTCCAGAGGACCGGCCTTGCCTCCCTGCGTCCGGAACTTCACCTCCACGAACACCACCTGCTCGCGATCGCGCGCGACGAGGTCGATCTCGCCCCGACCCACGCGCACGTTCCGGTCCACGACTTCCATCCCACGTAAGGAAAGAAATTCCGCGGCGATCCGCTCACCGCACCGGGCCACCCGCTCCCGCCACATCCCGCCTCCCTGCCGGGGTCAGAAACCCTCGATGATTTCCTGAACGAAGAGGAGCTCACGGACGGGGCGGAAGCTCTTCCGGTGAATGTCGCAGGGCCCGTGAATCCGGAGCGCCTCGAAGTGCTCCGGCGTCGCGTACCCCTTGTTGTGCTCGAATCCGTAGAGAGGATACGAGCGCGCCTGCTCGTCCATCATCGCGTCGCGGGTGACCTTGGCGAGGATGGAAGCCGCGGCGATGGCGAGGCTCTTGGCGTCGCCGTCGATGACGGCCTCGCACGGTGCCTCGCAGATCAGGGCGTCCATCCCATCAACGAGAAAGCCCTGGGGAGTCATCCCCAGGGCCTCGATCGCCCGCCGCATGGCCAGGAGAGACGCCATGCGGATATTGAACGCATCCACCTCCATCACGCTCCCGACCCCGACCCCCATTCCCACCGCCTTCGCGCGAATCCTCAGGAGCGCCTCTTCGCGCTCGACGGAGGTCATCACCTTGGAATCGCGGACCCCCGGGAGCCGGGTGCCGGGCCGGAGCACGACGCACGCGGCCACGACCGGACCGGCAAGCGGCCCCCGGCCCGCCTCATCGACCCCCGCGAGGAGGTCGCCCCAGCGGATCCGGTACTCGTCATCGAAGCGTGCCAGCCCCCGCCGCGCCATTGCCCCGATTCCGGTCTAGGCGGTATCGGGATTCAGTTTTTCACGCTCGCCGACTTTCGCCGACTTGCCTCGCTTGCCTCTCAGGTAGAAGAGCTTTGCCCTGCGGACCTTGCCCTTGCGGGCCAGGTCGATCTTGGCGACCGACGGGGAATGGAGCGGGAAGGTTCTCTCGACTCCGACGCCCCCCGACACCTTGCGGACCGTGAAGCTCTGTCGTATTCCGCTGCCGCGAATGTTCGTCACCACTCCCTGGAAAATCTGGGAGCGTTCCTTTTCTCCCTCGATCACCCGCACGTGCACCTTGATGGTGTCGCCGGGGGCGAAATCCATCTTCCGGTCCGTCTTGAACCGGTTCTCGAAACGCTCGACCGCGCTCATCGTCCCTCCTCTTTCTTTATCTCATCCAACAGCGATTGGTCTTCGTCGCTCAGCTTCCGTCCGAGCAAGAGGTCCGGGCGCTTGAGCCAGGTACGGCGCAACGCCTCGCGGCGGCGCCACACGCGGATCCGCTCGTGATCGCCGCTCAGGAGCACAGCAGGAACACGCCTGCTCTCAACGTCCTCGGGGCGAGTGTACACGGGAGCGTCCAGAAGGGGCTCCGAAAAGGAATCGGCTTCCGCCGACTCCGCGTCCCCCAGAACTCCCGGGAGAAGCCTCGCCAGCGCGTCCAGGACCACGATCGCGGCGGGCTCTCCGCCCGAGAGCACGTAATCGCCGATCGAGATCCCCTCCGCGCCGAGGAGCGGGATCACCCGCTCGTCGATCCCCTTGTATCGTCCGCAGAGGATCGCGATCTCCGGCTCCAGCGCCAGCTCGCGCGCCCAGTACTGGGTGAGCGTGCGCCCCTGCGGCGACGTGACGAGGGTCCGCGGCGCCTTCCCGCCTCCCTCGCGCCGCAGGCTCTCGTGCGCGCGCAGGATGGGCTCCGCTTTCATGACCATCCCGGCGCCGCCCCCGTAGGGGTAGTCGTCCGTCGTGCCGTACCGGTCGTCGGTGAAGTCCCGGATCGGCACGAGGACGACCTCGAGAAGCTTCTTCTCCCGGGCGATCCGGATCATGCCTTCGTCCAGAGCGCCCCGGAAGAAGCCGGGGTTCAGAGTCAGGATCGAGAAACGCATTCTGGATCGGGCCGCTCCGGGCCGCTACTCGTTCAGGCCGGGCGGAATCTCCACGACCATCTCGCCGCGCTCCAGGTCGATCTTCAGCACGACGCTGTCGAGGTACGGGAGGAGAAGCTCCGTTCCTTCGCCCCGGACCACGATCACGTCGTTGCTCCCCGTCGCGAAGATGTCCGCGACGCTCCCCAGATGCGTTCCATCCCGGCGCTTCACCCTGAGGCCCACCAGCTCGAAGCGGTAGTGCGTCCCCTCCGGCGCGGGCGGGACGTCGCGCCTGGCCACCGTCAGGTCCGCTCCTCGGAGCGCCTCCGCCTCGGTTCGCGAGCCCACTCCCACGAAACGCAGGAGGAGCCGTTCCCCGAAGGGCCGCGCGGTCTCGATCACCACCGGGCGAGGCTCCCCGCCCGGAAGCCGGGCGGTCACCGTGCTGCCCGGCTGGAAACGCTCCGGCGCTTCGCTCCACACGTCGACGACGACTTCGCCCTTGAGCCCGTGGGCCCGAGCGACGGAGCCCACGAGAATCGGCTGATCGGGGCTCTCAGTCGGCAATCTCGAGCACGGCCCGCCGGTCCAGGGCCTGAGCGGCCGCGGAAAGAAGCGTGCGCAACGCGTGCGCGGTCTTTCCCTCCCTGCCGATCACCTTTCCCAGATCCGTGGGGCCGACCCGCAGCGTGTAGACGGCGGTCTGGCCGGTGACCCGCTCGTCCACGTGCACGAGATCCGGATGGTCGACCAGGTTCCGCGCGCAGTACTCGACGAAGGACTTGAGATTTCCAGGCTCGCTCATTTCTTCGATTTCTTCGCCTTCTTGGCCTTCCTGGGCTTCGCGATCCCGCTCGCCTTCTTGGCCTTCGCCTTCGCGCGGGTCTTGGCCTTCTTCTCGCTCCGCTTCGTGGCGGTGCGCGGCTTGCGCGATGCCTTGGGAGCGGCCTTCTTCTCCTTCTTCTCCTTCATCTCCTTCTTGGCCATCTTCGCCTTGGGAGCCGGCGGCGCCATTCCCTCCGCCGCGATCACGGCGCCGGGCTCGATGGGCAGGAGCGGCACCGGCCGGAGGGCCGAGGGCGCGTGCTTCGCCATCATGACCTCGACCGACTCCGACGGACGGGCTCCCTTGCGGATCCAATTCGCGAACTTCTCCGTGTCGATCTGGAACTTGGCCGGCTCCGTCAGGGGATCGTAGTAGCCCAGCTGCTCGATGTACCGGCCGTCGCGGGCGAATCTCGAATCGGCCACGACGACCCGGTAGAACGGGCGCTTCTTCGCTCCCGCCCGCTTCATACGAATGACGACAGACATTCCGGTGCTCCTCCCGTGGTGGTGCGTGAGCGGATCCCGCTTCCTAGAGCCCCATCGGGAGCCGGCCGCGCTTTCCGCCGAATCGCTTCAACATCGTCCTTGCCTGCTCGAACTGCTTGATCAGGCGGTTCACATCCTGCACCGTGGTGCCGCTGCCGCGCGCGATGCGCTTGCGGCGGCTCCCGTCGAGGATCTCCGGCTCCTTACGCTCCTGCCGCGTCATCGACTGGATGATCGCCTCGGTCCGGCGCAGGTCCTGGTCGCTGACCGCCGTCCCCGGCGGCAGCTTCACCCCCGGGAGCATCTTCACCAGCTCGTCCAGCGGCCCGAGCTTCTTCATCTCCTGGAGCTGCCCCAGGAAATCCTCGAGGGTGAACCGCTCCTTGCGAAGCTTCTTCTCGAGGGCTTCCGCCTTCGTGTGGTCCAGCCGGTCCTGCGCGCGCTCGACCAGCGTCAGCACGTCTCCCATGCCCAGGATGCGGGAGGCGAGCCGGTCCGCGTGAAAGGCCTCGAGCGCCTCGACCTTCTCCCCGACCCCCAGATACCGGATGGGTACCTTGCTCACCGCCCGGAGCGAGAGCGCGGCGCCGCCGCGCGCGTCGCCGTCCATCTTCGTCATGAAGAGGCCCGTCACGCGGAGCCGCTTCGCGAACGCCTCGGCGATATGGACCGCGTCCTGACCGGTCATGCCATCCAGGACCAGAAGCGTCTCGGTGGGCTGCACGGCCTCCTGAACGCGGGCGACCTCGGCCATCAGCTCCTCGTCCACGTGGAGCCTTCCGGCGGTGTCCGCAATCAGGAGGTCGAATCCCTCGCGATCCGCCCGCGCCCGCGCGCGCTCCGCGAGCGCCACGGGGTCCTTCGCCTCGCGGTCCACGTGGACGGGCACGCCGACCGACTTCCCGAGGACTTCCAGCTGGTCGATTGCCGCGGGACGTCTCAGGTCCAGGGCCGCGAGCAGCACGCGCTTTCCGCGATCTTTCCAGAACTTCGCGAGCTTGCCCGCGCTCGTGGTCTTCCCGGATCCCTGAAGCCCGGCCATCAACATCACGGCCGCGCGATTGGACGGAAACTGAGTTCCTGCCGTCGACCCGCCGCCGAGCACGGAAACCAGCTCGTCGAACACGATCTTGACGACCTGCTGGCCGGGCGCGATCGACTGGAGCAAATCCGCCCCGATCGCGCGCTCTTCCACGCGCTTGCAAAGATCGCGCGCCACCGCCAGGTTCACGTCCGCTTCCAGGAGAATACGCCGGATCTCCCGGACGGCGTCCCGCACATCCTGCTCGCTCAGCCGCCCCCGGCCGGTCAGCTTCCGGAAGACCCCGGCCAATTTCGTAGTCAGCTCGTCGAACACGCCGGAGACGATCCCTTCGATCCAAAAGGCGCCAGTCGGGATAAACGCTGGAAGTTACCACGTTCGCCCCGGCGCGGCAACCCGGAAGAACCGTGGCGGGAACGGTCCGATGCCCGATTTTCAGCGCCGGTATGCCGAAAAATGTTGACAGCCCCCGCGGCGTGATCGAAGATGCGGGTGAGCGGAGTTCCCTGCCGCCTCGTGCCACACTTCGCAGCTAAAACCTAGTCTATCCAGCGGGTCGTTTCTTGCGAGGTTTTAAATTGCGACTCACGTGGATGCGCGGGGAACTTCCTCCCATGTTTTCGAAGCGGAGAGCCTGACGAAAGCCGCAGCATGAATCGTCCCCCAACGCTCTTCGCATCCGCCTCACCGTAAGGCGGCACTTCCCGTACCCATTTCTCGTGGCCGGATCGGAGCGCGTGTGACGTTGCGTGTTCTGGCGTTTCTCTGCCTGGCAGCCGTTTTCGGCTGCTCGGACGACAACGTCAACGCGCCGCTCGAGTTTTTTCCGGGAAGCCAGCGCACCTCGTGGGAGGACTGCGGCAAGTTCGGCACCGGGGGAAACGTGGTGCTGGTGTGCGCCGGGCTGGTGAATCAGCCGGGCACCACCACCCCGGTCGCCTACTCGATCCAATTCTACCTTCCGAGCCCGATGGAAGTGCGCATCGCGGTGTACGACGCGCACGGAACGCTGGTCAGGGTGCTGCTCGCGTCGTCGGAGCCCGCCACGGTCGGGCAGTTCCGTCTCCCTCCCGTCGATTGGGACCTGACCGACGCGCAGGGACGCCGTGCGCCCGCCGGCGACTATCGCGTGTACATGAGAGCCGGCGACGGCTTCTTCTCCTCCAGCGACGTGGCGATCCCTTGATCGAGGCGCGGAAGGGGTTCGTTCCGGCGCTGATCCTGGCCTCCGCCTGGCTTCTTCTCGGGCCGGCGCCGCGCGCCGGGGCACAGGATTCCACCGCCGTTCCCCCGCCCACGCCCGAGAAGCAGCCTAGCGTGACTTCCACGGTCCGCTATATCCCCGAGGACCGGGATCGCTTCGAGTTCGGCGCGGGACCCGTGCAGGGATTCTTTGGCATCTTGGGTAATGTCTCGTATCGCCGCTGGTTGGGGCAGGGTCCCGTCTTCGAGCAGAGCCTGATGCTCGAAGTGTCCGGATCGGCGAAGGACCAGCTCACCGAGGGCGCCCTCGGGATCTACCTCTTCATGCGCCCTTCCTTCACCTACAAGGAGTCCTGGCGCATCCGGCCGCTATTCGAGTTCGGTCCCGCGGCGCACACGGTGGTCCAGGTCGCGTCTCTCGAAGGCCTGAGTCGAACTCTGTACAAGTCCGAGGTCTACGTGAAGACCCACGCCTACGCGGGCTTCGAAGTGGTTCTTTCCCGGAAGGTGGGGTTCTTGGTCCGGGGGAGGATCTCCGCCCCGAGCCATCGACCGATGGACTACGCGCAGGCCGCGATCTTCCTCAAGTAGCGTCCCGTCAGGGAATCGTCGTTCCGCGCCAGCTCCTCGGGCGCCCCTTCCGCGATCAGCCGGCCTCCTGCTTCGCCCCCTTCCGGTCCCAGCTCGATCACGTAGTCGCACGCCGCCAGGAGGTCCAGGTTGTGCTCCACCAGGACCACGGTCGCGCCCCGGCGCTTCAGCTCGCGAAGCACCCGGAGGAGCACCAGCACGTCGCGGCGATGGAGGCCCACGGTCGGCTCGTCGAGGAGGAAGAGGGTCTTGGAGGAGCTTCGCTCCGAGAGCTCCCGCGCCAGCTTCAGGCGCTGGATCTCGCCGCCGCTCAGCGTGGAGAGGGGCTGGCCCATCCTTAGATAGCCCAGCCCGACCCGCTCCAGCACCCAGAGCGGCTCCTGGATCTCGCTCTCTCCCTGGAAGAGGGCGACCGTCTCCTCGATCGTCTTGTCGAGGAGCTGATGCAGCGAGAGCCCGTGCACCTTCACCTCCAGCACTTCCTGCCGGTAGCGCCTGCCGCCGCAAGCGTCGCACGGCACCCAGAGATCCGCGAGAAAATACATCTCCACCTTCTCCACGCCCGCGCCCTCGCAGCGCTCGCAGCGGCCGCCCTTCACGTTGAAGGAGAAGGTGCCGGGCGTGTACCGGCGCTCGCGGGCGAGCGGCGTTCGGGCATAGCGCTCGCGGATGCGGTCGAAGGCCTTCACGTAGGTGACCGGATTGGAACGGAAGGAGCGCATCACGGGCGATTGATCCACCAGAGCGACGCGATCGAAGACGTCGAGACCCCGGACC
The DNA here is from genome assembly GCA_035635575.1 of Candidatus Dormiibacterota bacterium. GTDB lineage: Bacteria > Eisenbacteria > RBG-16-71-46 > SZUA-252 > SZUA-252 > WS-7. Next base: position 1,917 of record DASQAV010000126.1, on the reverse strand, counting down.
GTGCGGTGCGCGCCCGGCTCCGGCGCGTCCTGGCCCAGGGCGCGCGCCGCGGCACGCCAGAGAATGTCCTCGACCAGCGTCGACTTGCCCGAGCCCGAGACACCGCACACCCCCACGATCGATCCAACCGGGATCCGCACGTCGAGGCTCTTCAAGTTGTGCTCACTCGCCCCGAGAATCTCGATCCACTCCGGCCGCTTGGAACGCCCATAGGGCTCCCCGCCATGGTCCGCCACCGCTTCCGCCCACTCCGCTCCGGCGAGATCCCGCCCGGGCCATCGCTCGCGCGGACCCTGATAGAGGACGCGTCCGCCTCGTTCCCCCGCTCCCGGCCCCATCTCCACGATCCAGTCCGCCGCCTGGATGACGTCGGGATCGTGCTCCACGATGAGGAGCGTGTTCTTCCTCGCCTGGAGGCGGCGGAGCACCCGGATCAGACGCTCGGTGTCGCGCGGGTGAAGTCCCACGGTGGGCTCGTCGAGCACGTAGAGGGCATGGCTCAGGCTTCCGCCCAGCGCGTTCGCCAGCTCGATGCGCTGCGCCTCGCCCCCCGACAGCGTCTTCGACGGGCGGTCCAGCGTGAGGTAGTCGAGCCCGGTCTCGCCCAGGTACTCCAGCCGGCCGCGAAGCTCGGCCAGGATGGTGGAGGCGATCTCCTCCCGGAGCGGATCCAGATGGAGCGAAGCCAGGAAGGCGCGCATCTCCCCCACGGTCATGGCGTGGAGCTGCGCGATGTTCTTCCCTCCCACGAAGACCTCCAGCGCCTCGGGCTTCATGCGGTTGCCCCCGCACGTGCCGCAGATCATCGGCTCCTGGTAGTGCTTCACGAGAAAGCGGGCGCTGGACTTGTAGGACTTCTCGCGCAAGCGCTCGAGGAAGGGGAACACGCCGCGAAATCCCGTCGTGCCCTCGAGGAGGATCTTCTGGTGCTCCTGGGACAGCGTGCGGAAGGGGCGGTCGAGCGGGATCCCGAGCCGCTCGGATACAGCCTTGAGCTTGGGCATGAAGTGGGCGCGCCAGGAGTTCGCCCACGGGTCGAGCGCTCCCTCGAGCAGCGTCTTGCCGGGATCCGGGACGACGCGGCGAAGCGTGAAGGTAAGGATGTTTCCAAAGCCCCGGCACTCCGGGCAGGCGCCGTAGGGGCTGTTGAAGGAGAAGAGCTGCGGGAGCGGCTCGGGGAACTCGCGCCCGCAGCGCTCGCACGTCCTGCCGTCGTGATAGCGGAGGACGTCCCCGTCCGGGAGCTCGACGAAGACCCGTCCGTGTCCCTCGCGCCACGCGATCTCGAGGCTCTCGCGCAAGCGCGCCCGGTGCTCCTGAGTGGGGGCCAGACGATCCACGTAGACCTGGATCGGAGCTCTCGCGCCTCGGGGAATCCCCTCGTCGAGGCGGGACCATGTGGCCGCCGCGCGTGCCCTCACGAATCCCCGCGCGAGCGCGCGAGCCCAGAGGTCCTTGGGCGTCTCTCCCGGATGCGCCGGCATCTCGAACCAGATCGTGACCTCGCCGGGACCGCGAGCCAGGATCGCCTCGAGCACCGAGTTCACGCTGTGACGCGGCACTTTCGTCCCGCACTGGCCGCAGATCGTCTCCCCGACCCGGGCCAGGAGGAGCCTCAGGTGGTCGGCCATCTCGGTGATGGTCCCGACCGTGGAGCGGCCGGTCTGGGCGGCCGCGCCCTGTCGGATGGCGAGCGCGGGAGCCAGCCCGTCCACCTGGTCGTAATCGGGCCGGGGGAGCCGTTCCAGGAATTGCTTCGCGTAGCTGGAGACGCACTCGACGTAGCGCCGCTGGCCTTCGGCGTAGATGGTATCGAAGGCGAACGAGGACTTCCCCGAGCCGCTCACCCCCGTCACGACGGTGAGGGCAGCTCGCGGAAACGCGACGTCGATGTTCTTGAGGTTGTTCTGGCGGGCG
>DASQAV010000125.1:0-12259 GCA_035635575.1 Candidatus Dormiibacterota bacterium | reverse complement strand
CGCGGATCTGGCCACGGGGCAGCAGCGCTACTCGCAGGCGCTCGTCCGGGCGGCCAAGGCCTATGCCGATCTGAAGCGGCTCACGTCGGAGGGGCTGCCTCCGCCGAAACCATGATGGGGGAGACCGATCGCATGATCGTTCCATCGAAGAGAAAGGCTCGCGCCGCCGGCGCCTCCAGGGCCGTTGGGTTGATCCTCATCGCGGCCCTCGGCGGCTGCGGCAAGGGCGCGGGAGGCCCGGGTGGGGGCGGGTTCAAGATGCCTCCGATGCCGGTCGAGGTCGCCGTCGTGGTCCAGCAGCCTGTCGCGGACCGGTTCGAGGCGGTGGGAACGATCGAGGCCGACGAGGCGATCACGGTGGTCGCCGAGATCGACGGGGTCGTCGTTCGGCTCCCGTTTCGCGAGGGAAGCGCCATTGCAAAGGAAGGGCTCATCGCGCAACTCGACGACGCCCAGCTCCGCGCCGAAGTGGCCCGGACGGAAGCCCTTCGAGACCAGAGCCAGAGCACCTACAATCGGGTCAAGGCGGTCGTGGACCAGGGGGCGGGCGCTCCGCAAGATCTGGACGACGCGGCCGCGGCCCTGAAGGTCGCCGAGGCGAATCTCGCCCTCGCCCGATCGCGTCTGTCCAAGACGAGGATCGTCGCGCCCTTTTCGGGGACCCTGGGAGCGCGGCGGGTCAGTCCGGGTGCCTTCATCCGCTCGGGGCAGGCGATCACGGATCTCGCAAAGCTCGATGAGCTGCGCGTCAATTTTTCGGCCCCCGAGCGCTATCTGGGGCAGCTCCGGAAGGGGGCGGAAGTGAGCATCTCGACCACCGCCTATCCGGGGTACGTCCTGCGCGGCCGGATCGACGTGGTCGATCCGGTGCTCGATCCCGGGACCCGGAGCGCGCGCATCGTGGCGCGCGTGCGGAATCCGGGCGGGAGGTTCCGGCCAGGGATGTCGGCCAATGTCTCGGCGGTGCTGAGCCAGCGGCAGAGCGCGCTCACGATCCCCAGCGAGGCCATCTTCGCGGAAGGAGATCAGTCCTTCGTGTACGTCGTCAAGCCGGACAGCAGCGTGACGCGCGTGGCGCTGACGCTGGGGACGAGACTCCCGGATGCGGTGGAGATCGTGAAGGGCGTGTCGCCGGGCCAGACCGTGGTACGTACCGGACACCAGAAGCTCTTCGAGGGCGCGAAGGTGATGCCGGTCCAGAGCCATGCCGGTGGTGAAAGCGGGGGAACCGCGAAGTGAGAATCAGCCAGCTCTCGATCCAGCGGCCGGTATTCGCGACGGTGATGAGCCTCACGATCATCCTCTTTGGAGTGATCGCGTTCAGCAGACTTCCCGTCCGCGAGTACCCCGACATCGACCCTCCGATCGTCTCCATCACGACTTTATACCGCGGCGCGAGCCCCAGCGTGGTCGAGACCGAGATCACGGACGTGCTCGAGGAGCAGCTGGCCACGGTCGAGGGCGTGAAGACCATCGAGTCCTCGAGCCTCGAGCAGGGCTCGCAGATCACCGTGGAATTCGAGCTGAGCCGCGACGTGGAGCAGGCCGCGAACGACGTGCGCGACAAGGTGGCGCGCGTCCGGGGCCAGCTTCCCGCCGAGGCGGACGATCCCATCGTGGCCAAGGTGGATGTGAACGCGCAGCCCATCCTCTGGCTCGGGCTCTCCAGCACGAAGCACAACGGCCTGGAGCTCACCGAGGTGGCCGAGCTCATCCTCAAGGAACGTCTCCAGCACATCCCCGGCGTGGGCAACATCTTCATCGGCGGCGGGCGGCGCTACGCCATGCGCGTCTGGCTGGACCCCCAGCGGATGGCCAACCGCGGCGCGACCGTCCAGGACATCGAGCGCGCTCTTCGCGAGGAGAATGCCGAGATCCCGGGCGGGCGCGTGGAGGGCGCGGGACGCGAATTCGCCGTCCGGACGCGGGGCGAGCTGGCCAGCCCCGAGGAATTCGGGTCGATCGTCATCTCGCAGACGGGGAACGACGTGGTCCGGCTTTCGGACGTGGCGCGCGTGGAGGTGGGCCCCGAGGACGAGCGCACGGCCGTGCGATGGAACGGGCAGCAGGCGGTGGGGCTGGGCATCGTGAAGCAGTCGAAGGCGAGCACGCTGGATGTGGCCCACGGCGTGATCGCGACGCTCCCGCAGCTCCGGCAGCTCATTTCGCCGGGGATGAAGCTCGACGTGGCGTACGACTCCTCGACCTTCATCCAGGAATCCATCAACGAGGTCTCGCACACGATCGTGGTCGCGATGTGCCTCGTGGTGCTCGTGATCCTCGTCTTCCTGAAATCCTTCCGCGCCACGTTCATCCCGGCGGTCGCCATACCGGTCTCGATCATGGGCGCTCTGGCCGTCGCCTACTTCCTGGGCTTCACCATCAACATCCTCACGCTTCTCGCCATGGTGCTCGCGATCGGGCTCGTGGTGGACGATGCCATCGTGATGCTCGAGAACGTCTACCGTCATCTCGAAATGGGGAAGCCGCGCCGGCAGGCGGCGCTCGACGGCGCCAATGAGATCGGGTTCGCCATCCTCGCGACCACCATCTCGCTGGTCGCGGTGTTCGTCCCCGTGGCGTTCCTCCAGGGGACGGTCGGGCGGCTCTTCAACGAGTTCGGGATCACGCTGGCGGTCGCCGTCCTGATCTCGGGCTTCGTGGCCCTCTCGCTCACGCCCATGCTCACCTCGCGGATGCTCCGGCCGCTCCACGGGGGCGGCACCGGCTGGGTCTCGAGGACCTTCGACTCCTTCTTCGAGTGGCTGTACCGGACGTACGACCGCGTGCTCGGCGCCGCGCTGCGCCACCGCGCGCGTGTGATCGGGGCCGCGCTGGTCTTCATCCTGATCGCGGGAGCCGCCTTCATGTTCATGAAGCGCGAGCTGGTGCCGGTCGAGGATCGCGGGGTGGCGTTCGGCATCGTCATCGCCCCGGAGGGAGCGACGCTCGCTTACACGGATCGCTACATGCGCCAGATCGAGGCCATCCTCCTGCACCTGCCCGAGCGGCGCGGCCTCTTCACCGCGACGGGGCTGGGGTTCGGCGGTCCGGGGCAGGTCACGAACGGCTTCGTCTTCGTGAACCTGATGCCGAAGGGGGAGCGGCCGAAGACGTGGATCAAGCAGCCGCTGCCGCTCCTTCCCATGATCCAGATTCCGGTCTACCGGGCCCGGTCGCAGCAGGAGATCGTGCAGCAGCTCTTCCCGCAGCTCTTTTCGATCCCGGGCGTGCTAGCCTTCGTGATCAATCCGCCCAGCCTCGGGGGCCGCTTCTCCTCGTCGCCGGTCGAGTACGTGCTCGAGGCGGACAGCTACGAGGAGCTCCAGAAGGCGACGGGGATCATGATGGCCAAGGCCTCCCAGCTCACGGTCGGGAAGCCGCCGAACGCGTTTCCCTACCTCATCAATCTGGACACGGATCTCAAGCTCAACAAGCCTCAGCTCGATCTCACGATCGACCGCGATCGCGCCTCGGCGATGGGAGTCTCGGTGACCGAGATCGGCACCACGCTCGAGACGCTTCTCGGCGGGCGGGAGGTCACGGACTTCAAGCGGGGGACCAAGCAGTACCACGTCATTGCGCAGGTGCCCGCCTCGGGACGGGCCACGCCGGATGTGATCCAGGACATCTACGTGCGTGGGAACAACGGGCTGGTGCAGCTCGCGAACGTGGTGAACGTCAGGGAGACGGTGGGGCCGAAAGAGCTGAAGCACTACAACCGCGTGCGCTCCTCCACCATCACGGCGAACCTGGCCCCGATGGTCTCGCTGGGGGAGGCGCTGGACGCGCTGGACAAGATCGCGAAGGAAGACCTTCCGCCCACGGTGCGGCACGAGCTGGCGGGGCAGTCGAAGGAGTTCCGGGAGTCGAGCAACAGCCTCTACTTCCTCTTCCTCCTGGCGGTGGTCTTCATCTATCTCGTGCTCGCGGCCCAGTTCGAGAGCTTCATCCACCCGCTCACGATCCTGCTTTCGGTGCCGCTCGCCGTGGTCGGGGCCATCATCTCGCTCTTCATCTTCGGGCAGAGCCTCAACATCTTCTCGCAGATCGGGCTCATCATGCTCATCGGGCTCGTGACGAAGAATTCGATCCTGATCGTGGAGTACGCGAATCAGCTCCGCGCCCGGGGGCTGGAGACCGTGGAAGCGGTCGCACAGGCCGCGAAGATCCGGCTCCGGCCCATCCTCATGACCTCCTTCGCGACCGTGTTCGGAATCCTCCCGATCGCGATCGGCTTCGGCGCGGGAGCCGAGTCCCGGCGCCCGCTCGGGATCGCCGTGGTCGGAGGGCTCATCTTCTCCACCTTCCTGACCCTTCTTCTCGTGCCCGCGGTCTACACGCTCCTGGCCAGATTCACGCACGTCGAGAGCGCGCCCGAAGGGGTGCCTGGAGCCGAAGGCGTGGGAGAGGGGAAGCGGGATCGCGAGCGTCCCCTCGTGGCCGCGCACACCTCGAAGTAGCGCCTCTTCTCAATCTCCATCTGAATCTCCTTTGCAGCACAGCTCAGGTACGTAGGGGCGCGCATGAAGGATCTCCCTACGGATTCGGGGATTCCCCTACGTGAGCGCACGATATGGGAGACATGCGCCCGATGAGGTACACAACGGTCAGTTCCAAAAAATAATTCACACCCGCAACTCGCATTCCACCAACACAAATTCTACGTAGTCGCGCTCCTTAGTAGCCGTGGCACAAATCCTGATAGGTCGGACAGGGAAACCCTGAGGGCCATAGCAGGGTTTTCCTTACACAACCGGAACGACATCATCAGGGACGACCACCAAGGAAGGCTTCTTCATGGGCTACTTTCGGAACGTCGCACGGACGACACGCATCGCGCTCCTCTCCTTGCTCCTCACGGGCTGCTCTCACGGGCTCCCCACGAGGCCGGCTTCGGCCGCCAGCGCGATGCTCATCTGGACCACGCCCAGCGACGCGGGCGGGCAGAGCATCGTTCGCTACGATCTCCGGGTCAGCTCGAGCGGGATCAGTGGAAACGACACGCTCGCCTGGTGGAATTCCGCGACCGTGATTCCGATGCTCGGAAAGACGCCTGGAGCCCCTGGTGTCGCCGATTCCGTCCTCATTGCGGATCTGACGATAGGAGCACGCTACTACGCGGTGCTTCGCAGCGCGGATGGGGCTTGGAACTGGAGCTCCTTCTCCAACGTCGCGAGCTTCATCCCGAGCACCGTGACGGGGGTTCAGGGAGGAAACGCGGCGCCGGCGGTCGTGCTGGGCAGCCCAAGGCCCACGCCCACCTCCGGGCGTGCCGAGATGAATCTCGATCTTCCGCAGTCCTCCTCGGTGGTGGCTCGCGTGTTCAACGCGCAGGGGCGGATGGTGCGGATCCTCGAAGATGCATTCCTCGCGGCGGGACACCACATCCTACGTTGGGACGGCAAGGTCGATGGAGGCGGTGACGCCGCGTCGGGCGTCTACTGGATTCGCGTCGCGGCCGGAGCCATCGAAAAGGGCACGAAGCTCACGATCATTCGCTAGGAATCCCCTTGCCTCCGCTGCCGCTCCGGGGCAACATGGTGCGCTTCGAAGAGTCATTCATCTCGAGGGCAATCCATGGACGCGGCGGCGCACGCACACAGCCATGAGCCGGTACCCAGCCGATGGCCGATCATCACGGCCTTGGGCACGGGTCTCATCCCCGTAGGGCTCGTCTCCCACGCACACGGATGGAAGCAGGGCCTCGGCGTTCTCCTGGCCGGGATCGCGATCACGCTGTACGGAGCGGGAAGCTGGTGGGCGGAGCTCCTTCGCGACCGGTTCTTCGGCCGGGACGCGATCGACGCCGAACGGCGCCTCACGACGGCGATGATCTTCTTCATCGCCTCCGAGGCCGCGATCTTCTGCTCCTTCTTCGCCGCGCTCATCTACGCGCGACACCACGCGCCCGCCTGGCCCCCGCCGGGGATGCCTCACTTCGAGATCCTGGTCCCCGCGGTGAACACCTTCATCCTTCTCTTCAGCAGCGTGACCCTGCACCTGGGCCACTCCGCCGTGGAGAAAGGACGCAAGGACGGGGTCATCGCCTCCATTCTCATGACGATCTCCCTGGGCGCCATCTTCCTCTGCGGCCAGGCCTACGAGTACGGATTCCTGAACGGCTCCGCCTTCAACATCAAGAGCGGGATCTTCGGGTGCACGTTCTTCGTGCTGACCGGCTTCCACGGGCTGCACGTCCTCCTCGGGCTCATCTTCCTGAACGTGGTCTACGGCGCCGTGCTCCGCGGGCAGATCACCCCGCAGCAGCACTTCCCGTTCAAGGCGGCGTCCTGGTACTGGCACTTCGTCGACGTGGTCTGGGTCTTCGTGTTCTCCATCGTGTACTTGTGGAAGTAAAGGGGGTGCGCGTGGGCGGAAGATTGGGGTACCGGGTGCTCTTCGCGGTTCTCATCGTCGCTCCTTCCTGCCAGTGGGCGGGGGACCAGAGCGCGGCCAAGGCTTCCTTCGCGGTCATTCGCCAGCAGATCGACGATGTGAGCGGCCGGATCACGACCGCGATCCAGAACGGAGAGGCGGACCGGATCCCTTCGCTCGACCGCGACATGAACGCCGCCCTGGACGCGGCCAAGAACCAATCCTCCGCGATGAATTTGATGGATCGCGAGCACCTGAACATCAACCTGGCCACTGCGAAGCAGTGCCTTTCCGGCATGGACCGCTACGCGCAGACCGGGGACATGGATCTCCTCCGCGCCCAGGCGGCGCAGCTCACTCCCACCATCAGCGAGATCCGGGTGCTGCTCGACCGGGCCGACCGAATCGCCACCGCCAAGTGATGTGACCCCGGACCAGGATCCGCTGGATGCGCTCGCCCAGGAGGGAGAAACGGCCCTCGAGGACGGCGAGTACGAAATCGCGCTCGAGACCTTCGATGAGATGCTGAAGCAGGACCCCCAGCACTGGGGAGCCGCCCTGAGGCGCGCCGAGTGCCTGCACCTCCTCTGGCGGAGCTCCGAAGCCCTGAAAGAGGTTCACGCCCTGGAGCCCCCCGCCGAGGAAGAGGACGACCCCGAGCGCGTGGAGCTCGAGGGAATGATCCTCGAGGCCCTGGGCCGGTTCGAGGAGGCCGACCGCTCCTTCGGCGAGGCCAACCGCCTCGACCCCGAGCACTTCCCCCTTCCCGTCCGGATCGACGCCGACGATTTCAAGACGCTGATCGACAAGGTTCTGGCATCCTTGCCTCATGTGATCCGTGAGGCGGTTCAGGAGGTGCCGGTGCTCGTCGAGCCGAAGCCAACCCGGGCGATGGCGGAGCACGCCATGGGGATCAATCCCGAGGTTCTGGGCCTCTTCGTGGGCACCTCCGTTGGTGACAAGGTCTTCGCCGGGAGCGGGTATGGCGACGTCGTGCTCCTCTTCCAGAAGAATCTCGAGCGGACGGGGCGCAGCCGGCAGGAGGTCTCGAAGGAGATGAAGGTGACCCTGCTTCACGAGTACGGGCATTACCTGGGCTTCGACGAGGAAGAACTGGAGCATCTTGGACTGGGGTGAGCGTTGAGCGTTCGTAGAATCGCGATCGTGGGAGCGGGGCCGGTGGGCCTGGAGGCAGCGCTCCGCGCGCGCGTCGAAGGATACGAGGTAGCCCTCTACGAGGCCGCGTCCGTCGGCGAGCACTTCCGCCGTTACGGGCCGGTGCGCCTCTTCACCCCCTTCCATAGGAACTCGACCGAGCTGGGACGCGCGCGCTTGCGCGCGGCCGGGGTGAAGCTGCCGGCCGAGGACGAGATCCTCACCGGAGCCCAGCTCCGCGAGCGCTATCTCCTGCCGCTCGCGAGGCTGGAGGAGTTGTCCGGGGCCGTCGTGGAGGGAGCGCGGGTCAGCGCGATCGCGCGGGAGGGATTCACGAAGGGGCGCTCCGGCGATTCGCGCGCGGACCGGCCCTTCCTTCTCAGGATCGAGGATTCACGCGGCCCCCGCCTCGAGCGCGCCGACGCCGTGATCGACGCGAGCGGTGTCTACGCGACCCCGAACGCGACCGGTGCGGGCGGCCTGACCGCGATCGGCGAGGAATCGCTCGGAGCATCGCTCGAGCACGGTATCCCGGATCTCCTGGGCGAGGCGCGCTCCCGCTACGCGGGAAAGCGCATCCTGCTCGTCGGCGACGGACGCTCCGCCGCGAACGCGATCGCCGATCTGGACGAGCTTCGGCAATCCGGGGAGGGCGGAGGGACGCGGGTGGACTGGGTCCACCGCGAGCGCGGCGGGAGCGCCTTCTCTCCCGTCCCCCAGGCGGAGCTCGACCAGCTCCCCGTGCTTCGCGAGCTGGATCAGCGCGCCGGGAGGATCGCGCGCGAGAGCACCTGGATCCAGCGGCACGAGGGCGCGACGATCCGGTCCTACCGCGTGCTCCCCTCGGGGCAGATCGAGGTCACGCTCGCGGACGGGGCAGGGAAGGAGCGGCGGCTCGAGGTGGATCGCGTGCTGGCGCTCGTGGGTTATCGTCCCGACCTCTCCATCTTCCGCGAGCTCCAGATCCATCTCTGCTACGCGTCGGAGGGGCCCATGGCGCTGGCGGCGGCCATCCTCTCCTCGCAAGCGGGCGATCCCGCCTCGGCGAAGGGATGCCTGGATCAGGTGCCGCACGGGCCGGAGAGCTTGAAGAGCCCCGAGCCCGACTTCTACGTGCTCGGCGCGAAGAGCTACGGCAGGAACCCCAACTTCCTGGTATCGCTCGGTCACCAGCAGATCGAGGACGTGATGACGCTTCTCGGCGCCGCCGAGGCGCGCCTCAACGCGGCGGCGCGCTAGCCCTCGCGCTGTCCGCGGCCGCCGCGCCGAACCAGCGGGCGATGAGATTCCTCGTGAGCGTGTAGTCGGGCCAGCGCCGTGCGACATCGTTGAGCACCGTTCGAGCGGAGTCGGTCTTTCCCGCGTGATAGAGGGCGACCCCGAGGTTGTTGAGATAGTCGGGACGCGGCTCGCTCCGGAGTACGGCCTCGCGGAAGGTCTGGACGGCTTCGTCGTACCGTTTCTCGTGCACGAGGCAGTTGCCCAGGTTGTAGTAGGCATCGTCCCGCGCCGGCCCCCGGCGAATCCCTTCCTCGAGCACCGGAATCGCCTCGGCGTATCGCCCCAGGTTGTAGAGCGCCGCTCCCTTCCCGACCCAGTAGCGCGGGTTCGTGGGCTCCGCGTCGAGCGCCCGCCCCGCGTGAACCAGCATCCTCCGCGTGTCCCCCCGCTGGGAATCGAACGTGGAGAGGAGCTCGTTTCCGTAGGCCCGGCCGTACGCGCTGGCCCGGGCCCCGGGACCGACGAGCGTCTCGAAGCGGCTCACTCCCGATTCGACGGTTGCATTCACCAGCACGAAGGAGAAGAGCGCCCCGGCGCCGATCAGGACGAGCCCCGCGCCGCTCGCGCCGCGCAATGGGGAGCCGGGGATGGAGCACGCGGCCTTCACGCCGAACACCGCGAGGGGGAGGAGAAGGATGGACGTGAGATCCCAGTCCTGGGCCGGCACGACGGGGAGCACCAGCACCCATGCCACGAGCAACCCAGGCGCCGCCGCGAGGGCGAGAAAGACGATACCCGGGTCCGCGCCGGATGTCGCTGCGGGCTTTCGATGAGTCAACCAGGCTGCGGCGGACGCCAGGAGCAACATCGCGGGTACGGGCATCGCGAGCAGGATGCCGTTCAGGATGTCCCGCGCGTGGTCGAGCGAGAAGATGGAATAGGGCTTGGTGTAGGCCGTCGCCGCGTGGCCCGGCTCCACCGCGTGGGTCGCGATCCGGAGGGCCAGGACCAGTTTCTCGAACGGGTACTGGAGGAAGATCAGGACCGCCGCGGTGACCGCGATCGGGAAGATGGCCAGCAGGGCGCGCACGGCGGCCGGGCGCTTCTCCCTCAGGACGAGATAGGCATAGCCGGGCAGCAGGAGGACGGCCGCGAGGTGCGACGCGATCGTGAGCCCGAGAACGGCCGCGACCAGGAACGGGGAATCCATCCCGCGCAGGCGTCGGAGCCCCAGCCAGAGGAACGCGAGCACGAAGACGCTCACGACCGGATAGCTCTCGATGTAGCCGAAGTAGAGCTGCATGAGTCCCAGGGTCGCGAGCACCCCCATCACGATTACCCGAGACACGGAGCGGGGAGCGATCTCCGACGCGATGCCCCAGAGGAGCGCAGCCGCGAGGAGGCCGCAGAGGATGGATAGGGATGCCACGGTCGCGGGCGTGATCGGAAATGCCAGGGAGCGAAGGACGCTCGCGAATCCCATCCAGAGGGCCGCGGCAAGAGGCTCGTTGGAAGGATTCACCTCACCATTGATGAGCCCTGCCATCCACACGGTCGCGTCGCCCAGGAAGCGTGTCTTGATCTCCAGCTTCCAGAGCAGCCAGGCCCAGGGAACCAGGAGCAGCCAGCCGCTCCACCCGGGAAGAGACACACCGCCACGCTTCTTCGTTTTCCTGGGGGCGCCCTTTCCGCGAAGGAAATCGGCCAGGATGAGGAGCGCGCCCAGGAAGAGCGTTGCGAGGATCAGGAGGCGCTGCGCCGGCGGGAGGAAGCCGGGGAGGTGGAGCGCCCATGCGCGCGGTCCGGGGGACCGGCTCATGGCCCAGACCAGAGCGGCGTAGGCGATCGCACCGATCGCCAGCACGGCCCTCGCGACGCGGGCTCGGTCCATGGGGCGCCAGTATAGCCCTGCCAACCGGCGCCTACCGCTCCCCCTTTCCCGGTTGCGAGGGGGTCCGTGGGGAGTAAAATGGCCGGGCTAAGGCCTATCCGCGCCGGTTTCCTCACGCGGCCGGCGGTTCACCCAAAACCAGAGGTTCCCATGTCCGTGGTGATGGAGAAGAAAGCAGCGGCGGCAACCAGAAACCCCTTCGAGGTGGCCCAGCGTCAGTTCGACATCGCGGCCGACGCGCTGCAGCTCGAGGAGGGGATCCGCATCAAGCTCCGCGTGCCGCGGCGCTGCCTGATCGTTTCGGTTCCCTTCGAGATGGACGACGGCAGCTGGAAGGTCGTCCAGGGGTACCGTGTGCAGCACGACGTGTCCCGCGGCCCCGCGAAGGGGGGCATCCGCTTTCATCCACAGGTCACACTCGACGAGGTGAAGGCGCTTGCGGCTTGGATGACCTGGAAATGCGCCGTGGTGAACCTGCCCTACGGAGGGGCCAAGGGCGGGATCGAAGTGGATCCCAAGGCGCTCTCGCTGCACGAGCTCGAGCGCATGACGCGGCGGTACACGAACGAGATCGCGATCATCATCGGGCCCGAGAAGGACATTCCCGCTCCCGATGTCTATACGGACGCGCAGGTGATGGCGTGGATCATGGACACCTTCACGATGCGCCAGGGCTTCGCCTCTCCCGGAGTGGTCACCGGGAAGCCGATCACGCTCGGCGGATCGCTCGGCCGCAGAGAAGCCACCGCTCGCGGGTGCGTCTTCACCATCGAGGCTGCCTGCAAGCACCTCGGTATCCAGCTCCAGGGAATGACCGTGGCGATCCAGGGATACGGGAACGCCGGCTCGATCGCGCACGACATCCTGCATGAGCGCGGCGCGAAGGTGGTGGCGGTCAGCGACTCGCGCGGCGGCATCCATTCGAAGAGCGGTCTGGATCCCAAGGTGGTCCAGGCGCACAAGCAGAAGGCGGGATCGGTCGTCGGCACGCCGGGGACGGATCGCGTCAGCAACGAAGAGCTGCTCGAGCTGAAGGTGGACATCCTGATACCGGCCGCGCTCGAGAACCAGATCACCGGAGAGAACGCGCCGCGCATCCGGCCGAAGATCCTGGCTGAAGCCGCGAACGGGCCGACGACGCCGGAAGCGGATCCCATCCTCCACGAGAACGGGGTGTTCCTGATCCCGGATATTCTCGCCAACGCGGGCGGGGTCACGGTGTCGTACTTCGAGTGGGTCCAGGACCTCCAGAACTACTTCTGGACCGAGGAGGAAGTGAACCAGAAGCTCGAGACCATCATGAAGCGGTCCTTCGCCGACGTCGCGGCGATCACGGAGAAGAATCACGTCCACAACCGGACGGCAGCCTACATGCTGGGGATCGGGCGCGTCGCCGAGGCAACGAGACTGCGGGGACTCTATGGCTGATCGCAGCGCCACGGCGCCGGGTACCGCGGCCAAGACCGACGATTTCCTGAGCATTCGCGCCATCGACCATCTGGAGTTCTGGGTGGGGAACGCGAAGCAGGCGGCGTTCTTCTACCAGCACGCGTTCGGGCTCGGCGTCACCGCGTATGCGGGGCTGGAGACGGGCGTGCGCGATCGGGCCTCGTA
>DASQAV010000124.1:0-12222 GCA_035635575.1 Candidatus Dormiibacterota bacterium | reverse complement strand
CGAGGGAGCGCGCGGACTTCTCGGGAAGCTCGACATCCTCGTGAACAACGCGGGCCTGGCCCTGGCGCTCGATCCGCTTCAGTCCGGCGATACCCAGGACTGGGACCAGATGATCGACACGAACGTGAAGGGTTTGCTTTATGTCACGCGCACCGTGTTGCCCGGCATGGTCGACCGAGGGCGCGGTCACATCGTGAACATAGGCTCGGTGGCCGGACACCAGACCTATGCCGGCGGCGCGGTCTATAGCGCTACGAAGTACGCGGTCCGCGCGCTCACGGATGCGCTGCGCTACGACGTGCTGGGGAAAGGGATCCGGGTCTCGAACGTGGAGCCGGGGCTGGCCGAGACGGAGTTCAGCGAGGTTCGCTTCAAGGGGGACCGGGCGCGGGCAAAGACGGTTTACGAAGGAACGAAGCCGCTGCTGGCCGAGGACGTCGCCGACGCCGTCGTCTGGTGTCTGACCCGACCGGAGCATGTGAACGTGCAGTCGGTGCTGATCATGCCCACCGACCAGGCATCTGCCCACGCGGTTTTCCGGAGGAAGTAGATCACGGCGGTAGCGTACTTCCCCGGAGAGCGGGCCCTCCCCTAGACGCACCTCGAGATCAGATTACCTTCGCATCAACACGTGATAGAGATTCCCGTCCGCACCGGTGCGAGGTGACCCCAATGGTTTCTCTTCGAACCGATCGAAGTACACGGCCGCCAGCTCGAACGGCCCACCCTCGAGCAGCCGGTCGAAGTCCTCCTGCGTCCAGTACCGCAGCACGTGCGGCTCCTCGATGACCTTCCGCTCCTGGCCCCGCTCCACCACGATGCGGCATTCCTGATACGACCGGCGCGCCTCGGGATCCTCTCGAACGATCCGCCAAGTGAGCGACGTCCGGAGCCCCGCGCGGGCGTTCGGCCAGGGACCAAACGCCCCCTGCTCCGGAGGCTCGCCGCCGTAGCTCAGCTGGACCAGATAGATCCCGCCCGCCGGAATCACCTCCCCCACCCGCTCGAGATGGCTCCGGAACGCGTCGTCTTCCAATAAGTATCCGATCGAGTTCACCAGATTGATCGCCGCGTCATACCGGCCGGGCGGCCGGAACGCGCCCATCTCCCCGCGCATGACCTTCCCCCCGAAGCGCGCCAGCTTCGCCGAGGAGAAGGCGACCATCGCGGGGCTCTGGTCATAGCCCGTGACCTCGTACCCACGGGCGGCCAGCGCCGCGAGGATCCGCCCGGTCCCGCACGCGGGCTCGAGAATTCGGCGCACCGGCTCGACCGCGTGCTTGCGCAGGCAGGACTCCACGAAATCCAGCTCCATCGTGAGGTCCCACCCGAACGCGACGTCGTAGACCTCGGGGCTATCGTAGAGTGGCGGCAGGGCGCGGTTCGCGGATTCCGTGCGTGAGTTCATTCGCTCCAAAATAACAAGCGGGGCAGCCGTTGGACAGCCGCCCCGCCGTACAGCTCCGGGTGAAGTTGGTTCTCCGCGCTTACGCCTTCCGGACGTTCGCGGCCTGAAGCCCCTTCGGTCCACGGACGATGTCGAACTCCAGCCGCTCGCCTTCGGCAAGCGTCTTGAAGCCCTCGCCCTGGATCGCGGAGTAGTGGACGAACACGTCTTCGCCACCCTCCTGCTGGATGAAACCAAAACCCTTTGCTTCGTTGAACCACTTCACCGTTCCGTTTGCCACTTGCAACTCCTTTTACTAACTGGGGCTTCGCCCCTACACCACGCCCTGACTTCGGGCGCCCGGCCCGGCCACTTTGGTCGGGCTTCCGGACGACGAATCGCCCAGATACAACAAAAGCCGCAGGCATCATCCCCTGCGGCGCTTAGTCCATTTTGGAGGGTCAGGAAACCGCCAGGCAACTGCTTGCGCAAAGAGTATCGGCGAAACCCCCTACGTTCGCAACACAAATCTTGGGTGAGGTGTTACCCTTTATGCCCTATGAAGTTGCGAAACCGAAATTCCGATCGGCTACGGACGCTCCGCCGCATGCCCATTCGAGAGCTGGGACTGCGCCTGAAGGGCTCCCCCATGGAGCCGCTCATCCTTACCATGCAGAAGGAGCTCGGCCGAAAGCTGCGCCGTTTCCGCCCCCAGTACTACCTGACGGACGAGTGGGGATGCCCTTCGGGACAGCCCGTCATCGGCATTCCTTTCTATCTCGCGGATCCGGAGCTCGCGCGAATCGAGAAGCACACGAACGACCTCGAGAGCCCGCGCGAGATTCTCATGTACCTCCGTCACGAGGCGGGGCACGCGTTCAATTACGCGTATCGGCTCTATCAGCGTCCGGAGTGGCGTGATACGTTCGGCTCGTTCCGCCGGCGCTACAGCGACGATTACCGTCCGGTTCCCTTCAGCCGCGAGTACGTGCGGCATCTGCCGGGATGGTACGCGCAGAAGCATCCCGATGAAGACTTCGCCGAAACGTTCGCGGTCTGGCTCACGCCGGGATCGAAGTGGCGGCAGCGTTATCGCGGATGGGCCGCGATGAAGAAGCTCCTGTACGTGGACCGCCTGGCGCGGGAAAACGCCGATCAGGACCCGCTTCTGGGCCGCGGACGCCCGGACATCACAGCCGATCAGATGAACATGACGGTGGGCCAGTACATCGACCAGTCGGCGGCCCGCACTCGCGCCGTGTACGAGACCTCGGTCGACCATCACCTGGAGGACATCTTCCTGCCTCCGGGATCCACCGCACGGGGATCGCGTGCCGCCTGGGAGATCGTCGAGGAGCACCGGACTCCGCTCACGAACACGATCGCCACCTGGACCGGAGTGCGACGCTCGGTCGTCCGCGACATCGTGGACTCGATCGCCGCGGCCACGCGCAAGCAGGCGCTCCGGGGAGTCCGAGGCAAGGAGAAGGAATACCTGGTGCATCTGACCGCGTACACGACCGCGCTCGCGGCGAACTATCTGACGCGAGGAAAATTCCACAAGATCTAGAGGTGCTTCTTGGAGTCATCGTCTTTGCGGATCGGCGTGCTCTACGACGAATGGGCGGAAACCAAGGAGCCGGCGCTCGAGCCCAAGCCTGAAGATGTTCCGAAGCGAAAACGGCGACGGGACAAGCCGGACCGGGAAGAGGTCTTCGACGCGCTGGTCAAGAAGGGGCACCAGCCCGCCTACTTCTGTCTCGACGGACGTGCCAAGACCTTGAAGGCGCTCGCCTCGGCCGAGGTGGATCTCATGTTCAACCTGACCGAGTCCTACGCCGGCGATGACACCAAGGACATCAACATCGCCGCCTATCTCGATCTCCTCGGCATTCCCTACACGGGCTCCGGACCCACGGGGCTCCATCTCGCGCAGGACAAGGCGGTGGCCAAGCGTCTCTTCGCCTTCCATGGCATCCGCACGCCGAACTTCGCGACGGTCTACCAGGGACGGCTTCAGTGGGCGGACGACGTGCACTTCCCCGTGATCGTGAAGCCCAAGCGCGAGGATGGATCGATCGGCATCGCGTTCAGCGCGGTGGCGGGCTCGATCAAGGAGCTGATGGAGCGGATCGACGCGCTCCACGCCGATCTCAACGCGCCGGTCCTGATCGAGGAGTACATCGAGGGGCGGGAGCTCTATGTCTCGGTGATCGGAAACGATCCTCCGGAAGCGTTACCGATCATCGAGCTCAACCTGGACGACCTGCCCGAGGGGACGCCCCGCATCGCGGGCACCGAGGTGAAATGGGAGCGCGGCACCGCCGCGTACCGGAAGACGAAGCTCCGCTTCCCGGAGGATCTGAGCGAGAACCTGGTCGCCGAGATCCAGGAGACGGCGGTGAAGGCATGTCAGGCGCTCGAAATCCGCGACTACGCCCGCGTGGATTTCCGCCTCTCGCCGAAGCGGAAGTTCTTCACGCTGGAGGTGAACCCCAACCCCTGGCTTCACTCCACCGCGGAATTCTCGCTCGCCGCCAAGCAATCCGGGCGCGAGCACACCGACGTCATCCAGGAGATCGTGGACCTGGCGTTGGCCCGCTACCGAGGAATCTCGCAAGCAAGTTCTTCGTGATCCGCGCAACATCGGGATGGCTCCGGGCGGAGCGAAGCTCCGGGGCTCCCCAATCGTCCAGTCCCCACGACCACTGCATCGTCCCCGCCGCGAACACGCTCGCGCCCGAGGGAGCCGCGTAGATCGTGGACTCGGTGGGAAGCCGCTCCACCTTCAAGGGCTGGACCCACGCGCGCGCGAGGATGGTGAGCTTCTTCGGCGACCATCCCGCGAATGCCTTGTCCTTGGCGAAGCTCCGATCCACCTCGTAGCCCAGGAGGCCGCGCACCGAGCGCGTGGTCCCCGCGGCGATCCCGGTGTTCGCGTACACCCAGTGGCCGCGCGCTTCGGGCAGCGGCGTGAAGTCCCCCTGCACGTCCTCCGCGCTCATCATCATGCCGACGAGCGAGGCCTCGGGACGCGGCGGATGCAGATTCCGGAACCGGACGGTGAGGTCCCGGTCGCGCTCCGTGTCGGCAAGAGGGTCCCGATCCGCCTGCTTCGCGCAGAAGAGGATCCGGTCCGGAGTACCCGAGCTCGAGGGCTCGCAGCGTACCTGCCAGTAGCACACGTTGGCCGCGAAGATCCCGAGATTCACGCCGTGATCCCGCGCCCGCTCCACGTTGTCGCGCATCAGCCGCGTCCAGTATTCGTCGTGCCCCACCACGAGGAGCGCCTTCCGCTTTCCGAGGAGCAGCGGATCCTCGTGCAGGTCCAGATTGGTCGCGTACGCCACGTCGTACCCTTCCTTCTCGATCCACCTCGAGAATGGGTACTCCCAGCCCGCGGGAAGGGACGCATGCGTGACGCTCAGGAATTCGCCCGCGCCCACCCCGCGGCCCGCATCCTTGCTCGTGGCATAGGGGCGGTCGAAAGAGACGCGCGCTGCCCGGCCGCCGAAGCTGTTGAAGTCGTAGAGGCTCTTCCCGCCCCAGTTGTTGTAGGCCTGCCAGGTGTTCACCGAGAGCTGAATCAAGATTGGCGCCTTCCGTGCGCCCACCCCGCCACGGCGGGTCGGCTCGCGCACGACGAAGGGGACGAAGGATTGCTTGCCGTCGCTCGATCCGGTGAGCCGGGCGAGATAGACCCCGCTCACCCAGTCGGGACCGATGGGAACGTGGCAGGACACGGGCCAGTTGCACTCGATGAGCCCATCCTGATCCCGCGGCTTGGGGGCCGGCCGCTTGCCCCCCTCCATCTCCCGGAACTCCAGAAGGCGCCGGGCACCCGCGCCTCCGTACCAGCCCATGCGGAACACGTCGACCGAAAAGCGGGGAGACGCGGAGCTGACGTGGAGCCGGATGGTCTCGCCGGGCTCGACGCTCACGGCATCGGCATATCCCTCGATCTCGTGCGCCAGTGCGGGATTGGCCAGCTCCCACTCCGGGGTTCCGGAACGCTGGTTCTCCTGGGAGACGGGATTGGGATAGCCCTGCGCGGTTCCGGCACCAACCAGATGGCCCAGAACCCCCATCCAAACCAGTGCGCCGGCCAGGAATCCGGCGACTCGCCTTGACTTGGGGGGCGTCTTGGCGGAACATTCCCGGCCTGATCTCAGTATTCCCAGAGAGCAGTCCCCCACAGGCCGCAGTCCATCCAGAGGAGATATCCCATGAAACAGGCAGTCCCACTTTCGTTCGGGCGCGCCGTGCCTGCGCTCGCTCGCCTCGCGCTCGTGGCCGCGTGCAGCCTCTCGCTCGTCGCGGGAACCGTGACGCGCGCCGCCGCGAAGGACGTCGCGGCCAAGGTTCCACAAGTAAAGCTCTTGCTCGAGAAGTACACGCTTCCCAACGGCCTCGAGGTCATCCTTCACGAAGACCATCAGCTTCCGATCGTCGCGGTGAACATCTGGTATCACACGGGCCCCATGAATGAGCGCGCCGGGCAGACCGGCTTCGCGCACCTCTTCGAGCATCTCATGTTTCAGTCTTCGGGACACGTGCCCGAGGATTCGTACTTCAAGTATCTCGAAGCGGCGGGCGCCTCGTTCGTGAACGGATCGACCGATTTCGACCGCACGAACTATCTCGAGGACATCCCTTCGAATCAGCTCGAGCTGGCGCTCTGGCTGGAGAGCGACCGGATGGGCTTCCTGCTCGACCGCCTCACCGCCTCCTCCTTCGCGAATCAGCAGGACGTCGTGCGGAACGAGCGGCGCCAGAGCGTCGAGAACGCGCCGTACGGTCTGGTGGAGGAAGAGCTCTATCACCAGCTCTTCCCCAAGACGCATCCCTACTACGCGTCGGTCATCGGATCGCACGAGGACATTCAGAACGCGAAGGTCAATGACATCCGCGAGTTCTTCAAGCGCTATTACGTTCCGAACAACGCCACGCTGGTGATCGCGGGCGACATCGACAAGGTGCAGGCGAAGGCGCTCGTCACGAAGTACTTCGCGACGATTCCCCGTGGGGACGCCATCCCGCCGGTCGAGGTCACGACCCCTCCGATCACGCAGGAGCGCCGCTCCAAGGTCACCGACGAGGTGGAGCTGCCGCGCGTCTTCCTGGGATGGGTCACTTCCCCCATCTTCAAGCCCGGTGACGCGGAAGCCGGCATCGTGGCGGACATCCTGGGCGGCGGCAAGGCGAGCCGTCTCTACAAGTCGCTCGTCTACGACAAGAAGATCGCCCAGGACGTGAACGCCAGCCTCCAGTCGCTGGTGCTCGGCTCGGTCTTCGAGATCGTCGCGACCGCGAAGCCCGGCCACACCGCCGAGGAGCTGGAAGCGGCGATCGACGCGGAAATCCAGAAGCTGGCCGCGGAAGGGCCGACCGCCGCGGAAGTCGCGGCCTCCCAGAACTCGGAGTACTCGGGAATCGTCCAGAGCCTCGAGCGGATCGGCGGGTTCGGCGGCGTCGCGGACCGCATCAACATGTACAACCAGCACACCAAGGATCCCAACTACCTGAACAAAGACCTGGCGCGGTACGCCGCGGTCACGCCCGAAGCCGTGAAGCAATTCGCCGCGGCGCAGCTGGGCAAGCAGAGCCGCGCGGTCGTGTACGGCGTCCCCGGCGCCAAGGTCGTGCCTCCGGCTCCGCCGACGCCTCCCGCGCCGACCGAGACCGAAGCGAAGGTGGAGTCCAAGGAGCCCTGGAGAAACACCGTCCCGGGCGCGGGCGCGGCCGCCGTCGTGAAGCTTCCGATGGCGAAGCGCTTCCAGCTCCAGAACGGGCTCACGGTGCTGCTCGTGGAGAATCATCGCCTCCCGGTCGTCGCCAGCACCCTGGTGGTCCGCTCGGGCAGCGCGCAGGATCCAACAGACCTGCCTGGACTCTCCGGGTTCACCTCGAGCATGCTGGACGAGGGCACCCAGAAGCGGGACGCGCTCGCGATCGCGAACGAGCTCCATGGTCTGGGCGCCTCGCTGAACACCGGATCGAGCGTGGATGGAAGCACCATCGGATGCCGCTCGCTGAAGGCGACGGCCCCCGCCACGATGTCGATCCTCTCCGACGTGGCGCTCCATCCGTCCTTCCCCGAGAAGGACGTGGAGCGCGTGCGTGACGACCGCGTCACGGCGCTGACGCAGCAGAGGGACAGCCCGAATCAGACGGCCAGCCGCCTCATGTGGAGCTGCCTCTACGGGCCGACCCATCCCTACGGACACATCACGCTGGGAACCGCGGAGGGGCTCAAGAAGGTCTCCCGCGACGATATGGTCCGCTTCTACCAGGCCTACTATTCGCCGCAGAATGCCGCGCTTGTGTTCGTGGGCGACGTGACCGAGGCGGAAGCGAAGAAGCTGGCGAATGACGCGCTGGGCTCCTGGTCGGGTCCGCCGACGGAGACGCCGGTACCGCCGCAGGGGACGATGATCTCCTCGCGCGTCGTGATCGTGGACAAGGCGGGGATGCCTCAGACGGCGCTCCGCGTGGTGCAGCTCGGGCTCAAGCGGTCCGATCCCGACTTCGAGAAGATGGATCTTGCAAACACGATCCTGGGCGGCCTCTTCTCGAGCCGGATCAACATGAACCTGCGCGAGACGCACGGGTACACCTACGGCGCCTACTCGCAGCTCTCCGAGAATCGGGGCCAGGGCCCGTTCCTGATCGGAACGAGCGTGCGCACCGACGTGACGGGAGCCTCGATCGACGAGATCCTGAAGGAAGTGCACGCCATGGTGGAGAAGCCGGTCACGGACGACGAGCTCCGGATGGCGAAGGAGTCGACGGTCCGGACGCTGCCGGCGTCATTCCAGACGACCTACAACACCGCGGGCACGATCGCCACGCTCTACCTCTACGATCTGCCGCCCGACTACTACCAGACGCTCCCCGGCCGGATCTCGGCAATCACGGCCCCGGACGTCCAGGCGGTGTCGAAGAAGTTCCTGGCTCCGGACCGGATGCTGGTCATCGCGGTGGGCGATCGCTCGAAGATCGAGCCCCAGATCATGAAGCTGAACCTGGGCAACGTCGCGTACCGGGATCTGGACGGTAAGGAAGTCGCCGCGGCCTCGACGAACTAGCTTCGCTTCGATCCAACGCGGCTTGAAATGAAGAGGGGCCGGTCCCGTGGGGATCGGCCCCTTCTCTTTTGGATCGTCGCGGGCCCGGCGGCTAGGTGGCGTCCGCGCTTGTCGCCGGCCGCGCGCCCTTCCGCGCCAGGAAATCCTCGACGAAGAGCAGGTTGTTTCCCGCCCGCTTCACCATCTTGAGCAGCATGTCCATGCTGGAGACTTCCTCCAGCTGCTCGTTAACGAACCACTGCAGAAAGGTGTGCGAGGTGTGGTCGTTCTCCTTGCCGGCGAGATCCACGAGCTCGTTGATCTGCTTCGTGACCGTGATCTCCCAGTCCAGGGAGAGCTTCACCGCCTCCTCGGCGCTCTGGAACCGCGACTTGGGGGCCGGGATGGCCGGAATCTCGGGCAGACCGCCCGCGTCCAGCACGTAGTTCACGAACTTCATGGCGTGCTCGCGCTCTTCCATCGCCTGCTGGTTGAAATGCTTGCCCAGCTCCGGAAGGCTATCGTTTCCAAAATAGGCCGCGATCGCGACGTACTGGAGAAACGCGCCGAACTCGTTCCCGATCTGCTTGTTGATCGCCGCGACCATCTTGTCGCTGATCAGCATCTCGCCCCCCTCAGGCTCGGAGCTCTTTGCCATTCGAACAATCGAAGAGCGCGGAGTCTAGCACAGGCCGGTTACCGCGGCAGCACGCTCAGGAACTCCTGCGCCTCGGGGGGAACCGTCGTGGGAGCCTTGCTCGCGAAGAGCACCTGATCGGGCGAAATAGCCTTTCCGTAATAAATCTGGTTCGCCTTTGCGTTCGGCCTCAGGGAGGCTCCTTCCAGGGAGATTCCCGCGAACAGACCCTTGGACTTGGCGTAGGAGTAGATCTCGGCGTTCAGGTTGAGATCGGTTGCGGCCTCGCCGCTTCGTCCCAGCGGCCCCGCCGCGATGGTGGCGTTTCCGCCCAGCGTGAACTTGCTCTTCGTGACCAGGGAGTGTGCGCCCTTCTCGTTCATGAAGAAGAGAACCAGGTCGGTCTTCTCCGCCCCGATCTGAAGCCCCCAGCTTCCGCCCTTCAGCGACACGAAGATGGGTGCGCTCCACCCTTGTGCGCCCCGGCAGCTCATCACGCCGCTTCCCCAGCGCGCGCCGAATCCGATGGCGCCCTTCACCATGTCCGGAATGACGACGATGCACTTGGCGTTGTCGAGCAGCTTCTGGGGAACCTTCTGGTCCGCCGAGGTCATGAGCTCCGTGAACACCTGCTTGGCCTCGGTCAGCTTCGTGCCGTACTTCGCGGGGTCATCCTTGGCGACCGCCGTTCCCGGACCCGCGAGCAGCGTGACCGCGAGCGCGGCGACCCCCAACCAACTTATGATTCGTTTCATGATTTCCCTCCCTTGCGTGTGAACCTATGCCCGCCGACCGCGAGCCTGCCGGTGAAAGGCAATCTCCATGCCGCGGAACTGCGGCTACGATGGCGCGGCATGGGTGCAAGTTGCCGCGCCCCTCAGCGTACGATTTCACGAATCTACATTGGAAACGTGCCGTACCGTACGCGCTGCGGAACGGTTCAGAGAATCGCTTCCTTCGTCAGGTCGGGGGCGAACTCGCCGACTTTCCGGAGGAAAGCCCGCGGGTCGTTGGGAGTGAGATAGAGACCGAACCACCCGGTCTTTCGTTTGAGAAGCACTCCATCCGTCAGCCGGACGCAGGGTGTCACCGAGGGCCATCCGATTCGAGTGACGAACATGCCCTTCTGCCAGTAGGCCACAACGAAGTCAGACCACGGATAGAGCCGGCGCCAAGGTCCGTAACGAACGTGGAGTCCTGCCGCGCTCACGGTGTAGTACGTCGAGTACAGAGGCCAGAAGAAGAAAAGCAGAACGGCAACCGTGAGACCGATCGCCACGGTCGCGAAGGTCTTTTCGCCGGCGGCCGCATCGATCGCGGTCGGGATGACCACGAGCACCGCAGCGAGTGCCACCAAGAGCAACGTCATGAGCGCGACACTCGGAGCGGGATGGTCGACGTACTTGCGATCCATGGAATCGGACATCGTGCCTCCTGTCGGGTTACCCGAGATCCATGGATATTGCACAGACCGTGGTCCGTTGTACAAGTTGCCGTCGAACGCCGCCCAGCGTAAGGTGTCCCCTACTCTCGCGCTCCCCGAGGAAGCTCGCGCTCCATGACCCAGGAGCCCCTTATGCCACGCAAAGCGGCATTCCCCGCATTCGCGCTCGCCGTCTCCCTGCTGAGCGCGTTCCCATCGTCATCTCAGGCTCGGGAAGACAAGTCCAAAGTGCTCACGTTCGAGGCAGCAGGCACCACGAGCCCGCTGAGCGAGTGGAAGGGCGTGCCGCAGGGAGGGCCGGGCACACTCTTCCTCGATAGCATGGTGGTGCACGAAGGCCGCTATTCGGGACGTATCGAGCGGACCGCACAGAGTCCCCTGGAATTCTCCGCCTTCGCCCTCCCGATCCCGATCGACTTCACGGGCGACACGCTCGAGCTGCGCGGCTGGATGAAGTACGAGGGGGTCGCCGACTACGTGGGGCTCTGGCAGCGGCAGGACGCCGCCGCGGGGTACGTCGCATTCGACAACATGGAGCAGCGCGGGCTCAAGGGCACCGCGGACTGGGCCGAATATCGCGTCGCTCTGCGGCTCATGCCGAGGGCAAAGAGCGTGTCGGTCGGCGCGCTGCTGGCGGGGCCGGGCAAACTCTGGGTCGACGATCTGCGGTTGTACGTGGACGGCAAGCCGCTCGCGGAAGCGCCGACGCTGGTGCGCGTCCCTTCGCCTCTCGACACCGACCACGAGTTCGACGCGGGCTCTCGCGTCGAGGTCAAGTCGCTCACCAAGGCACAGATCGACAATCTCGTAGTGCTCGGAAAGGTGTGGGGATTCCTGAAATACCATCATCCCGCCATCGTCGCGGGAAAGCGTCAATGGGACTACGACCTCTTCCGCGCGCTGCCGGGCGTGCTCGCCGCGCGCGATCGTGCGGCCGGCCAAAGAGCCATCGCCGCCTGGGTCGCCTCGCTGGGCGAGGCGCCGCCATGCAGCCCCTGTGTGGAGCCGCCCAAGGCCCGCTTCATGCCGCGGCTTGGCTGGCTTTCGGATCGGCGGCTGCTCGGCAGCCAGTTGAGCGCCCGCCTGCTACAGATCTACGCCCGACGCCCGAATGTGGACGAGCAGTTCTACGTCGCCAGGATTCCAAACATCAGCAATTTCGAGTTCACCAACGAGCCGGACTATGCCGCTCTCAAGGAGCCGGACGCGGGGTACCGACTGCTCTCGCTCTTCCGCCACTGGAACATTATCGAGTATTGGGCTCCCTACCGTGACCTGTGCGACCCGGACTGGGACCAGGTGCTGCGGGACTTCGTGCCCCGCCTGGTCGCCGCCCGCAGTCGAGACGATTACGCCGCGACGATGATCGCGCTGATCGCGCGCGTTCACGATACCCACGCCAATCTCATCGGACCGCTCGATGTGCGCCCGCCGCGGGGCAAGGGGCAAGTGCCGGTGCGTGTGCGCTTCGTCGAGGACAAGTTCGTCATATCGGGCTATGGCCATGCGAGGCTCGGACCGGCGAGTGGGCTCAAGGTGGGCGATGTGATCGACGCGATCGACGGCGTTCCCGTGGAAGCGCTCGTCGAGAGCTGGCGGCCGATGTACGCCGCCTCGAACGACGCCGCGCAACGGCGTGACATGGCACGGTGGCTGACCAAAGGCCAGCCGGGTGCGGTGCGGCTCG
>DASQAV010000123.1:0-3971 GCA_035635575.1 Candidatus Dormiibacterota bacterium | reverse complement strand
TGCCCCGCAATCTCATGTTCGGCAGCCAGGAACCAAGCTGCCCCGGCAAGAGCTGCCGATAGGATTGCGGCAACGTGCCACAGTACATATCGATTGGATCGGGGTGGGGAGGTGCTGAGGTGCCGTCCTGCTGGTGACGGTTGTCCCATCGCAGCGGCACAGATTAGACGAATCGGGGAGGGCGGGCACTAACTATGGAGGGCTACACCGCTCCGTCCCGAGCGGGATCCATGACCACCATCACCTCTTCCTCGAGCGTGATGCCGGCTGATTCCTCCACGCGGCGTTTCATCTCGCGGGCCACGCGGAGCACCTCGTTCGCCGAGGCGCCTCCGTGGTTCACGATGTAGTTGGCGTGGAAGGCGTGGACGCCCGCCCCGCCCTCGCGGATCTCCTTCGCGCCGGCGGCCTCGAGCAGCTGCCCCGCCGCGACCTTCTGCCCGTCCGCCAGGATGGGGTTCTTGAAGAAGCAGCCCGCCGTGTGGAGGCCCTTCTCCTTCCGGCGCGCGCGCTGGGCGGCGTGCTGGCCCATGATGCGGTCCATCTCGGAGCGGTCGCCGGGCATGAGCTGGAACTCGGCCTCGACGACGATGTGATCGTTGGTTTTCAGATTGCTGTGGCGGTAGGCGAAGCCCAGCTCCGCGGGGGTGCGGTCCACCAGCTCCGTGCCCTCGAGGAGGCGGATCCGGGTGGAGATGTCTCCCACGGACCGCCCGAACGCTCCGGCGTTGCCCCGGATGGCGCCGCCCACCGTGCCGGGGATGTCGATCGCGAACTCCATCCCGGCCAGCGAGTGCTCGCGCGCCGCCTCGACGACCTCGCCCAGATCGGCGCCCGCGCCGGCGATGATGTGTGTCCCGTTCACGGACAGATGTTCGATTCGGTTCACGATCACGAGCCCGCGGAAGCCGGTGTCCCCGACGAGGAGGTTGCTGCCGCCGCCGATCAGGAGCCAGCGCGTGCGGCTCGAGATTGCTTCCCGCACGACCTGCTGCAGCGCCCGCTCGGTGTAGACCTCCACGAGGACATCCGCCGGTCCGCCGATGCCGAACGTCGTGTAGGGCGCGATCGGCTCTGCTCGTTTCAGCACAAGCTCTTGCCGGTCGAGTGTCAGCGTGTCGAAAGCCAAGCGCGCCCCCCAGGTCCACGAGTTCGGTACGGGTTCTGATCGATCGCCAAAACAGGGCAATTTCCATACCAGCATAGAGGTAGGCGGTCGGGGCGCAAAGAGAAAGGCCCCCAGAACACCGTTCCGGGGGCCTGAGTGCTCGTGAGTCGCAGCTTAGTCCATGCCTCCCATGCCGCCCGGCATGCTGGGCTTCTCCTCCTCGGGCGCATCCGCGATCACCGCTTCGGTCGTGAGCACGAGCGAGGCGATGGAGACCGCGTTCTGGAGCGCCGACCGCGTCACCTTCGTGGGATCCACGATGCCTGCCTGCAGGAGATCCTCGTACTGCCCCGTGGCGGCGTTGTAGCCCATCGCCCCCTTCTGGGTGCGGAGCCGCTCCACCACGATCGCGCCCTCGGCCCCCGCGTTGGAGGCGATCATCTTCACCGGAACCTCGAGCGCGTGGGACACGATCTCGATCCCGGAGCGCTCGTCCCCCTTCGCCTCGAGCGAGGCCAGGGCGGACTGCGCCCGGAGGAGCGCCACACCACCGCCGGGCACGATTCCCTCCTCGACGGCGGACTTGGTCGCGGCGAGAGCGTCTTCCACCCGCGCCTTCTTCTCCTTCATCTCGATCTCCGTCGCGGCGCCCACGTGCACGACCGCCACGCCCCCCGACAGCTTCGCGAGGCGCTCCTGGAGCTTCTCCTTGTCGTAGTCCGACGTGGAATCCTCGATCTCCTTGCGGATTTGATCCACGCGCGCCTTGATGTCGGCCTTCTTGCCCGCGCCCTCGACGATGGTGGTGTTGTCCTTGTCGACGACGATCCGCTTGGCGCGGCCGAGGTCCGTGAGGATGGCGTTCTCGAGCTTGAGCCCGGCTTCCTCCGTGATCAGCCTGCCGCCGGCCAGGATCGCGATGTCCTCGAGCATGGCCCGGCGCCGGTCGCCGAAGCCGGGAGCCTTGACGGCGCAGATATTCAGCACGCCGCGAAGCTTGTTCACGACGAGGGTGGCCAGGGCCTCCCCTTCGAGATCCTCCGCGATGACGAGGAGGGGCTTCCCGACCTGGGAGACCTTCTCGAGGACGGGGATGATGTCCTTGATCGAGGCGACCTTCTTGTCATGGATCAGGATGTAGGCGTCTTCGAGCACCGCCTCCATCCGCTCGGGGTCGGTCACGAAATAGGGCGAGAGGTAGCCGCGGTCGAACTGCATGCCCTCGACCGTCTCGAGCGAGGTGTCGAGGCTCTTGGCTTCCTCCACCGTGATGACGCCGTCCTTCCCGACCTTCTCCATCGCCTCGGAGATGAGCTTCCCGATCTCCGGATCGTTGTTCGCGGAGATGGTCGCGACGTTGGCGATCTCGGCGGGGGTCTTGATCGGCTTGGACATCTTCTTCAGCTCGGCGATCACGGCCTGCGCCGCGCGATCCATGCCGCGCTTCAGGAACATGGGGTTGGCGCCCGCGGTCACGAGCCGGAGGCCCGCGTGCACCATGGCCTGCGCGAGCACCGTGGCCGTGGTCGTGCCGTCTCCCGCCACGTCCTGGGTCTTCGTGGCCACTTCCTTCAAGAGCTGGGCGCCCATGTTCTCGTAGGGGTTCTCCAGCTCGATCTCTTTCGCGATCGTGACGCCGTCGTTCGTGATCGTCGGCGCGCCGAACTTCTTGTCGAGGACCACGTTCCTGCCACGCGGTCCCAGGGTCACCCGGACCGTGTTCGCCAGCTTGTCCACGCCGCGCTGAAGCGCGTCACGCGCGGCGGAATTGAACTGCAGCTGCTTTGCCATAAATCTCTCTTCCTCCTTGCCTGGCCGGCGCCGCTCTTTGCGTCACCGGACTCGCCGAAACCCTACGTTGGCACTATACCCAAACGAGTGCTAATCGTTCTCAATGTACCCGATACGGATTCCCGGGCGCAACACCCTTCCCTGCCGGGAATGGCCCGCTTACGGGCGCCGTTTCCTGGGCTTCGGGGCCCCGCCGGCTGCACCGGCCGTGTTCATCTCGTGAATGATCCGGAGCCCGTGGAGGGTGAGGTCCGGATCCACTTTCTCGATCGTCTCCGAGTGCTCCGCGATCATCGATGCCAGCCCGCCGGTGGCGACTACTTGAGGTCTGATCTTCTCCTCGGCCGCGATGCGGCGGACGATCGCGTCCACCTGCCCCACGGCGCCGTAATACACGCCCGACTGGAGGCTCTCCTCCGTGCTCCTTCCCACGACGTGCGGGGGTGCCTTCAGCTCGAAGGACGAAAGCCGCGCCGCGCGCCGGATCAGGTTCTCCGCGCCGGTCACGATCCCGGGCGCGATCACGCCCCCGATGTAGCGCCGCTCGCGAAGGATCACGTCGAAGGTAGTCGCGGTCCCGAAATCCACGATGATGATGGGCGCGCCGTAGAGTGACAGCGCCGCGGCCGCGTTCGCGATCCGGTCCGCGCCCGCGGACTGCGGATCGCGGTACTCGATCTCGACCCCGGTCGGGATGGTCGACGAGACCTCGAGCGGATCCCCTCCGCATACCTTCCGCGCCGCCTCGAGGAAGGACGCCGTCGCGGTGGGCACGACCGAGGCCAGGACCGCGGCGTGCTCACCCCGCTGGCCCAGCTCGGGAAAGATCTGCGTCAGCATGAGCCCAAGCTCGTCCGCCGTGCGGCGGGTCTCGCTGCTCAGGCGGAAGGAGCGCGTCAGCCGGCGCCCGTCGAAGAGCCCCAGCGTCACCTCGGTATTCCCCACGTCGATCGCGAGCAGCACCGTGCCTCCTTAACCCAGCTGACCCGGCTCGCGCCGGTCCTTGTGTCGGCTGCGCCAGATCATCCAGGCCAGGATCAGGCTGACGAAGTAGAGAAGGACGAGCGGAGCC
>DASQAV010000122.1:0-21242 GCA_035635575.1 Candidatus Dormiibacterota bacterium | reverse complement strand
CGGCAACATCCTGGCCACCCTGTGCGCCATCTCCTGGGCCTTCACCTTGATGGGGCTTCGCTGGATGGGGCGGGGCCAGGGGATAACCGGGTCTCCGGCGGCCGCGGTCGTGATCGGAAACCTGCTCGCCTTCTCTCTGGCGCTCCCCTTCGCGCTGCCGGTCCACGCCGCGCGGCCCCTGGACTGGGCCATCGTGACCGGACTGGGCGTGATCCAGATCGGCGTTGCCTACGTCTTCCTCACCGCCGGGATGCGCCACGTGCGTGCGTTCGAAGCCTCGATCCTGCTCCTGCTCGAGCCCGTCCTGAATCCGGTCTGGTCCTGGCTGATCCACGGAGAGAGGCCGCGCGCGTGGTCGCTCGTCGGCGGGGCGATCATTCTGACGGGAACGCTGCTGAAGACGTGGGTGGATTCCCGGGGAAACGGCGCTAAGCGAAGCTAGTTTCTGGAAAGAGGCGTGGACGCCCCTTCCTCCATCACCCAGCGCACCGACTTGGAGCAGGGGCACATCCCGCCGACGCGCTTCAGCGTCGGCATCTTCTTGATGGCCTGATCGCGCGTGAGCGTTCCCGCGGCGACCTGGCGCAGCGACTCGACGTACTGCTTCATGTCGCGGCTGTGGAGATACGGTTCTGGTAAATGCGCCTTGAGATGGCGCACGTATTCCTCCACGTCGGTGAAGGTCTCGCCGGCGAACCCCACCATCGTGAACGCCGAATCCCCCTTGCGGCGGAAGAAGGCCTTGTCGGGGAGCTGGATCAGATCCTCGTGGGTGATGCCGTCGTGCTTGCCACGGTCGCGCAGGAGCTTCTCAGCCAGCGCCTCCGCCTCCTCCGGCGAAAGCTTGGGCAGGCGGGCGCGGATGAAGCGCTGATTCAGATCCGCCACCATGCGCCGGCACTCGTCGTAGTAGAGCGCCTGGGCCTCGGCGTTTTTCATGTTCTTGAATCCGAACTTGATGTTCGAGTCGCCGCCCTTCTCGTGCCCGAACATCTCGAGGCCCCTCGGCATCCACTTGTTGAAGGCCTTCTGGATGGCGTTGGTCGTGATCAACGCGTTCCCCTGCGCGGCGCGCTGCACCCAGCGCCGCAAAGGAATCACGCCGGCGGCGAGGTGGAACGCCTCTTCCCGGAGCATCGGCGGCATCGAGGCCGCGAACGGCTTGTAGGAGCAGACGCGCTGCATGGAGAGCTGGTATTTCCCGACGCGGTCGATGACGGCCGCGAACACGACATTATCGACGAACGAGTCGTATTCCAGGTTGAAGGCGTCGAGGACGTGGGAGCCGGTCTGCATGGAGAGGATCTCCTCGACCATCTGCTCCGCCTTCTGTCCCGACACCTGGCTCCAGTCCTGCGATACGAGCAGGTGGAACATCTGGTAGCCGTGGCGCAGCTCCTCGGCCATGACGCGAAGCACCCAGAAGCGGTCCTCGTCGTCCTGCGCGCGCGCCAGCGTTCCCTCGTGCTGCTGGATGGAGCCGAACTCGGTGGAGGCTTGCGCGCGGATGATCGCGAGCAGGTGCTTCGCCGGCTCCTCTCCCAGCTCCTCCGGTTTCTCGCGGCGGCGCTCTCCCTTGTGGTCTCCCACCTCCACCTTGTCCGCCATGCCCACTTCCATCTTGGCGCAGAGGCAGAACTCGGGATCGCTGGGGAAATACTTCTGCCAGTTCTCGGGGAGGAGCCCGTAATCCGGGAAGTTGTGCCGCTGCCAGTGCAGGACGGCGTCGTGGTACTTCTTGGGAAGGGTGGTCTGCTCGACGTTCATTCTAAGTTGGGTTCCTCGAGGCGCTCAGGGGATGCGCATTTCGAGCGCTGCCAGCGGCGCGTCGTTGAATCCGAGCGCGCGCAGGAAGGACGCGAGGTCGGAATCGTTTTTCTCCACCAGGGTGCGGACCGTCTTGGCGCCCTGCTGTTTCAGGTGATCCACCACGGCCTCGAAGAGCTTCCTTCCCAGGGAGCGTCCCTGGAAATCGGGGTCGACGCCGAAGCGCTCGATCCAGCCCCCCGGCTCCTCGAGCCCGAATTCTCCTCCGCGGATGTCCGCGAGCATGAAGCCCACGACCTTCCCGCCCAGCTCGGCCACCTGGCTCGCCTCGGGATCGCGGCGCAGGTAGTACATGATCCGCCGCTCCCAGACCTCCGGGCGATACACCCCCGTCAGGCGCTCGTCGATGGAGACGATGCGCGCGATATCGAGCTCGTTCAGGGGGCGGATGCGTACCTGCTCGGCGACCGCGCTCATGCGGTGAGCCTACCACATCGGGGCGTATGCCGCCCCGTCACGAGCGGCGCAAGCCCCTTGCCCTGGGTGAGCGCATTTCGTAGGCTCCCCGCGGTCGAAAGGGGAACATGACGCTGGTCGTTACGAGATGATCTTCCATCCAAGGGTCTTGGCCGCGCACGCGCTCTGTGCCGCGACGGTGCTTCTTGCCGTCCTCCTTCCCGGCCGCGCCCACGCCTCGAAGTCCCCGTACTGGATCGTGCCGGGCGTTGGCTACGCCTGGCTGCCGAACGAGTACCCGGTGAAATCCGGCCGTCCGGTCATCGGCGGGATTCTCGGCGCGCGCATGTCGGAGCACTGGGCCGCGGAGGCCCGCGTCGGCTATCTGAAATCGCCGGGAAAGCTCACCACCGATCCCTCCCTCAGCTTTCTCCACGTCGAGGGCAACGTGACGCTCTTCCTCTCGGGGGACGGCCGTTTCACTCCGTATCTCACCGGCGGCGTCGGACAGAACTACCTCCATTACGAGGGGACGGGATCCAGCCTTCACCGGTTCACGTTGAACGGCGGTGTGGGCTTCCGCAGAAGGCTGGGAGAGCGGGTGGCCCTGCGGATCGAAGGACGCGACCTCGCCTACAAGGTGAAGATTCCGAGCAGCACGCTCGAGGAATACCGGAACCATCCCGAGGTGTTCGCCGGAGTCTCCTTCGACATCGGCGGTCCGCCGCGGGACCGGGACAAGGACGGCGTGCCGGATGACGACGATCGCTGCCCCGGCACACCCGAGGGCGCGCGCGTCGACGCGGTCGGCTGCGGCATCGACAGCGACGACGACGGCGTCTTCGACGGAATCGACAAGTGCCCGAACACGCCGCCGGGGGCGATCGTGGACGCGCGCGGCTGCGAGCACGACGGTGACTTCGACAAGGTTCCGGACGGGATCGACCGCTGCCCCGATACGCCGCGCGGTGCGATCGTCGACACGTACGGCTGCCCGCACGACGCGGACCAGGACAGCATCTACGACGGGATCGACCAGTGCCCCTCGACCCCGAAGGGCTGCCTGGTGAACGACAACGGATGCCCCAGGGACTCGGACGGGGACGGTGTCTGCGACGGTATCGACGAATGCCCCGACAGTCCCCCGAACGTGAAGGTGGACCGGAAGGGGTGTCCGATCGTGGTGAACGAGAAGGAGACGCAGCTCCTCGAGACGGGAATGATCCGGCTCCAGAACATCAACTTCGACACGGGGCACGCCACGATCACTCCCGAGTCGGAGTCGGTCCTGGACGAGGTGGGCAACATCCTCGCGCGCTGGCCGGATCTCCGGATCGAGATCGGGGGCCACACCGATTCGCAAGGAGGCGCCGCGAAGAACGCATCGCTCAGCAAAGCGCGCGCGCAGGCGGTCCTCGACTACCTCACGAATCGATTTCCCGAGCTGAACCCCGACCAGTTCACCGCGGCCGGGTACGGCTCGTCGCAGCCGATCGCGAGCAACGCGACCCAGCTGGGCCGTGCCAAGAATCGACGCGTGGAGTTCAAGGTTCTGAACAAGGAAGCGCTGAAGCGGGAGAAGACGAAGGAGCGGCTCCTGCCGAACGAGTAGAAGTACGTGTTTCTACGTAGACCCGAATTGGGGTCACGTTCCGGGCGGGTCGACCGATCTAGTGCCAGTACCAACCCGCGCCCGAAAGACGCGCGGGAACATACTTCCGCCAGGGATGGCGGGGTCTGGATGCGGGGATCGCGGCAACGCGGTTCCCGTTTGGTTTTCCGGGGCGAAGCAGGCGGCAGCGCTCACCAGCCTCCGCCCTTCGCCATGGAGTCCGATGCGGCGCCCGTCGTCCCGCTCTTCTCGTATGCCTCGATGCTCTGCGTCAGTGTTGCGATCTCGTCCTTGGATTTGCGCGACACGAGCCAGAGGAGCTGCTCCTTCGCCTTGGCCGGGTCGCCGGCCATGAGATACGCCTCACCCAGGTACTCGTGCGCGGGCGCGTACTCCGGCTCGATCTCGATGCACTTGGCGTACGCCTCGAAGGAGCGCTTCAGGTCGCCCGACTTCCGCGAGCAGAAGCCCACCATGTTCCACGCCTGGTAGTAGCTAGGGTCGATGTCGGTGGCCTCCTTGAATTTCTTGAGCGCCTTTCCGAAGCGCTTCTTCGCCGAGTCGGACTTACCGGTCGCGAGCTCCTGCTTCGCCTGCTGTGCCAGGTCCCAGCCCTTCGCATAGACCTTCTCCGCCTCCGCTCTGCCCGGAGCGGCCGTGGAGTCCTTCGAGGGAAAGGCGGAGCCGGGCATCGCCTGCGTGGGAGGCGGCGTCCGGGGCTCGGGAGAAGTGCCGGCCGCGCGCGCGTGCGCCGCGAGCGCAAGCGAGGCAACCATGAAGACGAGCAGGAACGAGGAGCGTAGTTCGCGCATGGGCGTAACCCTACCAGATCGATCCCGATCCGGGTATCCTGCCCCGCCATGCACGATCCCGTAGCCCTTCTCCTCATCCGGCTCGCAATCTTGCTCGGCGCGGCAAAGCTCTCTGGCTGGGCGGCGCTCCGGATGCGGCAGCCCGCCGTTCTGGGCGAGATCGTGGTCGGCATTCTCCTCGGCAACCTCACGCTCCTCGGAATCCACGCTCTCGATCCCATCCGCACCGACCCGATTCTCCAGATGCTCGCGTCGCTCGGCGTCATCTTGCTCCTCTTCGAGGTGGGCCTTCAGTCCACGGTGAAGGACATGCTGGAGGTGGGCGCCTCGTCCACGCTCGTCGCCGTTCTGGGCGTCGCGACACCGATGGCGCTGGGATGGGGCGTGGGCGCCTGGCTCCTCCCCGGGCAACCGACCCTCGTGCACGCGTTTCTTGGGGCCATCCTGACCGCGACCAGCGTGGGAATCACGGCGCGCGTGCTCCGCGATCTCGGACTCTCGCAGACGACCGAGGCCCGGATCATCCTCGGCGCCGCGGTCCTGGACGACGTGCTGGGTCTCGTAATCCTTGCGGCGCTCACGGGGATCGTCACCGCGGCGAACCAGGGAGGCAGCCTCTCGCTGGGCGAGATCGTCCACGTCTCGGCCAAAGCGCTCGGGTTCCTGGTCGCCGCGATCCTCCTGGGGCAATGGCTCACCCCGCGCCTCCTGGGTCTCGCATCGCGCATGAAGGGAACGGGGATCCTGCTCACGACGGCGCTCGTGATCTGCTTCGTGCTCGCCTACCTGGGAACGCTGGCGGGTCTTTCGCCCATCGTGGGCGCCTTCGCGGCGGGGCTGATCTTGGAGACGAGGCAGTTCCGGGATTTCGAGGAGAGCCGCGACCAAAGCATCGAGTCGCTCCTGAATCCCCTCTCCACGTTCCTCGTGCCGGTCTTCTTCGTGATGACCGGATTCCGGGTCGAGCTCGCCTCTTTCGGGAGCGGGCGCATCGTCCTGCTCGCGATGGCGCTGACCGCGGCCGCGTGGATCGGAAAGCAGGCGTGCTCCCTGGGCGTTCTGGAGCGCGGCGTGAACCGGCTCGCGGTCGGGCTGGGGATGGTGCCGCGCGGAGAGGTGGGGCTCATCTTCGCGAACGTGGGAGCAACGCTCCTGATCGCGGGCCGCCCCGTGATCACGCCGGAGATCTACTCCGCGGCGGTGATGATGGTGATTCTCACGACGCTCGTAACGCCGCCGCTGCTCCAGAGGACGCTGTCAGGGAGGGCCCTGGGACCCTCCCGAGAGCGCCTCGCGCACGCGGGAACGAAGGGGCCTTCCCAGAGCGGAAGCCAGGAGGTCTGAGGCGGCCCGCACCCGGTCGAGGTCGGGCGTGACCGAGGCGCCCGTCCGCGTGAGCGCCCAGATCAGGTCCTCGGTGGCCACGTTCCCCGCGGCGCCGGGAGCGAAGGGACAGCCGCCCACGCCGCCTGCCGAGGAATCGAAGGAGGCGATCCCCCGCTCGTACGAAGCCAGCACGTTCGCGATCGCGGTGCCGTACGTGTCGTGGAAATGCATCGTGATCCGGTCCTGATCCACGTGGTCCAGGAGCCGGTCGAGGAGCGTCATCACTTCCGAGGGAATCGCCTTTCCGATCGTGTCCCCGATCGAGATCTCGTCCACGCCGAGCTCGAGCAGCTCCCGGGCCACCTCCACCACGCGCTCGGGCGCGATCTTTCCCTCGTAGGGGCACCAGAACGCGGTGGAGACGTAGCCCCGCACCGGAATCGAGTCCCGGAGCGCCGCCGAGACCACGGGCCGGAACCGCTCGATCGATTCCTGGATCGAGGCGTTCACGTTCTTTCGGTTGAAGGTCTCGGAGGCCGCCGTGAACACCGCGATCTTCCCCACCTTCGCGCGGAGCGCGCGCTCGAGGCCGCGCTCGTTTGGCACGAGCGCCGAGTAGAGCGTGGACCCCTTGCGCTTGATTTGCTGGAACACCTCTTCGGCGTCCGCGAGCTGAGGCACGCGCTCCGGCGAGACGAAGGCGCTCACCTCGATCTCCTCGTAGCCCGCCTCGGAGAGGGCATCCACGAACAAGACCTTGGTCTCGGTCGGGAGGGTGCGCGCCTCGTTCTGGAGCCCGTCGCGGGGCCCGACTTCCGTGACGCGCACCTTCATGCCCCGGGCTCCAGCGTGACGAGCAGGTCCCCCAGCTCCACGCGTTCTCCTGCCCCGCAGCGGACCTCGGAGACGACGCCGTCCTCCGGGGCCGTCACGCGAAATTCCATCTTCATCGCCTCGATGGTGACGAGAAGGTCCCCCTCCCGAACCGAGGCGCCCTTTTCCGCGGCCACCTGCACCACCCGTCCGGTCATCGGAGCGCGGATCTCGTCCGTGGAAGCGGCGCCCTCTGCGGCTACCTCGGGACGGTCCTCATCCAGGACGTAGGTCCGGCCCTCACAGGAGACCCAGATCTGCCGCCTTCCGCGCGCGACCGCGCACCGGGTCGCGCTCTCGCCGGAGCGAACCCGGAACCAGAGGCCCTCGCGCTTCACCTCCGCCTCGAAGCGGCGATCTCCGAGATCGAGCACGATCCGGCCCCCCTTCCGCTCGTAGGGGACCGCGACCGGTGTCCCGCCGCGGCGCAGCGCGAGACGCCGGGTCAAGAGCGCCCCCAGGCGCCCAGCCTCTGCCAGGGCGAGTAGCGGTCGGTGTCTTCCTCCGCGCCGCCCTGCGCCCGCGGCTCGGAGGAGAACGCGGCCAGAGCGGCGAGCGCCGCGTCGGGAATCGTTTCGGGAACGCGCCATTCGCGGGATTCCACCGTGTGCGTGAACGTCTCCGCCTTGACGAAAGAATCGTCCTCGAGCAGGTCGATCAGGAAGGATTGGTTGGTGACGACCCCGAGGAGCGCCGTGCCCCGGAGCGCGCGAAGGAGCTTCCTCCTCGCGTCCTCGCGGTCCCGCCCGTGCGCGATGAGCTTGGCGAGGAGCGAGTCGTAGTACGGCGAGAGGGTTTGCCCCTGCGCGATGCCGGAGTCGACCCGGACCCCCTCTTCCTCGTGCCAGGCGAGGGCCAGGATCGTCCCGGTCTGCGGGAGGAATCCATGGTAGGCGTCCTCCGCGCAGAGCCTCGCCTCGATGGCGTGGCCGCGCAGGGGAGGCGGCGCGTCGCCCACGGTGCGGCCCGCTGCGATGAGGATCTGCGCGCGGACGAGGTCGAGCCCGCTCCGCATCTCCGTCACCGGATGCTCCACTTGTAGCCGCGTGTTCACCTCGAGAAAATAGAAAGAGCCATCCGCCCCCATCAGGAATTCGGCCGTCATCACGCCGGCATATTTCGCGGCCTTGGCGAGCGTGACGGCGGCGTCCTCCATGGCGGCCCGCGTCTTCGAGCCGACCGCCGCGGACGGGGATTCCTCGATCAGCTTCTGGTGCCGCCGCTGCAGGCTGCACTCCCGCTCC
This sequence comes from Candidatus Dormiibacterota bacterium, assembly GCA_035635575.1. Taxonomy (GTDB): domain Bacteria; phylum Eisenbacteria; class RBG-16-71-46; order SZUA-252; family SZUA-252; genus WS-7. Next base: position 13,152 of record DASQAV010000122.1, on the reverse strand, counting down.
CCGAGCGCCAGGGCGTCCCGTCCATCGGCCAGAATCTGCACTTCCACGTGGCGGGCCGGGTGCACGTACTTCTCGAGGAGCAGGCGATCGTTCCCGAACGCGGATGCGGCTTCGCGCCGCGCGGTCTCGTACGCCGGCTTCATCTCGGACGCCGATGCCACCACGCGCATCCCGCGCCCTCCGCCTCCGCCCGAGGCCTTGAGCATGACCGGAAATCCCACACGCTCCGCCTCGGTGACCGCGCGCTCGACGGAGGGCACCTCCTCGGCGCCCGGAACCAGCGGCACTCCCAGAGAAGCGGCGGTCCGTCGCGCCGCGGACTTGTCCCCCAGCCGCTCCATGCTCTCGGGTGCGGGACCGATGAAGACGATCCCCGCGGCGCGGCACTCCGCGGCGAACGCCGCGTTCTCGGAGAGAAACCCGTAGCCGGGATGGATCGCCTCGGCGCCGGTGCGGCGCGCGGCGTCCAGGATGGCGGAAGCGTTGAGATAGCTCTCGGCGGCGGGTGCGGGGCCGATCGCGACCGATTCGTCTCCGGCGCGGGCGTGCGGCGCGCGGCGGTCGGCGTCGGAGGTTACCGTGACGGAGGGGATTCCCATCTCACGCAGGGTTCGGCACACGCGGACCGCGATCTCGCCGCGGTTCGCGACGAGCACCTTCCGGAAGGGTTTCCCTACCGCGTAGTCCGCCCGCGCCGGGCTCATCGCTTCCAGGAAGGAGAGCGCTTCTCGAGAAAAGCCCCCAGCCCCTCCTGCCCTTCAGGCGACGCGCGGAGGCCCGCGATGGCGCGAACCGCGTTCTCGATGGTGTCGTCCCGGGTGCGGGCCAGCGCCTCGCGGATGAGCTGCTTCGCCGCCGAGACCGCGCGGGGCCCGTTCCCGGCGAGCGCGGACACGAAACGGTCCACCGCCGTGTCCAGCTCCGCCGCCGGGACCACCTCGTGCACGAGCCCCATCCCCTTCGCCTCCGCCGCCCCGAAGAGCTCCGCGGTGAGGAAATAGCGGCGCGCGGCGGAAGGGCCGATCTTGGGAAGCACGAAGGCCGAGATCACCGCCGGCGCGATCCCCAGCCGGGCCTCCGTGAAGCCGAACTGCGCATGATTCGAGGCGACCCCGACGTCGCAGCACGCGAGGAGCCCCATGCCTCCCCCCAGGCACGCGCCGTTCACGCGCGCGATCGTGGGAATGGGAAGCTCGTCCAGCGAGTGGAGCACCTGGGCCATGCGCCTTGCGTCCGCCTCATTCTCGTCGCGCGTGTACGCGATGCTCCGGCGCATCCAGTTCATGTCCGCGCCCGCGCAGAAGGCCTGCCCCTCTCCGGTAAGGACCAGCGCGCGGGGCGCTTTCTCGGGCGATTCCTCGTACGCAGCGCGCACCTTCTCGAGCGCTTGCTGAAGCTCCCCGATGAGGGCGTCGTCGAACGCGTTCCGCACGTCCGGCCGGTTCAGCGTCAGCCGCGCCAGGGGAGAGCGGATCTCGAGGCGGACCCGGGGAGTGGATTCCATCACATCCGGAACACGGGAGCCGCCCCGCGGAGCACCGGAGCGTTCAAGGCGGCGGAGAGCGCCAGCCCCACGACCTCGCGCGTCTGGGCGGGATCGATGACCCCATCGTCCCAGAGATGCGCGGTGGCGAAGTAGGGGCTTCCCTCCAACTCGTACTTCGCCAGCACCGGGTCGGCGATCGCCTTGGCCTCCTCGGCGGAGAGCGCTTTGCCTTCCCGCGCCATCTGCTCGCGCTTCACCTGGACCAGGACCTCGGATGCCTGCTGGCCTCCCATCACGGAAATACGAGAGTTGGGCCACGCGAAGAGGAAGCGGGGCCGGTACCCGCGGCCGCTCATGGCATAGTTTCCCGCGCCGTGCGAGGCGCCGATCAGGACCGTGATGCGCGGGACCGCCGCGGTGGCCACCGCCTGCACCATCTTGGCGCCGTCCTTCGCGATTCCTCCGGCCTCGTACTTCTTCCCGACCATGAAGCCGGTGATGTTCTGCAAGAAGAGGAGCGGCACCCGCCGCTGGTTGCAGAGCTCGACGAAGTGCGCTCCCTTGAGCGCGCTCTCCGAGAAGAGCACGCCGTTGTTGGCGACGACCCCTACGGGGTACCCCATCCAGTGTCCGAATCCGCAGACGAGCGTGGTGCCATAACTCGCCTTGAACTCGTGGAAGCGGCTTCCGTCCAGGAGCCGCGCCAGCACCTCGCGCACGTCGTAGGGCTGGCGCAGATCGGTGGGAAGCACGCCATAGATCTCCTCCGGTGGATAGGCCGGATCCTCGGGCTCCCTGAGATCGAGGTCCACGCGCTTCACGCGATTCAGGTTCTCGACGATGTTCCGAACGACGCGGAGCGCTTCGTCCTCGTTCGCCGCCATGTGATCGGTCACGCCGCTCACGCGCGAGTGGACTTCCGCTCCCCCCAGCTCCTCCGGCGTGACCTCCTCCCCGGTCGCCGCCTTCACGAGCGGAGGTCCGGCGAGGTAGATGGTGCCGGTGCCCTTCACGATCACGTTCTCGTCCGACATGGCGGGAACATAGGCGCCCCCGGCGGTGCACATGCCGAGCACCGCGGCGATCTGCGCGATTCCCTCCGCGGACATGATCGCCTGGTTGTAGAAGATCCGTCCGAAGTGCTCCTTGTCGGGGAAGACCTCCGCCTGGAGCGGAAGGAAGACGCCGCCCGAATCGACCAGGTAGATTGCCGGCATTCGGTTCTCCAGCGCGATCTCCTGGGCGCGAATGTGCTTCCGGATCGTGATCGGGTAGTAGGTGCCCCCCTTCACCGTCGCGTCGTTGGCGACGATCACGCATTCCTTTCCGGAGATGGATCCGATGCCGGTCACGATGCCCGCGGCGGGGATCTCCTCCTCGTAGAGGCCCGCGCCGGCGAGCGGCGAGAATTCCAAGAAAGGCGTGTCGGGATCGAGCAGCCGTTCGATCCGCTCGCGCACGAGGAGCTTCCCGCGCTTTCGCTGCAGCTCCACCGCCTGGGCGGATCCGCCTTTCTGGACCTCGGCGAGACGGCGCCGCAGATCCGCGACCAGCGCCTCGTGGTGGGCTCGGTTTCGCTGGAATTCGGGCGATCCGGTCTTGAGGTGGCTTCGCAGAATGTCCATGGGCCCGGACACTCTAACCGCTGATGCCAGAGAGGGAAAGAGAGGAGAATCGCCCCGCTCGGCGCGCCGGATCGCGCTTCAGATGGGGCGCTCTCGTGCCGATGAAACACGTGATTCCACAACCCCTCTGGAGCGGAGGAACCCTTGTCCCGGGAAAAGACCACGGCGGCGCAGCATCAGGCAGACCGCAGAGCGATGGCGCTCCTGGGTCTCGTCGTCCTCGTCCTCCTCGGCTTCGTCGTCACCATCCAGGCACTCTGGGTTTCCGTCGTCCGCTCCGGATTCCTGGGCGACAACATGCCGGCGGGCGGATGGATGCTCCTCGTGGGTCTCGTGGGGCTCACGGTTCTCTTCTGCCTCTACATCCTCCACCAGCAGACCGAGATCAACCGCTTCCGCAGCCGTCTCATGAACGAGCAGATGGAGCTGGAGCAGTCACGCGGACGGCTTGCCGAGCTGACCTCGCTCTTCCAGCTCGGAAACAGCCTTCACATGGATCTTCCACTGGACACCATTCTCGAGATCACCGTGCGGCGCGTGGCCAGCACGCTCCATTCCCACGACGTGTCGCTCTACCTCTACGACCCGGAGACCAGGACGCTGAAATGCCGGGCCCGGTTCGGCACCGTGACGAGCGCGAGCGATGCCGAGGTGAAGCTGGGCGAGGGCGCCGTGGGCTGGGTGGCGCGCCATCGTGAGCCGATCCTCATGAACGTCCGGGATCGCGAAGCGCGGTTCGCGGAGCACTTCGTGGCCCATCCGGACGCGGGATCGGCGCTGATCCTTCCCGTCAATTTCGAGAACCGGTGCGTCGCCGTGCTGCAGGCGCACCGCGGGGGCAAGGCAGAGCCGTTCCGGCTGGAGCATCGGGACATCGGCCAGCTCTTCGCCGACAACGTCGCGCCCGTGATCGAGCGCGCCCTGGTCGTGCTGAATCTGGAGGAGCGCGCGTCGAACATCAAATCGGGGGGCAAGGGCGAGCCGCAGCCGGGAGCGCCGCAGCCGGCGACGACGTTCCAGGACTCGTTCCTGTCCTCGGCGGAGATCGAGCTCAAGGCGCCGCTCACCACGATCCTCGCCTACTCGGAAGTCATGGATCAGAACGACAAACGGATGAACACCTCCATGCGGCGCGAGTTCACGGCGCGGCTGCGGAGCGAAGCGCAGCGCCTCATGAGCCTGGTCGACGATGTGCTCGATCTGGCCCGGCTGGAGACGGGCCGGTTCCTCCTGGACCTCCGCGTCGAGAACGTGAACAAGATCGCGCGCGAGGCGCTGGACAGCGTGCGGGTGTTCGCGGCCAGCCGGCAGGTCGATCTGGAGAGCAAGCTCGACGAGAAGATTCCGGACCAGCATCTGGATGGGCCCAAGGTCCGCCAGGCCATCCTGCACCTTCTCCGGAACGGGATCCGCTTCTCCCCCGCGAAGGGCCGCGTGATGCTCACCACGTGGCTCGGGGACGACCACATCCAGCTCGAGGTGCGGGACTCGGGACCGAAGGTGGAGGCCGAGGCGGCGCCCCTGGTGTTCGAGATGGAGTCGCAGGCGGAAGGGCTCAGCAAGCGCGTGAAGGACGGCCTGGGCTTCGGGCTGCATCTGACGAAGCGCTTCGTGGAGCTGCACCGGGGAGAGGTGGGCGTCGGCGAAAGCCCCAGCGGCTCCGGCGCGGCCTTCTGGATCCGCTTGCCACGCGGAGAAGGCGTGGAGAGCGTGATCGGACGCGATCCGTTCGCCGAGCAGATCTGGCAGAAGCCGTAGCCCGCTAGACGATCGGAGCGACCTTGGCGGCGCGATGGAGCGCGGCCTGCACCATCGCGTACTCCCCCACGTTCTCGAGCGTGAGCATCCCCACGATTCCGCGTCCTGGCTCCACGACGGGAACGGCGTTGCAGCCGCTCTCCTGCATTCTCTGGAAGACCTGCTCCAGCATCTCGTTCGGGCCTGCCACGCCGCAGGGTGTCCGTGCCACGTCGCCGACACGGATGCCGGTGCGCCCTCCCGCTAGCGATTTCAATAGATCAGACCGTGTCAGGATCCCGATCGGAGGATCCCCGTTCTGCCCCGCGACCACGGGGAAGTCCTGTTGATGTCCGTCCAGCAGGAGCTCGACCGCCTTCGAGATCGGGTCGCTCGCCTGGAGGGCGCGGAAGTCCCGGATCATCGCGCGTGAGACGGGAACGCCGTCGAAGACCGAGCGCATCTGCACGAACGACGACTCCGCCCCCGCCCCCAGGAATACGAAGAACGCGATCAGGATGAGCATCGGGTTCCAGAGCACGCCCACGACCGCAAAGAGGAGCGCGATCCCCTGCCCCACATTGGCCGCGATCCGCGTGGCGCGGACGTAATCGAGCCGCATGGCCAGGAGGGCCCGGAGCACGCGCCCGCCATCCATGGGAAATGCGGGAATCAGATTGAAGGCGGTGACGAGCAGGTTCCAGACGAAGAGCGGGGCCACGAAGCTCCGCTGGTAGAGGAGCGGGTCCCCGAAATCGTAGACCCCCGGTGAGAGATGCATGAAGAGGAGCAGGACCGCGGCGATGGCGACGTTCACGGCCGGCCCGGCGAGCGCGATCGCCACCTCTTCCGGTGGACGGCGCGGAATCCGATCCAGGCGGGCCAGGCCGCCGATCGGAAGGAGCGTGATGTCCTTCGTGACCACTCCGAAGCGCCTGCCCATGAGCGCGTGGCCGAACTCGTGGAGGACGATGCAGGCGAAGGCGGCGAGGATGAATCCGGCGCCGCCCAGGGCCTGGCGGAGCCCGCCTCCTCCGGCGGCGCTCTGCCACGCGATCCAGACGAGAAGCAAGAAGAAGGTCGCGTGAATGCGGATGGGAATCCCCGCAATCGTCGCGACCTTCCAGGACCAACGCATCGTTCCCTTTCCGGGTGATGAATCGCTGGCTTCGGCTACGCCCGCATGAACGCGGCCCGTACTCTGATGATGCGCCACCCTTGGGACGCAGGGGGGATGAAATGAAAGAGCCCCCGGAGAAAAAGAGCCGGAGGCCCATGGCGTAGTGGAGTGTAGGAAGTTGCCTTACGCGAGATACCGTTGGAGCCAGCCGTGCACCTCGCGGTTCCAGACGATGGAGTTCCTGGGCTTCAGCACCCAGTGATTCTCGTCCGGGAAGAAGACGAGCCTCGCGTCGACTCCCTTGGCTTTGTAGATGTTGTAGACCGCGAGCGCCTGGGTGTGGGGAACGCGGTAATCGCGCTCGCCGTGAATCACGAGCATCGGGCTCTGGAACCCGCGCGCGAACCGCGCCGGATTCCATCGATCGAGCGCGTCGAGGCGATCCCAGGGCTCGCCCCCGTACGCCTGATGCCGCCCCTGCGTGATGTCGCTCGCGTACTCGGCGATCAGGTCGAACACGCCGGCATGATTGACGAGACAGGCGAAGCGGTCGGTCTGCCCCGCGATCCAGCACACGAGATAGCCGCCGTAGCTTCCCCCCGTCGCGGCCATCCGCTTCTCATCGATGAACCCGGTCTCGAGCAGGAGATCGGTGGCGCGCATGATGTCGGTGAAGGGCTTGTCCCCGTGGCCGCCCTGGATCACCGCGGCGAAGTCCTGTCCCCACGAGGTCGAGCCGTGGAAATTCACGCACGCCACCACGTATCCCGGCGCCGCGAATGCCTGCGGGTTCCAGCGGAAGTGGAAATTGTCCCCGGCGATCCCGTGCGGCCCCCCGTGGATCACGTGGACCAGCGGCCACTTCTTCTTGGGATCGAATCCGGGCGGGAGCACCACGAACATCTGGACGCGATTCCCATCCGCTCCGGGGAACTCGATCTCGCGCACCTCTCCGAGCGCCACCTCGCTCAGGAGCGCGTCGTTGAATTTGGTCAGCTTCCGGAGGTCTTTTCCGTCCTGCCCGATGGATGCGGCCTCGGGCGGCGCGGAGGTCGTCTGGATCGTGAAGTAAACGCGGCCATCCCGTCCGATCTTGAGCCCCGAAGCCGTCCCCTGCGTGAGAAGCGCCTTCGGCGCTCCCCCGCCCGCCGTCATGGAGAAGAGGAGAACCCTTCCCCGATCCTCCGCCTCGAGAATCAGCGTGCCGTCCTTCGCGAGCTCCCACGCCGCGGGCGAGCGGTCCCAATCCTCCGTCAGCACGGTGTGGGTCCTCGCGGCGCGGTCGTAGCGCACGATCCGGACCTTGTCGGCGTAGAAATAGGGATCGCGCTGCATGCCGTAGAAGATCGACGTTCCATCCGGGGAGTAGCGGGGGCGCCAGAAATCCGCGCTCTTCGGCGGCGTTCCTTCCGGAGTGAGGCACGTGACCGGCCCCTTCCCGCTCGTGGGCACGGTGAAGATTGCCCAGCGAAGAAGGTGATGAGGCGGCCGGCTGGAGTTCGCGGCGAAGGCGATCTCCGCTCCGTCCGGCGAGACGTCGTATTGCCCGGAGGGATCCATGAGATCGAACCACCCGGTTCCCTGCGGGGTGACGTCGGTCAGCGCGCGTGTCTTCAGATCGAGGACGAGGAGGTGGGGCTTCTCGCCCTCGGTCAGCCAGCGGTCCCAATAGCGATAGACGCGGTCCTCGGTGACGTGGACCTTGACCGGATCCTTCGCGCGCTTCTCGAGAAGCTCCTTCGTTCCCTCCGGTGTCGGAGCCGCCTCGAGGAGCATCGTCACGAACGCGATCTTCGTTCCGTCCGGGAACCAGCGGGGATCGAGCACCCCCATCGGGAGATCGGTCAGCCGCTCCGCTTCTCCGCCGTCCAGCGGCATGAGGTGAAGCTGCGGCTTCTCCTCACCGCGCGCGCGGAGGAAGGAGACCCAGCGCCCGTCCGGCGACACGGCCGGGTCGGTGCTCGCCTGCTCCTCGGAGGTCAGGGGGCGCGGCTCTCCCCCCTCACCTGGAACGAGCCAGAGCCTGGGCTTCCCCTTGTTCGCCTCCAGATCGTAGGTCGTGACCGGCACGACGACCCTTCCGTCGGGCGTAGGCACCGGCGCTCCCACGCGCGCGACCTTCCAGAGATCTTCGGCGGTGAGGGGTCGTTTGGTGGGATTCGATGCCGGGTACAGGACGGTTGTCAGGTTTTCTGCGACGTGCAAGATGGCCCCCAGAAGAACGCGGATTTCCCGAAGTCAGGTAGCTTCCTTGCCACTCGGAATCCTGGATGATACGGCGAACCCAGGACTATACGGCCCTGGCGCGGCTGATTCCAGCGAGGACTTCCGCGGATGGGAGGAGCCGAACGCCTGCGTGACTCAGGTCACGCAATGCCTCGGCCCAGTCCCTCATCCGCTCCGGGCCTCCTCGATCAGCCTCATGCGAAGCTCGTGCAGGCGCGGGCTCAGGGACACCCGGTAGCGGTGCGGATTCATGAAGCGGAGGGTGCCCTCGGGAAGACACCCCAGCTCGCGCGAGGCGCGCTTCGCGATCGCCGGAAGCGCCGGAGAGCCGACTTTCCGGATTCCCTTCTCCATGGCGACGCTGCGCAGATCCTCCAGCTTCGTGTCCTCGGGGATGGAGGAATGCCGAAGCGGATGCTCCGGATCGAAGACTTCGTCCCCGGGCCCCACCGCCTCGCCGTCGAGGGCGATCACGTCCATCTCGAAGACGCCGTCGGGCCGGGTCACGCGCCAGACGCGCTTTCGGCCCGGAAGGGTGCTCTTCGAGGGATCCCCGCTCACCTTGATCTTGGGCTCCTCGTCGATGCGCACGAGCTTGTACACGCCGCCGAGCGCGCCGCCGTGAGTGCCGGCCCCCGTCGAGAGGCGCGTCCCCACCCCGTAGAGATCCACGCGTCCTCCCTCCATGCGGATCGACTGGATCACGTGCTCGTCCAGCTCGTTCGAGGCCAGAATCTTCACGTAGCCCAGCTCCGCCTCGTCCAGCAGCCGTCTCGCCTCACGGCTGAGATAGGCCAGGTCCCCCGAATCGATCCGCACGCCCGAGAGCTTGTGCCCCTTCGACTCCAGCTCCTTCGCGATCGCGATCGCGTTCGGGATGCCGTGCTTCAAGGTGTCGTAGGTGTCCACGAGCAGGACGCACGTGTCCGGGAAGGCGGCCGCGTACGCGCGGAACGCCTCGATCTCGCAGGGGAAGGACATGACCCAGCTGTGTGCCTGCGTGCCCGTGACCGGAAGGCCGAAGGTCTTCCCCGCCCAGAGGTGGCTCGTCGTGAGAACACCCCCGACCGCCGCGGCGCGCGTGGCGGAGAGCGCCCCGTCGGGGCCCTGGGCGCGCCGCGCCCCGAACTCGACGACCTTGGCGGGCGCCGCCGCGCGCACGACGCGCGAGGCCTTGGTCGCGATCAGCGTCTGGAAGTTCACGATATTGAGAAGCGCCGTCTCCACGACCTGGGCCTGCGCCAGCGGCCCCTCCACCGTGACGATCGGCTCGTGCGGGAACACGAGGGTTCCCTCCGGCGCGGCGGTGACCGTGCCCCGGAATCGCAGCGAGGAGAGATAGGCGAGGAAGGGTCCGCTGAAGAGATGGATCGATTCCAGATAGTCGAGGTCCCCTTCGTCGAAGCGGAGGGCCTCGAGATAGTCGAGGGCCGGATCCAGGCCCGCCGCGACGGCGTATCCGCTGTGGAAGGGTATCTCGCGGAAATAGAGGTCGAACGTCGCGTGGCGCTCGTGGATTCCCTGCTCGAAGTATCCGGCGAGCATCGTCAGCTCGTAGAGATCCATCAAGAGGGTGGGCGGCGCCACGGCGTTCCCCCCATCACGGTCTGCGCCCCGCGGAGCGCGGGGACCGCATCAGAAACGATAGATCGCTGCGATGGGCTTGGCCCCGGGCATCGACGAGCGCGGGATGACGAAGACTTCGCCCGAGCGCTTGAACGTCTCCTCGGCGATGTCGTCGAGCACGTCCGCGTCCTGGGCATCCCTCTGCCGCTCGTGAAGCTCCAGGGCGCCCGTCTTCCGATCCAGGAGTCCCCAGACCGATTCCTCCTCCGCGACCAGGAGGCACTGGATGCGCCCCGCCACTGCCGCCTGCGCGATCTCGTCGATCCGATCGGTGGCGAGACCCGTCCCCTTGCGCTCGTTGTAGCGCTCGAGCCAGGTCTGGACGCGCGACTCGAAGACACGGCCGACCTTGGGCCAGGCTTCCTTGTGGATCTGGTCCGCATTCGCGCGCTCGTAATTTCCCTCGAGCCCCGGCTCCAGGAGCTCAGGATAGCGGTTCGCGAGCTTGTAGATCGGATGGTAATACTTCACCGCCGCGAGCAGGAGCGGGACGCGCTCGTCGCGAAGATACTCGTGAAGGCCCCGGTCGATCTGGTTGAAGAAGTGAAGCAGCTCCTCCTTCCGGATCTCCTTGCCGGGCCCCTGTCCATGAAACACCGCCCCCCGCACGTACTGGCTCTGGAACGACCGGTCGAAATCGGGGACGCCCAGGGCGCCGCGAAGGCTCTTCGGAACCCCTTCCAGATTGACCGGCCCGGCTCCGAACGGGGAGCCCTCGTAGAGCGAGACGTGGTTCTGGCTGACGGCGAGCACGAGATAGCGGCCGTTCGAGCGGAGGAATCGAAGCAGCGGCTTCGTGTGGTAGGTCTCCGCGACGACCACGAGCTCGGGCACCGGCATGGGAAGCCGGTATGCGAACGTGGTCCCTTCCTTCCGGAAGAGCGCCAGCCCGTCCAGGGAGTGCTCCCAGTGCCGCTCTCCCTCCATCTGGCGGAGCGGCTCGAGGAACGCGTCCACGTCCTTGTTCTTGTACCGCGTGCTGAGGAGCTCCTTCGCCTGCCCGAGGAGTGTCTTGAATCGCACGGCATCCTGCTTCCACTCGGGATGGCGCCGGTGCGTCGGAAGGTAGAGCGAGAGGTGAGGCCCCTCCCCGTCGGCGAGGAGGGTCTGCAGTGCTTCGGCGCGAAAGGATTCGATCATGACCGATTCCTTGGCGTCCCGCGCGGGTGCTGCATCGCGAGGGTGCGTCATGTTGGTTTGGGAGCGGGCGGCGGGAGCACTCGCGCCACGATCATGGATTCAAAGCCACAGGTCTTGTGGGAGCCGTCGCAGAAGGGCTTGTTGGAGGACTGCCCGCAACGGCAGAGCGAGATCGTGGTGCGGCCGCCCAGATCGAAGGGATTTCCGTCTTGGTCGAGGATCGTGAACTCTCCGTCGACTTTGATGGACCCGTTGTTTCGAATGGTGATGGTTGCCGGCATGAACCCTCCCATAGGGTAGGCTGGACGGAGCGTCGGCTGGCGCGGGTCCAGATATGCCGAGTATAGCCCTTCCGTCCGGCCGGTTCTTATTTCAAGACGGTGAACCGCCCCGTCGCCACTCCCTCGGGGGTCTCCACACGATAGAAGTACAGACCCGAAGTTCCTGGCGAACGGGCTCGATTCAATCGAGCGGCGTCGAGACAGATTTTTAGCCGCCGCCACCGGGCAATAACTCGTTGGCCTGCAATCTCCGCGCCCGTTTGCGTATACTCCGTGACCCATGGCCCAACAGTACATCTTCACCATGAAGGACCTGCGCAAGGTCCATCCGCCCAACCGCGAGGTCTTGAAGGGGATCTGGCTCTCCTTCCTGCCCGGCGCGAAGATCGGCGTGCTGGGGATGAACGGCGCCGGAAAGAGCACCCTCCTCCGAATCATGGCCGGCGTGGAGGAGCCCACCAGCGGCGAAGCCCGCCCCGCGAAGGGAATCCGCGTCGGGTTTCTTCCACAAGAGCCGGTGCTCGATCCCAAGAAGGACGTGCTCGGGAACATCGAGGAAGGCGTGGCGGAAACGCGCGCGCTCCTCCACCGCTTCAACGAGCTGAATCTGAAGCTGGGCGAGAGCCTCTCGCCGGAGGAGATGGAGCGCGTGCTCGAGGAGCACGGCCGCATCATGGCGGAGATCGAGGCCAAGAACGCCTGGGAGCTGGACCGCACGGTCGAGATCGCGATGGACGCGCTGCGTGTGCCTCCCGGGGACACGAAGGTGGAGACGCTCTCGGGGGGCGAGCGGAGGCGCGTGGCGCTCTGCCGGCTGTTGCTGCAACACCCCGATCTTCTCCTTCTCGACGAGCCCACGAACCATCTCGACGCCGAGTCCGTTGCCTGGCTCGAGCGCTTCCTGAAAGAATATCCGGGGACCGTCGTGGCGGTGACCCACGACCGTTACTTCCTGGACAACGTCGCGGGGTGGATCTTGGAGTTGGACCGCGGCGCGGGCATTCCCTGGGAAGGAAACTACTCCTCGTGGCTCGAGCAGAAGCAGGAGCGCCTTTCGCTCGAGGAAAAGACGGAATCCGCCCGGCAGCGCACGCTGAAGCGCGAGCTGGAGTGGATCCGCATGTCGCCGAGAGCGCGGCAGGCCAAGAGCAAGGCGCGCGTCACGGCGTACGAGGAGCTCCTGCGCGTGGAGAACGAGAAGCGCGAGGTGATCGCGGAGATCTCCATTCCGCCCGGACCCCGCCTCGGCAATCTGGTGGTCGAGGCTCGGAATCTTTCCAAGGGGTACGGGGACCGCATGCTCATCGACAGTCTCTCGTTCCAGCTTCCGCCCGGCGGGATCGTGGGCATCATCGGGCCGAACGGCACTGGCAAGACCACGCTCTTCCGGCTGATCGCGGGGCTCGAGGTGCCGGATTCCGGCACGGTTCGCGTCGGCGACACGGTGAAGCTGGCGGTCGTGGACCAGAGCCGGGACGCCCTGCAGGGAGAGAAGAACGTCTGGGAAGAGATCAGCAACGGCGAGGACGAGATCAACCTGGGGAGCCGCACGATCCCCTCGCGCTCCTACGTCGCGATGTTCAATTTCAAGGGAGCCGACCAGCAGAAGCTGGTGAAGAACCTGAGCGGCGGAGAGCGAAACCGGGTCCATCTGGCGAAGCTCTTGCGCGACGGCGGAAACCTGCTTCTCCTGGACGAGCCCACGAACGACCTCGACGTGGATACGCTTCGCGCGCTGGAGGAGGGAATCCTGAATTTCGCGGGGTGCGTTTGCGTGATCACCCACGACCGCTGGTTCCTGGACCGCATCGCCACGCACATGATCGCCTTCGAGGAGGACGGAAGCGTGGTCTGGTTCGAGGGCAATTACCAGGACTACGAATCAAACCGCCACATGCGCCTGGGCTCCGC